>CAZQFF010000001.1:0-168251 GCA_964592575.1 uncultured Pedobacter sp.
ATGAACATCAAAGGTTATGAGAGTATAGATCAGGTTTTAGACAAAGGCACAAGAGCCTTAAACCCAACAGAATTTGAATTAGTAGCCAACGAAACAGATGCGCTATTATTAGATACACGCGGTCCGCAAAGCTTTGCTAAAGGATTTATACCAAATGCTATCAATATTGGTATAGATGGAAATTTTGCACCTTGGGTGGGCACTTTAATTCCTGATATTAAGCAAACCATTTTATTAATAGCAGATGAAGGCCGTGAAGAAGAAATTGTTACACGTCTTGCCCGTGTAGGTTATGACAACACTATCGGCTTTCTGAAAGGCGGATTTGAAGCTTGGAAAAAAGAAGGAAAAGAAACCGACACCATTGAATCTATTTCAGTTGATGAATTAGCTAAACGTTTGGAAAAAGACCCTAATTTAAACATCTTAGATGTGCGTAAGAAAAGTGAACATTTTTCAGAGCATGTTATTGGAGCAGAAAATTTAGCATTAGATTATATAAACGATCATCTTGCAGAAATAAACAAAGATAAAACCTATTACGTTCACTGTGCAGGTGGTTATCGCTCTATGATTTTTAACTCTATTCTAAGAGCAAGGGGCTACAACAACTTGATTGATATTCAAGGTGGTTTTACGGCAATTAAAGAATCGGGCAAATTTAAAGTAAGTGATTACGTTTGCCCAACTACCATGTTATAAGATGAAAAACTATTGGAGAAATTGGAATTTTATGCGGATTATCCGTCTAGTTATAGGGCTTATTTTCCTTGTTCAAGGAATTCAAACTGAACAATGGACCGTTGTTGCTCTAGCTGGCTTATTTACGCTGATGCCAATATGTAATATTGGTTGCTGTAGCACAACAAACTGCGCAACAAATCCAATCAGTAAGCGTAAACAGACTTTTTAAAACAAATAAAAATGACATTTCAAGAAATAATTAATCAAGATAAACCAGTTTTAGTAGATTTCTTCGCCGTATGGTGTGGCCCATGCAAAATGCAGGCACCCATTTTAGAAGATGTAAAAAAAAGAGTGGGCGATTCCGCTAGCATCATAAAAATAGATGTCGATCAAAACCCACAAGTGTCTTCGCAATACCAAATAAGAAGTGTGCCTACTTTGGCTATTTTTAAAAAGGGTGAAATTAAATGGCGACAATCTGGCGTTTTCCCTGCCGATGAATTAGAACGATTAATAAAGGAAAACTTTTAATTAAAGAAGCTCGATGGTTTTAACCATCGAGCTTCTTTAATTAAATAATACCTATATTTGCATATGGACTTACAACAAATACTTGTTATAGTAATCTTTTTAGCCGCTCTTTATTATGTTGGAAAGAAAGTTTATTCTTCAGTATTTCCAAGTAAAGGTAATTGTAGCACCGGATGCAATAAATGTGCTGCCAATTTTGAACAAATTCCTAACGCTCCAAAAGAGTAAAGAAGATGGAAGCCTTTGCCCAATATCTCAAAAAACGTTTGTCTATTACTGAAGAGCAAGCTATCCAAGCTACGAGCTGTTTACAAAGCAAACATCTTAAAAAAGGCACTATTTTATTAAGACCAGGAGATACTCGGTCTGAATCCTATTTCGTGAATAAAGGCTTATTACGCTACTATTCCATAGACGAAAAAGGGAAAGAACATATTATTCAATTTGCGAGTGAAGATTGGATGCTTTCCGATCGAGATAGCTTTATTTTCAATGAAGCCTCAAACTTCTATATTGAGGCGATTGAAGATACTGAAGTTGTCCTAGTTAAAAAAGATTTCTTTGCTAGCATCCAACCTATAGTACCAGAAATTCTAGAGCTTAATATTCAAATGCTACATAACTCGATAAGGTTCATGCAGAAAAGAATAGATATGCTATTAGGCGCCTCTGCTGAAACCCGATACCTTTATTTCCTTAAACTCTATCCCAATTTAAGTTCAAGAGTCCCTCAGTGGATGATTGCTTCTTATTTAGGCATTACCCCAGAGTCACTAAGCCGCGTTAGAAAAGATTTAGTGAAAAAGAAATAGCATTTTATATTTCATTTTTATCATTAATTAACATAGGTCAAGAAGAAGCCAAAAAAATCGCTTTAACTTTGTACCACATTACATATCAATTAATTAAATATAAAGCTTATGGCAACTAAATGGAATTTGGATCCGACTCATAGTGAGCTTCAATTCAAAGTGAAACACTTAATGATTAGCACAGTTACAGGTAACTTAAAAAGCTTCAATGCTGAACTAGAAACCGAAAACGATGATTTTCAAAATGCACAAATTAAATTCAGAGGAGATATTAACTCTTTAGATACTGGAAATAATGATCGTGATAATCACTTAAAATCAGCTGATTTTTTTGATGCAGAAAACCACCCACAAATGGTATTTACTTCACAATCCATGGAACTTGATGAAGATGATGATGAATATGTATTAAAAGGTGATTTAACGATTCGTGGCGTTACTCAACCGGTAAAATTAAAAGCAGAATTTGGTGGTATTGCAACTGATCCGTGGGGAAATACTAAAGCGGGTTTCACTTTAAAAGGAAAAATTAACCGTGCTGACTTTGGCTTAACCTGGAATGCTGCTTTAGAAGCAGGTGGAGTAATGGTAAGTGAGGAAGTAAAAATTCAAGGTGAATTACAATTCGCTAAACAAGCCTAAGCCATCTCATTATCTAGAATAATAAAAAATTAGCAAGGAGTTAGGGCCTTTGTAGCAAACAAACCGCATAAGCCACAACTCCTTCTTCACGTCCTATAAAACCCATCTGCTCATTTGTAGTAGCTTTAATTGAAATATCAGCCACATCTATCCCCATCGCTTTGGCAATATAAGCTTGCATAGTTGGGATATGAGGATTAATTTTAGGGGCCTCTAAGCAAAGCATAGCATCCACATTATTAACTTCCCATTGCTGCGCTCTTAACATATCCATCGTTTTCTCTAGTAGTACTAAGCTACTCACCCCTTTCCATTGCGGATCAGTGTTTTTAAAATGAAAACCAATATCACGTAAATTAGCTGCCCCTAATAAAGCATCACAAATCGCGTGTAATAAAACATCCGCATCAGAATGACCAAAGGCACCGCGATGATGATCTAATAAAACGCCCCCAATATAAAACGGATGATTATCTTTTAATTGGTGTACATCAAACCCAAATCCAACTTTCAATTTCATTATTTGGTGTCTCCAAAATTAAATAACAAAGTAAAACGCAAAGTATTTGCTAAAGGACTTTTTTGAGGATTTGCTAAAATATAAGCAAAGTCCAAATTGAAGATATTATATTTCAAACCAGCACCTAAAGTAAGATAGCGTCTGTTTCCCTTTTCAGGGCTCTCAAATAAATAGCCCGCTCTAAGTGCAAATTGATTATTATACCAATATTCTGTACCAATAGCATAACTCACTTCTTTCAACTCCTCTTTAAAGCCTCCAGGAGCATCGGAGAAAGACCCAAAAATTGCACCCGGAACCGAACGATTAGGGTCCTTACCAGCAATGATCTCACCCGCCGAATTTAAAACTGGCTGAGTAGGCACCAAAAGCTTATTAAAATCTAACGTAAACGTAAATTGATTATAATCATCCAAAATCCAAGTACTGGCAGCCCCAAACTTTAAATTGGTTGGCATAAAATTGGTATTGTTATCTGCTATATTTGAAATGCGTGGTCCTATGTTCGAAATATTTAAACCTAAACTAAATATCGCATCCTCGTTAAAAATAACAGTTGGCTTTTTATAAAAAGCGGAAACATCAACCCCAAAACCAAATTTACTAGCATCGTCATTTCCTGCAGAACTTAAACCACTTTCCACATTAGAGTAGATAAAACGAACTGCCGAACCTAAAGAAAACCCATCTCCGAATTTACTAGCATAATTTACATCAAAGGCTAATTGACTCGGGCTATACGTCCCTAAATCTTGTTGTCCAGCATCCGTTAATTGAATTTGACCTAATGAAAAATATCTTAAGGATGCCCCAATAACATTTTTATCTTTCCACTTATAATAGCCACTTAAATAGGCTAAATTCATGTCTGGCACTAAACTTTTTAACCAAGGGCTATAAGAGACCGAAAAACCATAATCTCTATCCATAAAGGCTAATTTGGAAGGATTGATAGACATTGCATTCCCATCCGGCAAAACAGCCACACCTGCTTCTCCCATAGCCCCAGCTCTAGCATCTGGAGTAATTAACAAAAAAGGCATTGCCGTAATGACGTTATTCTGCTGACTTCCATTAGTACTTGCACCATTATTGCCAGTTTGCGACATGGCAGAACCACTATACAGAAAGCCTAAAAGAAGTACAACAAGGATTTTAAATGGACTAGTTTTAAAGATCATGGGGAAATAAAAATGCCTAAAGGTTTATAATAGCTAATATAAGATTTAATCTATCAAAATTGAATCAATATTTGATTCTTTTCAACTTTATCTCCGGCTTTAACTAAAATCTTTTTAATTAAACCATCCGCTGGAGACTTGAGCATATTTTCCATCTTCATGGCTTCTAAAACCAACAAATTATCTCCTTTTTTCACTTCTGTTTGCTCGGCCACTAAAACTTGAAGTACCAAACCTGGCATAGGCGCTTTAATTTGCTGTACTTTATTAGCCGTTAAATTATCCATACCCAACTGTTTTAAAAGTTGATCAAATTGATCTTTAACTTGCACCGCATACACATTCCCATTTACCTTAATTTGGGCTGTCTTCTCCTCCTTATTTAAACTAATCAACTCCAGATTATAGGATTTATCCTTCCAAATAATATGTCTTTTAAAGTTGCTTAAATCCAGCGCATCCGCTTCGATAAGCTCCCCATTCCAATAAAAACCCTGATTATTCCAATCTAAATCAAAATCGTATGTAGAATTTACTTTTACTTTATACATCTTAATTTTCTTATTAATTTTTATCTCTTTTGCTAACACAAACAGCCTTACACACGATTCAGCAAATTGAGCTCAAAACAAGCAGCAAGTCCTGCAGTTTCCGTCCTCAAGCGACTATTCCCCAAACTTATCGCTTTAAAACCTATAGATTTAGCCAAGACAATTTCCTCTGGACTAAAATCACCTTCAGGCCCAATCAACACTAAATACTTCTCGCCTAAACGGATAGCATCTTTCAAATATATTTTATTCTGATCTTCTTCACAATGTGCGATGAACAAATTTCCCTGATAAGCAGAGAAATCTTGTTTCATAAAGTCCTTAAATTTTTGATTAGGATGTAGAACAGGATGATAAGCTTTTAAAGATTGTTTAACTGCAGCAGTGATAATCTTATCTAGACGCTCTTCTTTTAAAATCTTTCTTTCCGAACGATCACAAATAAAAGTACTGATTTCATCAATACCCATTTCCGTGGCCTTTTCTAAAAACCAAGCTAAGCGATCAATATTTTTAGTTGGAGCAATGGCGATATGAATGGAATAGGTGGTTTTACCATAATCCAATTGCCGCGTTAGAATTTTTAAGTTTACATGGCGTTTATTCAGCTCAATTATTTCAGCCTCGAAAAAGCCACCTCTTCCATCAATTAACTGAACCTTATCCCCATGGCCTAATCGTAAAACCTTAGCACAGTGCTTACTTTCTTCTTCATTTAAGCTATAAAAATCATTATCACTCAAATCAGGTGTATAAAACACGTGCATAGGCTAAAGAATTAATTAATGATTGTCAACCATTTCACTCTTACTAATAACCAATTCTAATTTAATAGACTCGATGTTTTGTTCCGTTTTTTTCAAAATGGTAAAGATATAACCATAGTAGGTTTCACTTTCACCCACTTCAGGAATACGTCCAAATGCGTGAGTAACTAAACCGCCGATGGTATCATAAACCTCATCCTCTGGTAAATCGTGCGGTAAATATTCATTGACATCGTAAACAGGTGCATCCCCATTAATTACAAATTCTGAATCTGAAATCTTTTCAACCATTGGTGTTTCTTCATCATACTCATCCTGGATTTCTCCCACCAATTCCTCAACAATATCTTCTAAGGTTACCATACCAGCTGTACCCCCAAACTCATCTACCACGATGGCAATTTGAATACGCTTTAATTGTAACTCCGATAATAAATCGTTAATTTTTTTTGTTTCAGGAACAAAATAAGGTTTACGAATAATATCTCTTAAACTCCATTCCTTTTGACTCGCTATTAAAGGCAAAATATCCTTAGCATGTACAATACCTACGATTTTATCAATAACATCGTCATATACAGGCAACCTCGAATAACCTTCGGCTATAATACGATCAACTAATTCTTCATTATTTGCATGTAGTTCTACACCCGAAATTTTAGTTCGAGGCACCATAATGTTTTTAACCACACGCTCATTAAAATCAAATACGTTTTTAATAAGTTCATGCTCATTATCCTCAAGTGCCCCACTCTCCTTTCCTTGATCCAAAATATACTGAAGCTCTTCATTACTATGAATAGAATCATGAGCTCCTGAAGTATTGATCCCAAAAGGTTTCAAAATAATTGAAGCAAATCCATTTAATGCCCAGATGAACGGTCTAAATACGACGTAAAATACCTGTAGCGGAAATGATATGAAAAGGGTCGTACTCACAGGCCTTTGAATAGCCACTGACTTAGGCGCTAACTCCCCAAATACAATATGCATAAAAGTGATGAGCGCAAAGGCTACTACCGTAGATGCCGAATGAACAAATGCTTCTCCCAAATCAAGATTAATACTTTCGAAAAATCTTAAAAAGATTGTATGCATGACACTTTCCCCAACCCAACCTAAACCTAAGGAGGCTAAAGTAATACCCAATTGCGTGGCGGCTAAATAACCATCCAAATTGTGCACGATATTCTTTGCCATTTTTCCAACTCTACTTCCAGATTTAGCTTTAATTTCAATCTGTGAAGCTCGAACTTTAACAATGGCAAACTCAGCTGCCACGAAAAATCCATTTAATACAACCAGAAACAGCGCCAATATCAGGCGCCAAAGGACTGGACCAGTATCATCCCCAACTTCCGTAGTAGCTAGGGCGATTGCATGGGGAGGAACGATTAGAGAAAGGGTAATCATAAAAAAAGCATTTATAATTTAATATACTATTTTGATTTATTTCCGAACTCCTTATTATAAAGCTCTATACTTTCTTGAATAACTTTATGAGCATAACGTACACCCAATAAATGTTCAATCGTCACTTTTTTCTCTTCTAAAGCCTTATAATCTTGGAAGAATTTAGCTATTTCTTTCATCGTATGAGGAGGCAATTCCGATAAATCATTATAGTGATTTACTGACATATCATTTTTAGCCACCGCAATAATTTTATCATCTTGCTCTCCATTGTCTACCATATGCATGACACCAATAACTTTGGCTTCCATAATTGTCATGGGGTACACATCTACAGAGCATAATACTAATATATCTAAAGGATCTTTATCGTCACAATAAGTTTGCGGAATAAATCCATAATTAGCCGGGTACATTACCGAAGAAAATAATACGCGGTCTAATTTTATCAGATTTGAATCTTTGTCAATCTCATATTTGGCTTTAGAGCCTTTTGGAATTTCAATAATTGCATTAACCGTCTCTGGCACATTATCACCTGGCGTTACACTATGCCAAGGATGGGATTCGTCTTTAATCATAAATTTGGTATTCTATTTTTATTCTATCTCCTTATTAATCACCTTCTTTTTAAAGAATGCCGTTATCAATGGAATGGTGGTAATTACTATAAATCCAATAATAATATAAACTAAATATTCTTCAATTTGGGTGGCAAACTTCTTACCTAAAAAGTAGCCCAACAATGTTAGCGAGCAAATCCAAATAATGGCGCCTGCAATATTGTAGAAGGCAAACTTTCTAAAATCTAATTTAACTACTCCCGCTATTATCGGAGCAAAAGTACGCACAATTGGCACGAATCTCCCCATAATCAAGGCAAATGCGCCTTGCTTATTATAATACTTTTCAGCAGCCTCTAAATATTTCTTTTTAAAAAAAAGACTATCTTTTCTTTTAAATAACACTGGCCCAGTTTTTCTGCCGAACCAATAACCCGTAAAATTTCCTAAAATTGCTGCGACAACCAAACTAACCACTAACAAATAGATGTTTACATCTAACTTCCCTGTCGCCACAAACATTCCTGCCAAGAAAAGCAAATAATCGCCAGGCAGGAAAAAGCCAAAGAATAACCCTGTTTCTGCGAAAATCACAAAAACTACTAGATAGAATCCACCCTCTTTCAAAAGTTTTTCTGGATCTATTAAATGTTGAAGATTATTCCAAATATCTTGCATTCGTTTAATTATTCGTAAAACTACAAATAATTATCTATAAAGCGTGCTATATCAAATTTAATATTACTGATGGGTAAACACCTAAAATTAAGGTAATCAATGCGGAAACAACAAAAATAACCTGATAGGCTCTCGAAACTTTAACTTCAACAAAATCACCTTCTTTAAACCAAACCGCAATGATTACTTTAAAATAATAATAGAATCCTATTAAGGCATTTAAAATCGCAATCACAACTAAAGTGGTATGATAGTTCTCCATTACATTTAAGAACATCATATATTTTCCAATGAAACCGGCTGTTAATGGAATACCTGCCAAAGAAAGCATCGCAATAGTTAATACAACAGCCATGAACGGATTTCTTTTACCTAAGCCTTGAAAAGCCTCAATTTGCTCACTTCCGGTATTTTGTTTAACTAAGATCAATACCCCAAAAGCAGCAATACTAGCAAAAGAATAAGCTGCTCCGTACATTAAAACAGCATTGGAAGAATTCGCCGTAATTTCAACTAAAGCAAATAATAAATAACCCGCATGTGAAATACTAGAATAAGCTAACATACGCTTAAAATTATGCTGATAAAGCGCCGTTATATTTCCAATACACAAGGTAATCACCACCAATACTAATAATGCAGGACTCCAAAAAGCGTGTAAAGGCTCTAAGGCGCCAGCAAACAAGCGAACGAACGCCGCTATACCCGCTGTTTTCACAACCGTTGACATGAAAGTCGTAATCAAAGAAGGAGAACCCTCATATACATCTGGAGTCCAGAAGTGGAAAGGAGCCGCACCAATTTTAAAGCTCATACCTATCATTAACAGAATAATCCCAACATAAAATAAAGGAGACACATCCTGAACCTGATTCAATAAATAAGCTTGAATTTCACTTAAATCAAATGAACCTGTAGCACCATATAAAAAAGTAATCCCCAATAGTAAAAAACCTGTAGAGAAAGCTCCCATTAAAAAATACTTTAGGGAAGCCTCATTGGAAGCAAAGTTTAACTTTCTTATACCTGCCAAAATATATAAACTCACCGACATAATTTCTACACCAATGAATAGCATAGCCATATTTTGGAAAGTTAACATGATATACATACCTGCAATCGAAAAAAGCATCAAAGTATAGTATTCCGCTATATTTTGACTGTCTTTGGCAAAATAATCGACGCTTAAAATAAATATCAATATACTAGCCACTAGAATTAAAGCGGTAAAAGCTAGACCAAAATTATCGACACGCATCATGCCATAATAAGTAGTCGGATTATTCCAGCTCGTGGCAACAAAAGCCAATGAACCTAGTAAGCCTAATATGGTTAGAGGCAATAAAAACTTTTTAGCCTTAAATAAACCCGCATATAGCACCACTAATGCTGTAATGGTGATGGTTATAATTATATTCATCTTTTAGTTTACCCCTGTTAATTTTTGATTTATTTGTTCTAACAATGCTTGTACTGAAGCTTCAGAAAGATTCAAGATAGGTTTAGGATATACCCCAATAACAATGATCATCACACAAATAAGTGCTAATGCCAGTTTATCTGTACCCTTGATATCGATAAAACCAGTTGATTTTTCTGAAACAGGCCCTAACATAGCCATTTGATATAATCTGAACATATAAACAGCCCCGAAAATAATCGTTAAACCGGCTAATAAGCCTAAAATAGCTTGATATTGATAAACGCTTAATAAAAGCAAGAATTCTCCAATAAAACCATTGGTACCTGGTAAAGCTACTGTACCCAATACAATAATTAAAAATGCGATGGCTAAGCTAGGAGCAACTTTAGCTAAACCTCCCCAATCGGCTGTTTGCTGGCTCTTCATTTGCTGACTAATTAACTCCACAACAAAGAACAAACCAACCACATTGATACCATGGCTCAACATTTGAATAATAGCCCCTTGAAAACCTTGAACTCCAGCTTGGTTAAAGGTAAAAGAAGCAAATAAACCCGCTCCAATTAAGCCTACGTGCGCTAAAGAGGAATAAGCAATTAAGCGTTTAGCATTTCCTTGCATAAAGGCAATGATAGAACCATAAATAATACCAATTACTGCTAAAATAACAACTAAGTTAGACCACTCTTGAGCACCTTGAGGAACTATCGGTAATAACCATTTAATCACCCCAAAAATACCCATCTTTAACATAATACCCGAAAGTAACATCGTTCCTTGAGCAGGAGCTTCAGTATAAGTATCCGGTTGCCAAGTATGGAAAGGGAAGATTGGCATCTTAATCGCAAAAGCAATAAAGAAAGCCCAAAATACCCACGATTGTTGAACACGATCTAATTCTAAAGCATAAAATGCGCTCCACTCAAAGTTATTCGCAGGATTCTGCATATAAAGATAAATGATGCCCATTAACATAAATAAAGAGCCCGCAATCGTATAAACGAAAAACTTCATGTTCACCTTAATACGATCTTTACCTCCCCACATCGTACAAATAAAATAGATCGGAATTAAAGCCGCTTCCCAGCCTATATAGAATAAAAAGGCATCTAATGCGGTAAACACTAATAACAAGCCAAATTGCATAAATAGAATTAAAGCAAAAAAGGAGTGCTGCTTTTCATATTGATGTTTATAAGCTGTTAAAATAATAATAGGGATTAAAACATTGGTTAACAAAACGGTAATTAAACTAATCCCGTCTAATCCAATATGAAAATTGATGCCCAATGGCCCAATCCAAGGATAATTTAACTCAAACTGCGTACTAGCATCAGGCACAAACTTGGCGATTATACCTATAGTCAAAGCTAAATTTAAAAGAGAAAAAACCAGTGCGCTAATCTTAGCGGCATTATCCTTAGCAAAGGCAGCTGTAAAAATAGCTCCTAAAAGTGGAAGAAATATAAGTATTAATAGTTCCATTGATATATTTAAACCAGATTAAGCGATTGAAAAATAAGTGTATAACATCAAGGCGACAATTCCAATCACCATCATAAATATGTAAAAGCCAACATTACCCGTTTGTAATAAACGTAAAGCTTTACTACCTTCTTGACTTCCCCATCCAAAACCATTAACCAAGCCATCGATAATTTTTTTATCCACCACTTTATAGAAGAAACCTGACATCGCGTCTAAAGGCTTTCTAATGATGGCATCATATATTTCGTCAAAATAAAATTTCTTATAAGAGAACTGAACTAAAGCCGAACGCTTAGCCTCATCCGCTTCAGGTACATCAGCTTGTTTAACATATTTGGTATAAGCTAAAACAATAGCAAATACAGCCGCTGTAACAGACACCGCCATTAAACCATATTCTGTTTCATGACTAAAACCAATAACCTGTTGTTTGATACCCGCACCAGCTAACCAAGTCGCTAACCAAGTGTTTCCACCAAATACCGTAGGGAAATTAATTAAACCTCCAATAGCGGCTAAAACAGCCAAGATAATTAAAGGAATAGTCATCGCACTTGGAGATTCATGCGCATGCTCATAATCCTTTGCTTTACCTCTAAAATTACCATAAAAGGTTAAGAACATCATTCTAAACATATAAAAGGCCGTTAAGAAAGCGGTAATCAAACCAATTGCCCACAAGAAAGGATATTTTTCAAAGGTAAAGGCTAAAATCTCATCCTTAGAGAAAAAGCCAGAAAAAGGAGGGATTCCTGCAATAGCGATCGTTCCTACCATCATGGTCGCAAAAGTAGTTTTCAATTTCGATTTTAAACCACCCATGTTGCGCATATCTTGTTCGTGGTGCATGGCGTGAATAACTGATCCAGCACCTAAGAATAATAAAGCTTTAAAGAAAGCATGTGTTAAAACGTGGAAGAAAGAACCAGCAAAAGCACCAACACCTAGACCTAAAAACATATAGCCTAATTGTGATACCGTAGAATAAGCCAATACTTTTTTAATATCGGTTTGAGAAATCGCAATTAAAGCTGCAACTAATGCCGTTAAAGCCCCCACAACCGCAATTATATCTTGTGTTAATGGAGCCATTTCAAATAATACACTAGAACGAGCAATCATATAGATACCCGCCGTAACCATCGTAGCCGCGTGAATTAAAGCTGAAACCGGTGTAGGTCCAGCCATCGCATCAGGTAACCAAGTGAATAATGGTAACTGCGCCGATTTACCACAAGCTCCAATAAATAGCAAAATGGAAATACAAACAATAACACCAGTTCCTGGAATAAAATTAGCCACTTGAGGGAAAACCTTAGCAAACTCAACGCTTCCAAAGGTCATAAACATTAAGAAAACACCTAATAAAAAGCCTAAGTCCCCAATTCTATTCATAACAAAAGCTTTTTTGGCTGCACTTGCATAAGCACTGTTGCTATACCAAAAACCAATCAATAGATAAGAACATAGTCCAACGCCCTCCCAACCAATAAACATGACGATATAGTTCGAGCCTAATACTAAAATCAACATGAAGAAAATGAATAAGTTCAAATAACTAAAGAACTTTCCAAATCCAGCATCCTCATGCATATAGGCAGCAGAATACAGGTGGATTAAAAATCCTATACCTGTAATTACCAATAACATAATTGAACTGAGTGGATCATATAACAAAGAAAATGGAATTTCTAAGTTGCCCACACTAATCCAATCAAATAAGTTCACATAAAACTGCTTCTGCGCACTTCCGTTTAAATCAAAAAACAAAAGCACACTGATTATAAATGAAGCTAAAATCACCCCACTTCCAATGAAGGAGACTAAGCCTTTACTCAAGGTATTACGTCCTAAGCCATTAATTAAAAAGCCGATCAGAGGCAATACAGGAATTAACCAAAGTAAACTGTTTATCATCTTCTTTTATTTTACCACTTAAGGCGATTTAATACATTAATATCTACAGACTTCGTATTTCGATAAATCATAACAATAATACTCAAGCCAACAGCAACCTCTGCTGCAGCAAGCGCCATGATAAAGAATACAAATACTTGTACCGAAGGATCATTATGATGAACAGAAAATGCTGTTAACAATAAATTTACTGCGTTGAGCATTAATTCTACGGACATAAAAATGATGATGGCATTTCTACGGGTTAATACCCCAATAATACCAATACTGAAAATGATGGCACTTAACCAAATATAATGGGTTAAAGGCACACCTTGCAAATTTGTACTTAAACTATCCATGGGTATTCTTCTCCTTTTTTGTTAATAGAACCGCACCTACCATTGCTGTAAGTAATAATATAGAAGCCAATTCAAAAGGTAACATAAATGGCCCAAATAATTCCTTACCCAGATTTTTTACCAATCCCAAATTTGGATCTTTCAAAACTAAAGGATTGTTAATCGAAACCGACTTTAAAGTACCCACCAAAGTGACTACAAAACAACCGCCAGCTATCACCCCTACAAACTTTAAAATATTGGATTTCAAGGGTTCACTTTCTTTGTTTAAGTTTAAGAGCATCAATACAAATAAAAATAAGACTAAGATAGCGCCCATATAAACAATAAAGTTTACAACCGCTAAAAACTGCGCATTAAGCAATACATAGTGTACCGTTAATGTAAAGAAAGTCACAATCAGATATAATACACTATGAATAGGATTTTTTGCAAAAATCACTAGCAGTGAAAATAATACACTTAATGTGGCTACAAAATAGAATACTGAAGTACCCATTAACTTAATTTTAGTTTAATAATTCGTTTTATATATTACCAAGCGCTTGGTTTATTTCTCTGTTAAAGGAGCCTCAACCAATTTATCTTTACCATAAATAAAATCTTTCCTCAAATAATCCGATGGAACAATCGGACCGTCTAAGTAGATAGCCTCTTTCGGACAAGCTTCTTCACACAAACCACAGAAAATACATCTCAACATATTAATTTCATAAACGGCTGCGTATTTTTCTTCTCTGTACAAATGTTTCTCCTCGGCTTTACGCTCAGCTGCAATCATCGTAATGGCTTCAGCAGGACAAGACAAAGCACATAAACCACAGGCGGTGCAACGTTCTCTACCTTGCTCATCTCTCTTTAACGAGTGCATTCCTCTCCAATTCGTGGAGAAAACCCGCTCTTGCTCCGGATATCTAATCGTAGAGCTTCTTTTAAAGAAGTGACTCATCGTTGTTCCTAAGCCTTTCATAATAGCCGGAAAATATAAGCGCTCCGATAAAGTAAGGGGCTTTTGTTCTAGAACTTTTTTCTTATTACTTAATGATTCCATAAGTCCTTAAAATTTTTCTACAATGGCGATAACTAAACCGGTAATAATAATATTCGCTATAGCTAAAGGAATTAAACCTTTCCAACCTAATTTCATTAACTGATCATAACGGAAACGTGGAATTGTCCAACGTACCCACATAAAGAAGAAAATGAAAGCAATTATCTTAATAAAGAATACCGCAGTACCAATTAAAGGTGCCGCAACAGGTCCAACTTGACTCGCTACCCAATCCATTCCTGGATAATTATATCCCCCAAAATACAAAGTAGCCATTACCGCTGAAGACACAAACATATTAATGTACTCCGCAAATAAATATAAACCTAGTTTCATCGAGGAATATTCCAAGTGGTAACCCCCATTTAACTCCGCTTCACATTCCGGTAAATCAAAAGGCGCACGATTGGTTTCAGCAAAAGAACAAACCATAAAAATGATAAAGCCCAAAGGCTGATATAAAACATTCCAATGCCAACCATGTTGCTGAGCGACAATTTCTCTAAGCGATAAGGTGTTTGTCACTAATAATAATGCAATAATCGAAAGCCCCATAGCAATCTCATAAGAGATATTTTGAGAAGCGGCACGAATAGCACTTAATAAAGAATACTTATTATTAGAAGCCCAACCCCCAATCATCACGCCATAAACACCTAGGGATACGACACCAAAAATATATAAAATACCTACGTTAATATCGGCTACCTGAAGTGGAATAGTACGTCCATCAATTTGGATATCTTGTCCCCATGGAATCACAGCCGTTCCAATACAGGCACACAGCATCGCTAAACCTGGCCCTAAAATAAACAACCATTTATTCGAACTATTAGGAACAATTTCCTCTTTGGTAAACATTTTAATACCATCGGCTAATGGCTGTAAAATTCCAAAGGGACCTGCTCTATCTGGACCTAAACGGTCTTGTAAAAATGCAGCTACCTTACGCTCCCCGTAAGTAGAATACATCGCAATTAATAAACTTATCAAAAAGATGATAGTTACTAATACAAATTTCTCTATGACAAAACTTAGTTCCATTAAAATTTCACAGTTTTTTCGAATTCACGTTGATTAGCTTTTTGTAATTCCGGATTTTCTTGAATTACAGGCAATGGCTTAAAGGTATGGTAATGATTAGAAGCTATTACCGAAGTATCTGGCACCTCAGTTGGATGCTCTAATGTCCAATCGCTAGTTTTCTTTTTATCAAAACGACAAGTATTACATATAAAGGATTCTACTTCCCCATATTGATCTTTACGAGCTGTTACGCGCAATACATCTTCTCCTTTATACCATAAAGTTACATGTCCACTACACTTTTCATTTTCACAATCACGATGGGCATCAACCGGCTTAGTAAACCATACTCTATTTTTAAAGCGGAATGTTTTATCGGTTAAAGCACCAACTGGGCAAACATCAATTACATTTCCTGAAAAATCATTATCAATGGCTTTCTCAATATAGGTAGAGATTTCTGAATGATCCCCTCTATTCAATACACCATGAACACGTTGATTCGTAATTTGATCAGCAGTAAATACACAACGATAGCATAGAATACAGCGATTCATGTGCAATTGGATTTTATCCCCTATATCAATTCTTTCAAAGGTTCTACGCTCAAACTCATAACGCGTTTTTTGTAAACCATGCTCATAGCCTAAATTTTGCAAGTCGCATTCCCCTGCTTGATCACAAATTGGACAATCTAAAGGATGGTTAATCAAAAGAATCTCCACTACACCACTTCTAGCTTCCAAAACTTCAGGAGAAGTGATATTTTGCACTTCCATTCCATCCATTACAGTCGTTCGACAAGAAGCGACTAACTTCGGCATAGGTCTAGGATCTTTTTCCGAACCCTTACTCACCTTCACAATGCAGGTACGACATTTACCACCACTACCCTCTAATTTAGAATAATAGCACATCGCAGGAGGTACAATGTCTCCCCCAATTTGACGAGCCGCATTTAGAATGGTCGTTCCTGGAGCAACCTCCACTGTAATACCATCAATGGTTACTTTAACTAAATCACTCATGATTAACTATTTTCGGATTTAATTTCTTCTTTCTTTACAATTGGATCAGCATAATTTGCTAAGCCATAATGCTGAGTTTGACTTTTAATAGGCTCTTTAACATGCCATTCAAACTCATCTCTAAAATGTCTGATCGCAGCCGCTACAGGCCATGCCGCCGCGTCTCCTAAAGGACAAATCGTATTTCCTTCAATTTTACGCTGTACATCCCAAAGCAAATCGATATCCTCCATGGTACCATGACCAAACTCAATCTTATGTAAGATTTTTTCTAACCAACCTGTACCTTCACGGCAAGGAGAACATTGACCACAACTTTCATGATGATAAAAGCGTGAAAAATTCCACGTATTACGAACCACACATTGATCCTCATCTAAAGCAATAAAGCCCCCTGAACCTAACATCGTTCCAGTAGCAAAACCACCTTCAGAAAGCGATTCATAACTCATTAATCGAGGATCTCCATTCGCTAATTTCAAAGTTAAATTAGCTGGTAAAATTGGCACAGACGAACCTCCAGCAACAGTAGCTTTCAAACGTTTTCCGTTGGCAATTCCACCACAATATTCATCAGAATAAATAAATTCTTCAACTGGCAAACCCAATTCAATTTCATATACCCCAGGGCGAACTAAATTACCTGAAGCCGAAATCAATTTAGTACCCGTGCTACGGCCAATACCAATCTTAGCATATTCATCTCCTCCTTCATTCACAATTGGCACTACGGCTGCAATCGATTCTACGTTATTTACTACCGTAGGACAACCATACAAACCAGCAATAGCCGGGAATGGAGGTTTAATACGAGGATTACCACGTTTTCCCTCTAATGATTCTAAAAGTGCCGTTTCCTCTCCACAGATATAAGCCCCACCACCCGGTTGCACATAAAGTTCAAGACTATAACCCGAACCTAAAATATTTTGACCTAACCAGCCTGCGGCTTTGGCTTCGGCAATTGCTCTTTCCAAAATTCGGATTTGAGGCATCATTTCGCCTCTTACGTAAATATAAGATGTGTTAGCGCCTAAAGCATAACTTGACACAATCATACCTTCAATTAAAGCATGAGGAATATGTGTCATTAAATAACGATCCTTAAAAGTACCTGGCTCTGATTCATCCCCATTACATACTAAATAACGTGGAACACCTTCAGGTTTAGCCAAAAAGCTCCACTTCATTCCAGTTGGGAATCCAGCCCCTCCTCTTCCTCTTAAGCCCGATTTCTTCACTTCTTCAACAACGTCCTCAGGACTCATGGTTTTTAAAGCTTTTTCCACCGAACGATATCCACCCATTTGGCGATAAACTTCCAAAGTTTGAATGCCAGGGACATTTATATGTTCTAATAATAGTTTACGTGCCATTATTTTTTGCGTAAATCGTCTATTAACTGATCAACTGATTCTTCAGTCAAGTTCTCATAAAAAGTATATTCTGGGCCAATTTGTAAAACTGGACCAAAACCACAAGCGGCTAAACACTCTACGCCTCTCCAGCTAAATAAACCATCTGGCGTCACCTCATTTTCTTTCACTCCTAGCTTTTGCTCAATGTGCTGCATGATTTTCTCGGCTCCAACTAAGCAGCAAGGACCCGTTCTACATACCTCTAAAACATATTTACCCTTAGGCTCTAAAAAGTACATCGTATAAAATGAAGCTACTTCATAAACCTCAATAGGCTCAATTTTTAAATAAGCAGCTACCTTATCCATCGCTGGTACACTTGTCCAACCATATTCAGCTTGAACTAAATGCAGAATAGGCAATAAGGCCGACTTTTGCTTTCCTGCTGGATAACGACTAACGATTTCGTCGAATTTTGAAATTAATTCAGGCGAAAAATCTACAGGGGGTTGTTCTTCTATTTTAAGCATCTAATTCTCCTGCAATAATATTCATACTACTCATGTTAATAATAGCATCCGATAATAACATACCTTCGCTCATTTTCGCATACATGGAATAGTTAATAAAACTCGGACGTCTAAAATGTAAACGATAAGGGCTACGGCCACCATCGTTAATTAAATAAAAGCCTAATTCTCCATTACCGCCTTCAACAGCATGATAGATTTCAGCTTTAGGGGCATCAATTTCTCCCATTACAATTTTGAAATGGTAAATTAAAGCCTCCATATTATTATAAACTTCTTCTTTTCCTGGCAAATAAAACTCAGGCACATCAGCATGGAAAATACCCTTTGGCATATCCTTTAACTTATCCATCGCTTGACGGATAATGCTCACGCTTTGCCACATCTCTTCGTTTCTAACCAAATAACGATCATAAACATCGCCACTGGTTCCAACTGGGATTTCAAAATCAAAATCTTCGTAGGATGAATAAGGCTCACTGACACGCACATCATAATCCACACCTGTAGCTCTTAATAAAGGCCCAGTCCATCCATAACTTAAAGCCAATTCTGGCGTTACAGCCGCTACTCCGGCAGTTCTATCAATGAAAATTCTATTTCTATTTAATAAACTTTCAAATTCTCTTAAAGCAGGCGGAAAATCAGCTAAAAACTTTTCAATTTTGGCTATAGCAATTTCATTAAAATCACGCTCTAAACCACCAATTCTACCAATATTCGTCGTTAATCGAGCCCCACAAATCTCCTCAAAGATTTCATATATATGCTCTCTAAATTGGAATAAATACAAGAAAGTTGTGGTTGCTCCAGTATCCTGAGCAATAATGGTATTACAGATAATATGATCAGCAATACGAGATAACTCCATAATCACCACGCGCAAGTAATCTACGCGCTTAGGGATCTCTATTTTAAGCAATTTCTCAACCGTCATATGCCAACCCATATTGTTGATCGGCGAAGAACAATAGTTCAAGCGATCAGTCAATGGGGTAATTTGATAAAATGGTCTATGCTCGGCGATCTTTTCAAAAGCACGATGAATATATCCAATCGTTGAAACCCCACTCACAATACGTTCTCCATCCATCTGTAAAACGTTTTGGAATACACCGTGGGTAGCTGGATGGGTTGGCCCTAAGTTTAGGGTCACCAATTCACTTTGTGGATCATTATCCGTAAAAACCGGTTGATTTTGCTTACTCATATCTTATCTACCAAAGTATTCGTCTTTTTTATCTACACGATTAGGATCCTCTAAAGGATATTGCTTTAACATGGGATGTACGCCTAAATCGTCCATATTTAAAATTCTTCTCAAATCTGGATGCCCTTGGAATTTAACCCCAAAGAAATCATAAGTTTCACGCTCCATCCAGTTAGCGGCATTCCATAAGGGAGTAGCCGAAGGAATTTCTGGTTTTTTCTCATCCAAAAATACTTTCATACGAACGCGAATCCCATTTTGCATACTATGCAAATGGTAAACTACAGCAATTTGAGATTTCTCAGGATAATGCACCGCCGTAATATCCGTTAAGAAATTAAAGTTGATCTTACCATTGTCCTTCAAAAACTCCAACACACTAATCACTCTATCCTTAGTGGTTGAAAATGTCAAAAAGCCATAGGGCTCTTGAACATCAAATAATTGTTCGCCGAATTTCTCGCCTAACAATTCTATAACTTCTGTATTGCTAACTTTTCCCATTATTCAATACCGTAAGAGGCTAATATCGCTTTATACTCAGGAGAGTGCCTTCTTCTACCTGATTCATTTTTAACCAACTCCTGAATTTTTCCAAATCCATCTAAAATGGCTTCAGGTCTAGGAGGGCAACCCGGCACATATACATCTACCGGAATAATTTCGTCTATTCCTTGTAACACCGAATAAGTATCGAAAATACCTCCACTCGAAGCACAAGCACCCACGGCAATAACCCAACGAGGCTCTGCCATCTGTGTATATACTTGTTTCAACACCGGAGCCATCTTTTTGGCAATTGTCCCCATCACCATCAGTAAATCTGCCTGACGAGGAGAGAAACTTAAACGTTCTGACCCAAAACGACCAAAGTCATAATGAGAACCCATAGTAGCCATAAACTCAATTCCACAACAAGATGTGGCAAATGGAAGTGGCCAAATAGAATGAGAACGAGCCAAACCTATAACCTTATCTAGGGAGGTGGCATAAAACCCAGAACCTTCTATTCCTGGAGGAGCTTCGACTATCTTAATTTCACTCATGTTTTAAACAAAAAATGCTTATTCTAAACACAGAATAAGCAACAAATTTACAATATTTTAAAAGGAATTAGCTTTAGCATTAGGATTTAGAATCAATCTAAATAATTGATCTGGAATAATTGTCTTCTGAAAAAAATTAATCATTAATTTCTAAAGCACCTTTCTTAAGCACATAGATAAATCCGAGTAAAAGTGTGCCCATAAATACAAACATTTCTATCACACCTTCCCAACCAAAATCTCTAAAGTTTACGGCCCAAGGATACATAAAAATCACCTCGACATCAAACAATACAAATAGAATAGCCACTAAGAAATACTTAATGGAAAATGGTTGACGAGCATTACCTACTACTTTAATACCCGATTCAAATGGTGTCAATTTATCTCCCGTAACTCGACGAGGTCCTAAAAAATGGGTAGCAAACAAAGTAACCACCACAAAGCCTATGGCCACAATGATTTGAAAGAGTATAGGTAAAAAATCTTGAGCTGTACTTGTAGTTTCCATAACAATAATTTGCAACAAAATTAAAATAAAAAGGCGGGATTACAAATCCCGCCTTTAATAAAATAATGTAAAAAAACCTATTTAATAGGCGCCTTGTTTGCTTGAGCTTGCATCGCGTTTAAAACTTTTAAAGTTTCGGTCGCATAAGCATTCTGAGGATCTAAGGCTAAAGTTTTATTTAAAAACTCAATAGCTTTTTCTTTATCCGTTGCCGAATGATAAGCCGCTAAGTTATTATAAGCATCAATTAAGTTTCTGATTACAGCAGGCTCTTTGGCTTTCTCTGGTTTAGTAACCGTAACTAAAGTAATATAACT
Organism: uncultured Pedobacter sp.; assembly: GCA_964592575.1. Taxonomy (GTDB): domain Bacteria; phylum Bacteroidota; class Bacteroidia; order Sphingobacteriales; family Sphingobacteriaceae; genus Pedobacter. The sequence continues at coordinate 21,592 of CAZQFF010000001.1, forward strand.
TTCATAGTGAGGCACCGCTAAACCTTCTGGAGCTTGTGGATTGTCTAATAATTTATAAACACGCACACGATACCAAGCTGCAGGCTCATAATCTGGCACTAAACTTAATACTCTCGCAAAAGCTACATCCGCATCTTTTAAAATATCGGTACTAGGATTTGCTTTTTCATTATACAAAGTAGCATAATTCCAGTAGTTAGATAAACCTAAGAAATATGAATTCATAGCCATTGCTGGGTTAGTTGCATTTAACTTCACTGCACTACTTAATGCCGCTACCGCTTTTGCATATTTTTTATCCGAGAATAGTTTCTGACCATATTGAGCTAATTCTTCAACCTTTGTAGAATCTAACTCAATCCCTTTAACCATATTTGTGATAGCTAAATCGTCATTACCTAAACCGCGATATGCTTTACCTAAGTATAGATAATCTGAACCTAACAAACGAGAAGCATCAGCCGCATTTTTAAATAACTCATTTAAACTACTTAAACCTTTATCGAACTCACCTTTTTCAACAGCTGTATAACCTTTTAAACGATTAATAATAAATCCTTTAGGATTATTCGGCTCCGCTTGTAAAGTTTGTAATTCAGAAGCTAAAGTTTCAAAATCTTCGGCATAAACTAAAAACTGTGCGTAGCGAAATCTAGATTCAAAAGATTTATCGGTTAAATCTAAATATTTACGCATGTTAGCTAAAGCATCAGCTTTTTTAGCGGTAGCAGAAGGATCTCTGAAAGACCATCTCATTTGAATCTCTGCTAACTCTCTGTAAGCAGGACCATAATTTGGATCTACTTCAAAAACTTCTTTAATTTTATCTTCACCTTCGATAAAACCATCAGCTTGCTTAAACATTTTTGCAATTTGAACTTTAACACGACTGATCTTAGGATCAATGTCTAAAGCTCTTAAATACATCTCATACGCCGGACCATTTTTAATTTGACCTGCCCAATAATCACCCAAAGCAATAAAAACTTCAGGATCTCTATCTTTAGTTTCTAAATCATCCGCCATTTTAAGATGAGGCAAAGCAGCCTCGTAATTAGGATTTGGATTCTCAAAATAAGCCTTTCCTAAATACAAAAATGTTTGATAATTCTTTTTGCTTAAAGCTACCGCTTTATCAAAATGAGCTTGTGCTTCGCTCGTATTTTTATTAAATAATTCGGCACGGCCTAAACCAATTAAATTTAAGGCACTTTTAGGATCAGCTGCAACACCTTTACTAAAAATAGCCTTAGCCGAATCCACTTCGTCTAAAGTTAAATACACCGATCCTAAGGTGAAGTAATTTTCAGCTTCTTTAGGTTGTGTAGTAATAAGGGTTTTAAGCATAGTACTTGCCTTTTGATACTGCTCAGCATCAATAGCCTTCTTTGCATCCGCTAAACTCTGAGCAAATGTGGCTACACCTCCCGCCATTACCAACCCTAGGGTGAGGGCTACGCTTTTCTGAATCATTTTCATCGTCATCATTTGTTTTAATCGAAAATAAGTAAACTGCGTTAAATTTCAATGGTTCTTAACGTAAATCTACTTTTTTTTCCTAGTTTAAATTTAAATTCTACTTTCTAATGTTAAATTCTCTGGGCATCATCTTATGTGGCCCAAGTCCTGATTTTAGTACGATTAATTGTCCACGAGGACCATTTAACCAATTTGCAAAACCTGTGCCTAAACCAGCCGTACCCGTAGAGTTAATAACATATACATTCCTTATAAAAGGATATTTAGCATTAATCAAATTCTCCTGAGTAGGCTTGTAAAAAGCATCCGCTCCTTTTGAACCAGGCAAACCTTTTACGCCCAAGGTTTTTACTTTAGAAACAGAAGTTACCATAGAACTGTCCACTTGAAGTAACCAATTTACGCCAACCACCCCAATATAATTGGAATTTTCCGCGACGTATTTAATAACATCATTGTTGGTATTTAAAGTGTAAACTCCCTTCTCAGGCAATTTATCTACTTTAGCAGAATCCAAAAAGTACCGCACCGTACTCGAACCCGCATGATCAAATACCAAATTCTTATCAGATTTACCCCGCATAATGTCGAATACTTCGGCAACAGTGATAATACTATCCGGATTAGCCTTATTCATAATTAAAGCTATGCCGTCTATGGCAAATCTATCGGTATATACCTGATATTTCTTCTGTTTAAAATAATTTTCCTCTTCGCTATTTAACATTCTAGACAGCACAATCAATCTGTCTTTACCCGAGAAAAAATTAGGTAATATTTTTTGCTCACTTCCTGAAATTGTATTAATCTTAGCATCTGGGTAATCCGATTGAAAAACTAAGATCTGTTCGTCTAATATTTTAGAAAAAGTTTCGTCCACAATCAAAGTGATTTCTCCGCTTGTTCTAGTTTCTGTTACTTTTTTCTCGGCTGGCTTGCGTTTGCAAGCGGTAAAGAGAACAGTACAGATCATTAAACTTAATAAATATCTTTTCATGCTTTTATTTATCTGAATTATCCTTCATAATTCTAAAGAAACGAATTCCACTATATATTATGATGACAATCCCAAAACTAATTTGATACTTTCTAGGAAACTGTTCTTCGTCAATTGGGATTAAATTGGTAAAAATCAAAACTATACCAATAAAAAAGTACAAGAAGAACATGGCGAGCCCCAAAATAAACAGAAATCGCTGTTGAGGCGATTTCTGTTCAAAAAAATTGAAAAAACTCATTTTTTAATTCGGCATGGTAAAATTCACAGGAATGTTGTATTTCACCCTTACAGGCTTACCGTTTTGTATACCTGGATTCCAACGCTTACTTGATTTGATTACTCTCACTGCTTCTTCTTCTAAACCATATCCTAATTTACGGCCTTCCGCACGTACATCAGTAATTGATCCATCTTTTTCCACAGTAAAGGCAACAAAAACTTTTCCAGAGATTCCGTTTTCAGAAGCCATAGGAGGGAACTTAATCGCACTTCCTAACCAAGCGTAGAATTTATCCATACCACCTGGGTAGGTTGGAGGGTTCTCCATGGTTACCGCGATATACACGGTATTATCTTCTACCACTGCTGCTTGCTTTGGTCCTTCTCCTACTGGAGCTATCACCACGATATCCGCATTAGGGTCACCTTCAATAGTTTTCTGACCTGGGTCAGCCACTTTTAAGTCTTCCATTTTAGGTGGTTCTTCATCCCTTACCAACTCATCCGGTTTTACAATCGGAGGAGGGAACTTTACTTGGTCATTTCTTGGTGGAGGTGGCTCTACCGGAGGAGGTGGTTCGACTTTCTCATCAATTGGAGGAGGGGGTTGCATAACAACCTCAGTCATCACCAAATTTTCCTCATTTGACTCTGTCATCCCAGCTATTAGGGCATAAAGTCTTGGTGTTAAAAACAAGAACACAAATATCGCAGAGCCAATAAGTAGTGATTTGGTAGTAATTGCTGCGTTATCCTTACGAAGCTCATAGGCTCCATAGGCTTTGTTTTTCTGAGCAAACACCAGATCAAGCCACTCCCTATTGAATATATCTAATTTTGATCCAAACATTGCTTAATATTTTAATTGTTCTAATTATTTTTTAAGTAGATTATTCTGAATTAGGAATTGCATCTCTGCTTCCGTGATATTCTTAGGATCATCATCTACGGCTGGGGCGGTTACATTCGTTTGTGTAATATTGATTTCATCCATCATATCCACAAAGTTCTTGAAACTAGCCGCATCAGTAGGTTTTACAATCACCATGATATCATTTCCAGTTGTCTCTTTTACTTTTTTCTTATTTTCTAACAAAGACTTTCTCAAGCTTTGATAGCCTTCAATTGTAGGTTGAGATTCACCTGCAATACCCATATACCACATCACGCGATCATTGCTTACCAATAGAACGGTCATGGTTTGAGATTGCTTAACCTCTAACTTATTTTCAGGATTTTTTTCATCCTTATCAGGCTTAGCAATATCCATTGCCATCGGCTTCGATAAAGATGTCGTGAGCATAAAGAAGGTAATCAATAAGAAAGCTAAATCTACCATCGCCGTTAAATCTACGCGAGTCGATTGTTTCTTGGTTCTTACTTTACCATTCCCTTTGCCCCCACCGGAGGTATCTAATTCTGCCATCTTTTATTAATTCGCAGCCTCAGCTGAAGTGATTAAACTAAATTTATTAACTTTTTGACTTTGTAAAACATCAACTACTTTGCGGATTGCTGGATACTCTTCATCAGAGTCACCTTTAATACTGATACGCATTTCTGTTTGATGTAATTCAGCAGTCGCTCTACGAGCTTCTTCAATCCATCTGAACAATTCGCTATTTCTACTCGAATCGATTGGAATACCAGAAGAAATTGGACTTGCTTTTCTTTGCTCTGCATTCATATTGATGAAATTTTTCAACTGATTGAAAGGAACACCAAACGAAGTCATTACACTAAAACGTTTATATTCTTCTGGAGTAAAGCTTGCGCCGTACAATGTAGCCATTTTCTGTAATGTCAATTGCTTTACATCATTTCCGATGATTTCAATGAACACCTTACCTTTTCCAACGGTTAAGATGGTTAAATCCTTATCTGGAACTTTAAATTGAACCGTTGACGATGGAAGTTTTACCTCCAAAGGGTCAGGTTGACGTGCAGTTGCCGTTAGGATAAAGAAGGTAAGTAATAAGAAAGACACATCGCACATCGCGGTCATATCGATCGAAGTACTACTTCTCTTTACTTTTGCTCTTGCCATAACTTAATTATTTTTATTTTTTTATATATGATGTTATTTGTTCCGGTTTTCCATAAAAGCCGGAGAAAAAAAATAAAATAATTTTATTTATGTGTACTAGCGTAAGTTTGGATGATGCTGAAACCAGCTTCGTCAATTGCGTAAGTTAATTTATCAATTTTCGAAGTTAATACGTTATACATGATAATCGCTACAGTTGAAGTACCGATACCAGTAGCTGTACACATTAAGGCCTCAGAAATACCTACCGCTAAAGCTGCTTGATCTGGAGCACCAGAGTTTGCCAAACCAGCGAAGGCCTTGATCATACCAGTTACTGTACCTAATAATCCGGTTAATGTACCGATTGATACCAAAGTAGCAATGATCGTTAAGTTTTGCTCTAACATTGGCATTTCTAATGAAGTAGCTTCTTCGATATCTTTTTGAATAGCTAAACATTTTTGCTCAGTATCCATAGTTGTATCCGTTTCCATCTCTTTGTATTTCATTAAACCAGATTTGATAACGTTTGCTACAGAACCCTGTTGTTTATCACACTCTGCAGCTGCAGCAGTGATATTACCAGTTGCTAAATTAGCTTGAATTTTTTTAATGAAAGCATCTAATGAACCTTTACCAGTTGCTCTACCAATAACGATTAAACGCTCAATAGAGAATACAAAAGTCATTAAGAATAAACCGATCAAGATCGCTACGATAGGACCACCTTTGAAAGCCATACCACCATAGTTACCTGGATGAGGTAAAAAAGTATGCGTATCCGCATTATAAAATGCTAAAGAAGCGGTAGACTCTTGGCTAGCTACTTCTTCAGGAATGTTAAAGTTAGAAGGTTTTCCTAAAACGAAGATGAATAATAATGCTCCGATTAATAAACAGATAGGAATAACAAGAGTTGCAAATAAATTAGAAGCCGTTGCGCTTTCTTTTTTTACTGTTGTTGGTTTTGGTGCGTTTGCCATTTTTTTTTAGTTTTTAATTTTTAGTACTTGTTTTAAATTTAGAAATATTATTTAAAAGTTTTTATACAAACCAAAGCTTAAAGTTTTAGTGTTGCGGAAACAAATTTATTAATTGATTTTAATTTACAAATTAAATTATCAATAAGCCATTAATTCGTTACGTTTATCACGTCCACTTCTAACTCGGGGGGTGTATAATTAAAAAAGATTGCCTCTATTAAAAGACAATCTTTCGCAATTAAAACTAAAAAATACATTAAAAGCAAATTTTATTTAAAATAACTCCATTAGGCGTTAGTCTCCATTAAGCCAGGAATGGCTATTTTGATACTCTCAGCGCCATAATTTTCAAATTGCTTGAAATTATTTTGAAAGGCCTGAACAAGTTCAGTTGCCTTGCTATCGTATGCCGGTTGATCAGCCCATGTATTTTTAGGATTTAAAATTTCACTTGGCACACCTTCACATGATACAGGAATAGACAAGCCAAAAATTGGATCTTGCACAAAATTACTTTTCGCTAAACTACCGTTTAAAGCCGAAGTAATCATCGCTCTGGTGTAGGCTAATTTAATGCGCTGCCCAACGCCATATTGTCCACCGCTCCAGCCCGTATTAACTAACCACACATTAACCTCATGTTGATGTAGTTTTTCACCCAATAATTGCGCATAGGCCATTGGGTGTAAAGGTAAAAAGGCCTTTCCAAAACAAGCGGAAAAAGTTAATTGTGGTTCCGTTACCCCTGCTTCTGTTCCAGCAACTTTCGCGGTATAACCCGAAATAAAATGGAACATCGCTTGTTCAGGGCTTAATTTAGATATTGGAGGCAAAACGCCGCAGGCATCTGCGGTTAAGAAAAATATATTTTTAGGAATAGATCCAACTGAAGGTTGAACCGCATTACTGATATAATGTATCGGATAAGCTACACGCGTGTTTTCAGTTTTGCTAATATTTGTAAAATCTACTGTACGCGTACCTTCTTGATAGCAGATATTTTCTAATAAGGATCCGAATTTAATCGCATTAAAAATCTGCGGCTCTCTTTCGGCAGTTAAATCTATACATTTCGCATAGCAACCTCCTTCAAAGTTAAACACCTCTTGATCCGACCAGCCATGCTCATCATCTCCAATTAATCCACGATTAGGATCGGCAGAAAGGGTAGTTTTTCCTGTGCCCGATAAACCAAAGAATACCGCTACATCGCCTGCTGCTCCGATATTAGCAGAACAATGCATACTTAAAATATTCTTTTGCGTAGGCAAGATAAAATTCAATACCGAGAAAATTCCCTTTTTGATTTCCCCTGTATAAGCTGTTCCTCCGATTAAAATCATCTTTTTAGAAAAATTAATAATCGAGAAATTGCCTTGACGAGTTCCGTCTTCAGCTGGATTAGCCTCAAATGAAGGGGCTGCAATGATAGTCCATTCTGGATCTAATGGAACTTCATCCATTTGGTATCTCAAGAATAAGTTATTGGCAAATAAATTCTGAAAGGCATGTTCAGTAATAACACGTAAAGCCAAACGGTGTTCTGCACTGGCGCAAGCATAAGCATCACGCACATAAACGGTTTTATCTGACAAATGCGCAAGCACTTTTGACAATAAAGCCTCAAATTTTTCTGGGGCAAATTTAATATTGATATCGCCCCACCATACGCTGTCGCGCGTCACGTCATCTTCGACTATAAATCTATCTTTAGGGGAACGACCGGTGAATTTTCCGGTATCCACAGCTAATGCACCTGAGTCGGCTAAATTTCCTTCCTGATTACGCAAGGCTTCTTCAACGAGTTCTGGAGCGCTTAATTGATACTTAATTTGCTTCGGCTTTAAATTTAAGTAACTTAAATCAATGTTATTTTTCATCAAAATGCTCATTGTTTGTAGATATTAACTGGCACAAAAATAAACACTTATCTAGTTAAAACGATTGAAAACCCGATAAAAATTTTACTTATTGTGGCAAATACACTATGAGCTAATAATTTGAAAAACAATCATTTAAATCAAATTATCCGCCCGATTTCTTGACCTTAAAACCTTGAGCTAACAAGATCTGTAATACCTTATCCCGAAAGTCGCCTTGAATAATAATTTCACCCGCTTTGGCCGAACCTCCCACCCCACATTTTTGCTTTAACAACTTACCTAAAGCTTGTAAATGCTCATCAGCGCCTCTAAAACCCGTAATTAGGGTAACCGCTTTCCCCCCTCTATTTTTGCGATCTAATTTTACTCTTAAATCTTGTTGCTGAGCTGGAATTTCATCCAATGCTTCTATTTCTTGGGGAAATTCAAAATCAGGATCCGTGGAAAACATAATGCCCCCAAAATCATTTAAAATCTTTTTTTTCTCTTTAGCCACACTTATTCATTTAAATATATGACAATTTTAGTTTTATTTCTTTCTGCCACTCAGCACCTGAAGGGCTAAGGGCAAAAGTTGAATTTCAATATCTCCAGACATCCGTAGGGGCTCTCCATCTATATGTACAGGAGCATCTGGACTCTGACATATTTTAACAGCTCGAGCACTGAATGCCTCCCATTTGGAGAATCTTTTGGTTTGTCTGATCGCCATCAATAAACCAAAATACAATAACTCCCTCCAATTTAAAGGTTCTACAATCACCACTTCCATTTGCCCATCTCTTAAACTGGAATCCGGGGATATATAAATATTATTCCCATACTGACTAGAATTAGCAAAACTGATTAAAAATGCTTTTCTCTCTAAGCTTTTCCCATCTAATTCCAATTGATAGGTTTGCGGCACAAATTGTTGGAATTTTTGTATACTTAATTTAAAGTACTCCCAAAAGCCTCTTTTTGTACTATTTTTAAAGGCTTCTGAAATCAAGGCATCATAGCCCATTCCAGCCATATTGAAAAAATAATGGGCGTTCATTTTCAAAACGTCTATTTTTTCCAGGTTAAATTGATTCAAGCACAAGATAGCCTTTTTATAATGCAGTGGAATTTGTAAATCTCTAGCCAATCCATTTCCAGATCCATAGGGTATAATCCCCATAGGAACTTCGCTATGCACTAAAGCTGAGGCTACTTCGTTCAAGGTACCATCACCTCCAACGCCCACGATGAGTTTAAAACCTTGTTCAACCGCTTGCTTAGCCAATTCAGCCGCATGCCCTTCCCTTTCTGTAAATTGAAAACTCGGCTCAAATTTTTGCAAATCTAAACTTCGTAAAATTTGCGCTGGAAGCCCTTGTTTAGCCTTTCCTCCAGAAATAGGATTGATGATAAATAAAGTCTTGAATTTCAAATGATGTTATACTAATTAGAACTACAAAATAATTAACTTTTTTTGACTAATTATAATTATTGTCTTAATTTTGCTTCCCTAAAAAGTGGACTGATTTGCGAAGCTCATGAAAGGGAGCCAGATTGCAACCACGTAAAAAAAAGTGCTAATTCTACACACTTCATTTTACTTTCTGGGCTAGTCAAGCCACTTTTAGCTTATTTTTTACCTTATAAAATAAAAAAGATGTCTTACTTATTTACCTCAGAATCCGTTTCTGAAGGACACCCAGATAAAATTGCCGATCAAATATCGGATGCTTTAATTGACAATTTCCTTGCTTTTGACCCAAATTCCAAAGTAGCTTGCGAAACTTTAGTAACTACTGGTCAAGTAATTTTAGCCGGAGAAGTGAAGTCAACCACCTATTTAGACGTACAGCAAATTGCCCGCGATGTGATTCGTAAAATTGGATATACCAAAAGCGAATACATGTTTGAAGCCAATTCTTGTGGTATTCTATCCGCTATTCACGAGCAGTCTCAAGATATCAATCAAGGTGTTGACCGCAGTAATAAAGAGGAACAAGGCGCTGGCGACCAAGGGATGATGTTTGGTTATGCAAGCAACGAAACCGAGGATTATATGCCTTTAGCCTTAGATTTATCGCATAAATTATTAATTGAGCTAGCTGCTTTAAGAAGAGAAAACAAAGAAATTACATATCTAAGACCGGATGCTAAATCTCAAGTTACTTTAGAATACAATGATGACAACAAGCCCGTACGTATTGATGCCATAGTGATTTCTACGCAACATGATGATTTTGCTCCAGAAGCAGAAATGTTAGCCCAAATTAAAAATGATTTGGTAACTATATTAATCCCTCGAGTAAAAGCGAAATACCCGCAGTATGCGCACTTATTCAACGATCAAATTCAATATCATATCAACCCTACTGGAAAATTTGTGATTGGAGGACCGCATGGTGATACGGGATTAACTGGCCGTAAAATTATTGTAGATACTTATGGAGGTAAAGGTGCACATGGTGGGGGTGCCTTTTCTGGAAAAGATCCAAGTAAAGTTGACCGCAGTGCTGCTTATGCTACTCGCCACATAGCTAAAAATTTAGTAGCAGCAGGTGTAGCTGATGAAATTTTAGTTCAAGTTTCTTATGCTATTGGCGTGGCAAAACCTATGGGTACCTATGTAAACACTTATGGCACTGCTAAAGTGAATTTAAATGATGGGGAGATTGCTAAGATAGTTGAAGGCATTTTTGATATGCGTCCTTATTTCATTGAGCAAAGATTAAAGCTTAGAAATCCTATATATAGTGAAACGGCCGCTTATGGACATATGGGACGTCGCCCAGAAACAGTTACTAAATCTTTTGTAGCTCCAGGTGGAGAAACCAAAACATTAAGCGTTGAATTATTCACTTGGGAAAAACTAGACTATGTTGATCAAGTGATGAAAGCTTTTAATTTATAAGCCTAATTAGAAAATATCATAAAGCTAAAAAGGTGCCTTTGGGCACCTTTTTTTTATAGTTCATAAATTTCTGCTGTTTGACTCCTCTATTTCTTTAGGTTGTATTCGGAATGAATTCAAAATGCATTCGAATTTTGTCCGACCGAAACCCAAACTAAATATGAACCTGATTAGTATCCAGTATCATCCAAAGCAAAGGTGTTGATTCGCTTGCGCCACTTGCCTCGAGTAAAATCTGGAATATCTTGAGGTTTATTCCCTTCTTTTAAAGATTTTGTAGAAAGCGGCATTATCACGCTCATCGTTACGGAATCATAGACATCAATTGGGGTTTGTTTTTTATCCTTAACCGCTATAATAAAAGCATTAAACACAAACCAATCCATTCCACCATGGCCAGCTCCAGTAGCATCCTTTTCATATTTTTGCCAAAGTGGATGATCATATTTTTTAAACCAAGCCTCGGTGGATTCCCAAGCATGGGCCTTAGTTTGACCTTCAATATGAATAGATTTGTTCACATCCATCCATAAGCCTTGGGTCCCCTGTACACGGAATCCTAGAGAATAAGGACGAGGAAGGTGAACATCATGGGTTAGTTTAACCGTTTCTCCGTTTGCACAATTAATTAAAGTGGTGGTTACGTCTCCATTTTTATAATTGATTTTGGCATTAGGATGGCCTGGAGATTGTTTTTCAACGTGGTTAGCTAGGCCTCTAGCTTTCGAAGAAAAGGAAACCATATTGGTAAAACGATTGCCTCGGTTAATGTTAGCGTATTGCATAATCGGGCCTACACCATGCGTTGGATATAAGTCTCCATCTTGGTCAATATTGAATTGTGTTCGCCATTGGGCCTCACTCATCGCCTTGGGACCAAACTCTACACCGCCCCCATAATATTGTTTGCCATTATTGAATAATACTTCTCTCAAATCATGCTGATAGCCTCCTTCCAAATGTATGAGTTCACCAAAAACATCTTGGCGCACCATATTGAGTACCGCCATAACATCACGACGATAACATACATTCTCCAAAGTCATATAAGGCATACCCGTCTTTTCAGAGGTATTTACGATATCCCAATGCTCTTTAACTGTTAGACCTGCGATAACTTCGCAGCCTACGTATTTTCCAGCATTCATAGCATAGATAGACTGCTCATGGTGGAATTGCCATGGCGTAGAAATAATAACGGCATCGATATCTTTGCGATCACAAAGTGCCTTATAGGCATCTAAGCCTCCCGTATATTCTTGAGCAGCAGGGCGACCGCGCTTAGCGATAAAATCTCGACATATTTTAAGCGAACTTTCTTGGGTATCACATATCGCAACAATGTCCACATCCTCTCTGAGGACTCCAGCATTGATATGATTCATGCCTCGAGCACCAACACCGATATAGCCTAAGCGTACTTTTTTTAGGTCTTTAGCAAATAAAGTTCCTGTTGGCAAAATGGTGATACCCGCAGCGGCTACAGCACTGCTTTTTAAAAAATCTCGTCTTTCCATATTTTAATTATTCGACCTAGGCTTGTCCAGATCTTAAACTAAAAATAGAATTTTTAAACGAGATAAAAAGGGCTAAAATAAAAAACCATTATTTATTAATCTGATTTGAACTTTGAACTCGATACGATCGTCAATTAATCCAATCATGTTTTCTGGAATTCTGATTCCAAAATCAGATAATCTTAACTGTTCCTTCATATCAAAAGTAATTTCATTCTTTCCAACTTGCTTATAGTCAGCTTGAAAAGCAACACTTCTAGGACCATTAGAGAAATCTAATTCGCCTACCAAATGAATGGTTTTCATGATAGGAAGAACCATTCCACGTCTTTGTTTAAACGAGATTCGTTGGATATTATTTTCTTGGAAAAACTCCTTTAATTGCATTTCTTTTTGCAAATCATGTGCTCTAAACCATGAAGTAGGCACATCGAAACTTACATTCTCGATAGCACTCAATTCTCCCCTTTCCACAGTAAAATCACCGCTAATTGGGAAAGAGCTAGCTTGGATATGCCAAGACGTACCTCCAGTACCTGAAATTACGATTTCAGACTGATCTATAGCATAGCGTTTTCTTTTACCTTGGCTGCCAATAAAAGCGGCAGTTGCTAAGGCAATTAATAGAATGACAAGGATAATAATCCCCATCTTACTTTTAGCTAGTTTTTTCACTTTACTCATTGTTATCATTCTTTAACGTTTGATAACACAAAGTTACAACAAGTTTCGCTAAAAATTGTCAGAATTAACTCCTAACTAAATGATATTCATCACTTTTTACCTATCGACATAAAGTTGAACTTCCGTAGCCAAGATGATCGGCTGGTGAAATAAAAGGAATGCCTAAGTGTAAACTTCTAAAAACTAATAAAAGCCCAATAAAAAGCGCAAAGTAGGGAATCATCTTCCGGGCATCAAAGGAAATGTACTTTTTCAAATATACCCCTCCTAATGCTACGGCCATTAGTAAAGGCAAAGTGCCTAAGCCGAACAGCATCATAAAGATCGCACTTTCAACAGCATAATTGGCATTTAATGCCGTTGCTAGTGCTAAATAGACCATACCGCAGGGCAATAAGCCATTCATGATTCCAGCCATAAAGGGCCAAACAGAGCTACCATAATAACGACCAAAGAATTTAAATAATTTAGAGTTACTCAAATTAACGGTGGAGCTAAGTTGGCGGAATGGACTACTAAAAAAGTATAATAAAGCCATTGCAATTAACAAGATTCCTAAAGTTAAACTAATTTGACCATGCCCAGTAAAGTCGCCTATTACTTGGCCTAAGCCGCCAACAATTAAACCAAACAAGCCATATGTTAAAATTCGGGCTATCTGATACTGCACATGTGGCCAAATTTGAGATTTTGGCTTTTCACCAGCTACGGGTAAACTTAGTACCAGTGGTCCGCACATTAAACCACAATGCCAACTACCTAAAAAACCCATCCATATAGCCAATAGATAAAAACTCATATTTGAATATCTTTTCGGTAGGTATAATTTTTTCCGTTATGCGTCCATTTGAGTTCCAATAGATAGCTTCCAGTAGCCAGCTTAGAAATATCCAGCAGGACCAAATGCGCATCGCCTAGTGATGTGCCTTGCTGATGAAGATCATCTTTGGAATTTGATTTTCTTAGCAGTTTGAGTTCGTATGACGCAGAAACGGGTAATTTAAATTGTAATTGACCCTCTTTCCTTTCCATTTGCGGCTCTACACCTTCTTCAAAGACACGGTTTATTGCCGCAGATTCTTCATCAAAGTGCAGGCCTTGCTCATAATAGTTATCATCCACTAATCCATCATTCTGACTCGCGCTAATCATAAAATAGCCCATTCCCAAAATGAAAAGCATGAAACTTGCCAATCCTAAAGTCAATTTTGTACCCCAATTCATCGTCTTAACTCCTTATTTACTTTGGGCAAAAAATGAAGATTTTGCCGTACTGATTACCTTACCTTCACTGATAATTTTAAACTTCACTTCTGATTTAAAATCCTTGATATCACTCGACTTTTTAATCAAAAAGAAGGTTAAAGATAAATCACTTTCCTTTTTCAAAACGCTTGGCTGTTGAATAAATTGAATAGCATCTCCTGCGTCTTCACTTTCTACTTGGAAAGAAATATCGCGATTGGTTTTATTAATCAATTGCATGGTATACAGATTAGATGTAGAATCGCCTCGCTCTTGATATAATGTTCCACTCGCTCTTAAAACAGTGGTTTCTACTTCTTCTCTTTGATAAACTAAACTACTAAACACTAAGGCTAATACGAATAAAATAGCCGTATAACCATAAGCTTTAACGCTTAATTTAAAAGGTTTTCTCTCTTTGATAAATTCTTGTGTATGAAAGCCAATTAAATTTTTTGGACGATCTAGTTTATGCATGACTTCATTACAACTATCTATACAAGCTGTACAATTCACACATTCTAATTGCGTTCCTTCACGAATATCTATTCCAGTAGGACAAACCTGCACACATAAACCACAGTCTACACAGTCGCCCTTAGTGGAATTATCCTCACCCCTTATTTTTGGCCCTCTTGGCTCACCTCTTTGGGTATCATAGGCTACAATTAAACTTTTATTATCTAAAAGAACCCCTTGTAATCGACCATAAGGACAAACTACTGTACAGATTACCTCACGGGCATAAGCAAATACAAAGTAAAACACAAAGGTGAAAATCCAAATGGAAACGAAGCCTACAAGGTGTTGAGAAATGGGTTCAGTGGCTATTAAATAAAGCTTATCTGAACCGATAATATAAGCCAGAAAGGTATTGGATATGGCAAAGGAAATTAAAATGAAAATAAAATGCTTGAAGCCTTTCTTACTTATTTTCTCCATATCCCAAGGCTGCATATCGAGCTTCCTTTGCTTATTGGCATCTCCTTCAATCCAATATTCTACTTTGCGGAAAATCATCTCCATAAAAATAGTTTGTGGACAAGCCCAGCCACACCAAAGTCGTCCTAATATCACCGTAAAACAAACGATGAATATCATAAAAAAGAGCATGGCAAGTGCGAAGAGATAAAAATCTTGGGGAGTGAAAATCAGGCCGAAAAAGACAAATTTTCGCTCTAAGAAGTTCAATAAGACCATTTGTTCGCCATTCATTTTAAAATGTGGGAACAAGAATAAACCTAACAAGAGTAGGACAGCGACTATACTTCGCTTTGCATGCCAACTCCCGCTAGGTTTTTTGGGGTAGATAAAATTTCTACCCCAAATTTTTTTAGTTTGTACTAGAGATGATTTCATTACTCAAGCTATCTGTTGTGCTGCTTGGCACATATTTAATTCCTTGAGGCGCTTTAGCTCCTGCAGGATTTGAACCTTGCAGGGAGATAATATAATTAGATAGTTCGGCAATTTGTTTGGAAGTTAAACTTTTCTCCCAGCTAGTCATTCCCTTATCCAACACACCATATTTGATTACTTTGAAGATGTCATTCACCTTACCACCGTGGATCCAAAATTCATCCGTTAAATTAGGACCAACACCACCTTGACCTTTATCACCATGACATGCTGAACAGTTAGCTAGGAATGTTTTACCACCATTTTCAATTAAGGCCGCATCAATTTTTACGGAGTTTTCATCATATTTTTCAGCCGATTTAGCTAAATAATCAATTTTAGCACGAGCAGCTGTTTCCATCTCTACCACGTATTCTTGATCTTGTCGCATACCGGTAGAGAAATGAAAATAGTAAATATAGAATAATCCAAAGACAATGGTACCGTAAAACAAGACATTAAACCAAGCCGGAATAGGATTGTTCAACTCCTTGATGCCATCATAAGCATGTGGAATCTCCATATCTTTTTCTTGCTCAATAGGTTTTAAGCTGAGTAGTTTAGTCCATATACTTGGCTTTCCTTGCATTGATTTTTTCCATTCCTCATAAGGCAAAGATTTAACTGGCTCTGGCTGATGATAAGGTTGTGGGTTGTTACGCTCTTGATAAAATACTTTAAAAGCTTTGAACAAAACCACGGAAACCAATAGCAAAGCCGCAGCAAATATCAATAAGGAAATAACCAAAACCTCTGTCGTATTTAAACCGATTCCAGGATCTGGGGTGGCATAAACCGAAGGCGCTGCTTCGGTGCCTTGTGCAAAACTTGGCAAGCTGATAAAAGGTGCCAAGAAGAGTAATTTAATTTTATTCAATTGGGCTTTCATGGCTATTTGTAGATTTTTCTTGATCAGCAATTGGTAATTCACTCATGATCGCAATATGCTCTTTGCTTAAGCTAAAGATATGGTAAGCGATGAAGAGAAAAAATATGAAGAATATAAGCAGGGAGGCTATTAAATAGTACTCTCCCCCCGCTAAATTTGTGATTTGCTTAAACATGGCTTATTGATTAGATGGAATAGTTTGACGATTATTTTTAATATCAGTTCCCAAGCGCTGTAAGTAGGCAATCAAAGCAATGATCTCTCGATCACTCTTCACTTGGATATTCGCTTTGCTTAAATCAGCAGCAATACTATCGGCTTGAGCCACTAAATCGGCATTGGCTTCTTTATCAAAACCTTCTGCATATGGCACGCCTAAACTTTGCATTGCTCTGATTTTGCTTGCCGTTGTCGTGGTATCTAATTTTTGTGAAATTAACCAAGGATAGGATGGCATTATACTTCCTGGCGCCATAGATGTTGGATCCATCATATGGTTAAAGTGCCATGCATTACTGTATTTTTGACCTACACGATGTAAATCAGGACCAGTTCGTTTACTACCCCATAAGAATGGATGGTCATAAACAAATTCACCAGCTTTACTAAACTCCCCATAACGCTCAGTTTCAGAACGGAAAGGACGTACAGTTTGCGTATGACAACCTACACAACCTTCTCGGATGTATAAATCACGCCCTTGCAATTCTAATGGTGTATAAGGTTTTACCGTAGCAATGGTCGGAATATTAGATTCGATGGTAAAAGTTGGCATCATTTCCACCATACCTCCAATTAGGATAGCGATTAAAGCTAAAACCATAAATTTAATTGGTTTACGCTCTAATTTTCTATGCCATTTATGATCAATTGGAGCTAAGTCTTCCATTTCTTGAGTTAAAGGCATAGCCTCTGCTTCCTCATTAGCCACTAGTTTACCTTTTAACATGGTTTTAGCCAAGTTATAAGTCATGACTAAGGCTCCGATTAAATAAAGTGTTCCTCCAATTCCACGAGTAATGTGTAAAGGAATAATTTGCACGGTTGTAGCTAAGAAGTTCGGATATTTTAATAAACCTTCAGGCAAGAACTCTTTCCACATTAATCCTTGTGTAAATCCTGCCCAGTACATAGGAATAGCATAGAATAAAATGCCTAATGTACCAATCCAGAAATGGAAGGATGCTAATTTTTTAGAGTAAAGCTCTGTTTTATACATTCTTGGAATTAACCAATATAAAATTCCAAAGGTTAAAAATCCATTCCAACCTAATGCCCCAACGTGTACGTGTGCTACAATCCAATCGGTAAAGTGAGCAATCGCATTAACTTGTTTTAAAGAAAGCATTGGCCCTTCGAAGGTAGCCATACCATAAGCGGTTAAAGCCACCACCATGAATTTTAAGGTAACATCTTCTCTCACTTTATCCCATGCGCCACGAAGTGTTAATAAACCATTAATCATACCACCCCAACTTGGAGCAATTAACATGATCGAGAATACAACCCCTAATGATTGTGCCCAACCTGGTAAAGAGGTATATAAAAGATGGTGAGGGCCAGCCCAGATATAGATGAAAATTAATGACCAAAAGTGTAAAATACTTAGTTTATAAGAGTAAACTGGTCGATTAGCCATTTTTGGCAAGAAATAATACATCATACCTAAATATGGGGTAGTTAAGAAGAACGCTACCGCATTATGCCCATACCACCACTGTACTAAAGCGTCTTGAACACCCGCATAGATATAATAACTTTTTAAGAAAGAAATCGGTAATTGAAATGAGTTTACGATATGTAATACAGCGACTGTGACGAAAGTGGCAATATAGAACCAAATCGCTACGTACATATGTCTTTCCCTACGTTTCAAAATTGTCCCAAACATATTAATCCCGAATACAACCCATATTAAAGTAATGGCAATATCAATTGGCCATTCTAACTCAGCGTATTCATGCGAAGAAGTAAAACCTAAGGGCAAAGTAATAACAGCCGACACAATGATAAGCTGCCAACCCCAGAAGTGAATTTTGCTCAGTGCATCACTAAACATTCTGGCTTTTAAAAGTCTTTGTAAAGAATAATAAACCCCCATAAAAATGGCGTTCCCCACAAAGGCAAAGATTACGGCATTGGTGTGTAATGGCCTAATTCTACCAAAAGTGGTGTACTGATTACCCATGTTAAGTTCAGGTTTAACGAGCTGAAAAGCGACTAATAAACCAACCAACATGCCGATAATACCCCATACGATGGTAGCAATTCCAAAGTTGCGGACAATCTTATTGTCGTAAGTAAATTTTTCTAATTGCATAAATAGAAAGCTAGATTAATAATTGGGACAAAGTTATTTTTGATCTGTTTTTTGAACTTGATAGAACTTAGGCTTTAATGTGATTTGAATCACTTTTTGAGGTAATTTCATCTTCCTCCACTAAAATTCGATAGGCAGGTGTAATCACATCATCATGCTGGCCAGATTTAAGGGACCAAATAAAGGCGATTAAAAAAACTAGGGCCATAATTAAACTACAGCCAACTAAAAAATAAAGAATATTCATCGTAGTAAATTCTTTTTAGCATAGTAACGAGTTGCTATACTGGTGAAACTAATTATACTGATGGTACTAATCGGCATAAGCACGGCCGCTACTAGCGGATATAAAGCGCCCTGTACCGCAAAATATAAACCTATAGCATTATAAAATAAGGCTATAGCAAAGCTAATTTTAACTATTTTTAAACCATCTAAACTCATTTGATGAAATTGAGAAAGATAAGATAAGGAATTTCCTTTTAAAATAGCATCACATCCCGGCGTAAAATTATTTATGTCTTCCGTTAAAGCAATTCCAAAGTCAGCTTGCTTCAACGCAACAGCATCGTTTAAACCATCCCCAATCATGATTACGCGCTCTTGATCAGCTTTCAATTGATTAATATAAGCTAATTTATCACTTGGACTTTGGTTAAAGTGCATCGCTTCATCTGGAGCAAAATACCGACGTAAGGCATTTTCATCCTTAGGGGTGTCTCCTGATAAAACATGTAATTGGAAACGTTCACGTAATTTTGGGAAGAGTTTACTCAAGCCTGTTCTAAATTCTGGGATAACTAAAAAGCGACCTTTATAAACTTTATTGATAAGGATATGCACACCATCTCTACGATCATTTAAATTCAAATTGATGAGTTTGGCGGAGCCTATTTGAATATCTTGACCCTCTACTTGGCCGATTAGCCCCAAACCACTAATTTCTTGGAAAGTCGTTACCTTTAAAAATTTTGAAATACCTAATTCTTTTAGGATTTGACGACTCAATGGATGGGATGAACGATGCATTAAGGCGGCGATCCACTGCTTTTCTTGGGCATTTAATTCCCCGTCAAACTCCACTTTTGCTTTGTTTGTAGTAGTCAGTGTACCCGTCTTATCGAATACAACTGTTTCGCAAGCAGCGAACCTTTCTACGGCATCGGTATTTCTCACATAAAAACCCTTTTTATCAAATATAGATAAAATTGCGGAAAAAGTAAATGGGGTGCTAAGTGCTAATACACAGGGACATGCTACAATAATAACCGCGGTAAAGGCGAGCCAAGCGCGATTAGCATCTGCCTGCATATACCAATAGGCCAAGGAGCTAAAAGCCATCACAAAAACCCCAATAGTAAAGTATTTAGCGATACTATCATTAAAGTTTTGAGATTTCGCTTGAGGTTTATATTCTTTGTTCCATAGGTCGGTTAAATAAGATTGAGACACAGGTTTTATCACTTCCACTTCGATTATATCGCCTTCTTGTTTGGCTCCCGCATAAATAATTTCACCTAAAACTTTATGTTGTGCTCGGGTCTCTCCAGTGACAAAGCTCATATCTACCCAAGCTTCTCCTTTCATTAATATAGCATCAGCTGGCAATAATTCGCCATGACGAATGATTAGGCGATCGCCCACTTTTAGATCATTAATAGACACAGCCTTTTCTTTCCCTCCCACCAAACTATTAACAGCAATTGGAAAATAAGATCGATAATCGCGATCAAATGAAATATGATGATAGGTTCTTTGCTTAACCCATTTACCCATTAATAATAAAAATACTAAGCCCGTTAAGGTATCTGCAAAGCCCGGGCCTGTATCAAAGACCGTGGAAAATAAGGTGCGGATAAAAAGCACCACGATAATTAAGGCCAGTGGCGTATCTAAATTGATATGTTTTTGCTTTAAGCTATGCCAAGCTGACTTGAAATAATCTTGTGCACAGAAAAAAGTAGTTGGAATACATAATAGCAAATTTAACCAAGCAAATAATACCCTAAAATTGCTATCGAGATTCGTCATACCAAAATATTCAGGAAAACTGAATAGCATTACGTTACCCATACAGAAACCTGCTATGGCTATTTTTAAAATTAAGCCTTTGTCAACGCTATTCGCTTTTTCTTTAACCACATCTTGCGCACTGATTAAGGGCTCATAACCAATTGAAGTTAAAATATGAACCACTTCTTTTAAGCTAATTTCTGCATGTTTGAAGCTAATGGTTACTTCTTTCTTGATAAAATTAATTCTGGACTTAAAAATAGCTGGATTAATTTTATACAAATGTTCAAGCAACCAGATACAACTGCTACAATGAATGGCAGGAATATAAAAACTAATGATGGTTTGGGTTTCATCTTGATAATCCACCAATTGCTGGATTATACTCGGCTCATCTAGATAATTTAACTGCTTATCCGGATTTCCCTTTGCCCCCGGACTTTGATTAAAGTTATAATAACTGCAAAGTTGGTTTTCAGCTAATATAGAGTAAACATTTTTACAGCCTACACAACAGAACACTTTATCCTCTAATACAAAAGGTTCAAATTCAATTTGCTCGCCACAATGGTAACAGGCTTGCTCGACGGATATGGCTGGTAGCTCTTTCATAAATGTTTTAAATAGCTGAACTGAATAATACGGTTTCGGGTTCCTTTTCCCATAATTTGGCATCAAATGCCATACATATATTTCTCAAAAAGGATTTCCCTTGTGGTTTCACGATTAATTTATAGCCTTTTATCTCCACCAGATCATCAGCGATTAAGCTACTTAATCGACCTTCAATTTCTGCTAATTGATCAGGATTTAAATCTAATTCTTCTTGGCACATCAAGGCTAAAATCTGTGCACGAACGGCTTGGTCCTCAGGCGTGCATAAATGTCCTTTAATAATCGGAAATTCAGCATTTTCTACCCTTTTAAGATAATCCTCCACCTTTTTCTCATTCTGGGCATAGCCACTAAAGCAATCGCTAATAGAAGAAACGCCCAAGCCAATTAAAATTTGAGTATGCGTTGGCGTATAGCCCATAAAATTACGATGCAATTGACCCGCCAATTTAGATTGATAAAGCGCCTCATCAGCTAAAGCAAAATGATCCATTCCAATTTCTTGGTATCCTGCGGCTAACATCATTTCTTTACCCATTTCATATAATTGAAATTTAGCCATGCCTTGCGGAATATCGGCTTCGGTAAAATGTCTTTGTCCTGGTTTTACCCAAGGCACATGGGCATAACTATAAAAAGCAATTCGATCTGGATGTAATTGAATTACCGACTCCATGGTACTTTTTAGTCCGGCTAAGTTTTGTCCAGGCAATCCATAGATTAAATCGTAATTAATCGATTCATAACCTATTTTTCGAGCTTGCGCACTAATCGTTTGCACTTGCTCAACGGTTTGAAAACGATTAATCAAAAACTGAACTTTAGGATCAAAATCTTGTATTCCCAAACTAATTCGAGTAAAGCCTAACTGATATAAGACTTCTAAATGTTCAGGCGTGGTATTATCTGGATGTGCTTCAAATGAATAATCCCCTTTTTCGGTTTGCCCGGCTAAAATAGTAGATAGTAATCGGTGTAAATTAGCTGGCGAAAAAAAGGTTGGCGTTCCACCGCCTAAATGCAATTCTTTGATTTTAGGTACCTCTCCTAATAATTGCGTATAAAGACCCCATTCTTTGATTAAAGCTTCAATATAAGGACTCTCTACCTGATGATTCTTGGTGATTCGGGTATTGCAACCACAATAGGTGCACAAGCTTTCACAAAATGGCAAATGGATGTATAAACTGATTCCCGAGGATTTAACTTGCGCATAATTTACCTTCAATCGATTCAAATAAATTTGAGCATCAAATTTATCAAGATCCCAATAAGGCACCGTTGGATAACTCGTATAACGAGGAGCGGCTACATTATATTTGGTTAATAGCTTAAGCATGGCTCTCGTTGGTTTTAGGATTAATTCCGCATGTTTTCTGGCAGCAACAAGCTTTCCCTACGCAATGCCCCTCACTCCAATTATCTAAGTTTTTAATGACTTGCTGCATGATTTCCATGCTCCCTCCATTTTCAAAAGGTACATTGGCAATTTTTAAGCCTAAGTTATAAGCGGCTTGCAAATCAATATGATCGGTATTATAACTGCTTGTAGCAATGTATTTAATGCCAATATTTTTTAATTCAGCTATTTGACTGGCTGTTAGCGGATCATTATTCAATAATATGATAGCCTCTTTCCCGGCAGCATAAGCTATAGTATCAGCATTCAAACTATTGGTGATAATAGTGATGTCGTGCTTTTTAAAATTAGCTTGGATAAGCCACTCTTTGTCTTGCGGGGTAATGTTATACGCGATTGCCTTCATTTGACTTAAGTTAATAGGCAAAAGTAGAGGCATATAGCTTCGACGAGGATGAGGTGGGTTATATAAGAAAATGATTTTCGTCATTTTTAGGCTTTAAGCTATTGCTTTATTCGCCGTAGTTTCTCAATAGAAAGTACTCGAATAGCATTTCCACTTTTTTCAATCAAATTTTCAGCTTTAAAATCAGTTAGCATCCTGCTCACCGTTTCACTGGCCGTGCCAACTAATGCCGCAATATCATCTCTAGAAATACGTATAGACGCTTGATCTGAACCAGGTTCTCCAAATTTTTCGCAAATTCTAACCATAGCTTCCGCTACCCGCTTGCGTACAGAAAAATAAGCTAGTTTTAGCATTTGTTCTTCTTTTTCATGTACAGAAAGGGATAGTTTTTGCATAAAAGAGTAGGCTATTTCTGGATGAGAACCTACTGCTTCTAAAAAATCGGCTTTAGGAATCAAAATAATATCGGAATCCATTAATGTAGCTGCATTATCTACATGTTTCTCCCCTTCTATAACACATTCATAGCCAAAGAAATCATTATCATGATATAAATTAGCTGATAGCTCTCGGCCGTCGTTTGCTCTTTTATATAGCTTTACTTGACCTCTTTTAAGGTAATAGACAGAGTCGGGATCGTCTTGTTCGACATAAATAATTTGCTTACCGGTATAATGCCTTGACTTGCCTTTTTTGATTAACTCTTCTAATAAATTTTCTAAACTTTTCCCTTGAGATTTAAAGCCCGTACTTTTATTACGCTTTTTTAACCTACTCTCTATAGCGTTAAAAAGCTCTACATCATCGAATGGCTTTGTAATATAGTCATCGGCCCCCATTTCCATGCCTTTTCGCATATCGGCTCTATCTGCTTTAGCCGTCATAAAAATAAAGGGAATATCGGCTGTACTAGGATTCTTTTGGAGCAAATACAAGACCCCATATCCATCTAATTCAGGCATCATAATATCGCATAGAATGATATCGGGCTGGTTCTTGATCGCCAATTCAACGCCTATTTTACCATTAGGCGCTGTAAAGGTTTCATAACCAGCTAACATTAAGATTTCGGCAGTGCTCTCCCTAATATCTTCGTTATCTTCTATCACTAATGCTCTTTTCATATCTTAAATTTAAGGATTAATTGGAAAAGTCAAAGTAAAAGTGGTACCTTTTTGTTCGTGACTTTCGCAAACGACAGAGCCATTCATTAACTGGATGTAGCGCTTCACAATATGCAAGCCTAATCCTGTTCCGGGTATATCCCCAATATTATGTGCTCTAAAAAATGGCTCAAATAAGTGCTCCATTTCGGAGGCAGGAATACCTATTCCGTTATCTTTAACTTCGATAATCAATTGATATGGATCCAAAAAGGTATTAAATTGGATCATGGTATTTTCTCCAGAATATTTAATCGCGTTGGAGATTAAATTGATAATACTGTTTTTTAGCAAGTTTTGATCAAGAAATACTTCGGCACTTGTGCCTTGATGCTCATAAACGATCAATTGATCTTGCTTAGTAATGAGCTGCATTTCTTCAGTAATTTCCTCTGCAAAGCTCACGATATTAAACACTGTAGCCTTGGGCTCCACACGTCCAGCTTCCAGCTTTTCGTGCGAGAGAAAGTCGTTTAGAATATTGGTTAAATTATTGATTGCATTTTTAATTTTTGTGGTATGCTTTTCTACACCTATGGCATCTTGCTTAGAACTATATTTTTCAATTAATGACGCAGAAAGTTGAATAGAGCTTAATGGGGTGCGGAATTCATGCGAAGCCATGGAAACGAAACGCGTTTTGAGTTGATTGAGCTCTTTCTCTTTTTCAAACATTTCACTCACCACCTCTTTTGCGGTTTCTAATTCAGAAATAGTTTGAATGAGGTCTTGTGTGCGCTCTTTAATTTTATGTTCTAACTCTTCGGTATAACTCCTAATTTGCTCTTCATCGGCTTTGGTCTTAGTTAGATCGTGAATAAAGCCCGTATAGATTCTTTTATCCACAAAGTTAACTTCACTAACGCCTAATCGGAAAGGAAAAGTTGTACCATCTTTTTTCAGGCCATTGACTTCCCGACCAATGCCTATGATTTTCATCTTTCCCGTTTTATGGTAATTTTCCAGATAAATATCATGATGCGAGCGATCGGGTTCAGGCATCAATACGGAAACATTTCGACCCACTAATTCGTTTCGGTCGGTAAAGCCAAATAATTTTAAGGCTGCCGGATTAATATTTTCAATGAGACCTCGCTCATCAATCGTGATAATTCCATCGATGGCGTTCTCAATAATAGCCGCTAGTATTTTTTCTCTTTCCATATCCTTTCCCAAATATAATCAAAAGCTAGCTTGGCTTATAATAATGTCTGCAGTCTATTTTCGGCTTGATAAAGTACTTTTTCAAATTGCTGATATTTCTCATTGCAGAGATCAGACCAGTCTTGATACATTTTTTTATAGTAGTTTATACCCTCCTGTAATTGTTGTTTGAAATTTTGTAGTTGAGCCTGCTTTTTCTCAGTTATTTGCTGCAAATGTTGACTCGCCTCATTTTGTAAATAATTTAAATAAAGCTCTAATTCTTTTAAAAGAAAGTTTGGCCTTTGTTGGTCTTGCATGAGGTTAATTCGACCATAAATATGATCGACCATTTCCTGCAAACTATATTGCTTGTTAAAATAGGCCAAATTAGGGCCAGGACAGATGGCCACAGCTTTGCTTTCCTTTTTCTTTAAAATACCTAAACTTTGATAAGTGGAACTACATAATCCCTCGCACAAACAAGCCTTCTCAGTTATCTGATCAAATGCTTGTTGATAAGCCGCAGGCGACAAATCTTGGGTTTTTAAATCTTTGATTTTTAAGCGTTGGTACTTGCTAGAGGCCGTACATATTGGCTCGGCCGTAAATTCGGTGTTATTGCATAAATATTTTTTCGTGCAAGGA
This sequence comes from uncultured Pedobacter sp., assembly GCA_964592575.1. Lineage (GTDB taxonomy): Bacteria > Bacteroidota > Bacteroidia > Sphingobacteriales > Sphingobacteriaceae > Pedobacter. Next base: position 47,479 of record CAZQFF010000001.1, read on the forward strand.
CTACCAGGTTTTCCCTTTTCGATACGTTCTATTCGCTCCGATTCCATTGTAGCTTGCTTAAAATTATTAAAGGCAATGCCTAATGGAGAGGATTGACTTAAATAGAAATCACTTTCTTGTGCTTGAGCAAGTTTTTCACGTGTTTCAGCATCCACTCGAGTGACTTCAGGAACCAATAAAAATGGACTTCCCCAACCGGTATAATCTACTTTAAAGTATTTTCTGAGAAATTCGTTTTCCGTAGCGGTGCCAATTCCTCCTTGCACGCTAATTTTTTGTGCTAAGGGTTTTGCTATTTCTAAATGGTGGGCTTTTAAACCGTTTTGATATAATTCATGAAGTTCGGCTTGCATCTCTGTTTTTTTCGCCTTAAACTCTTCTAAAATTGGTCCTAATAGATATCCTTCTGTAGCAAAAGCATGTCCTCCACAGTTCAAGCCACTTTCTACACGAAACTCCGATACCCATATGCCCTTTTTAGCTAAGAATTTAGCTTGGATTAAGGAAGATCGGAAATCGGATACTTTTAAAATTACTTGCTTTTTGATGTCTCCATTTTCATCAGGGAAAAAATCAGGAAACTTAGCCAAATAGCTATATAATTTTGGATTCATCCCAGCGGATAAAATCAGGGAAGATTTTAGTTTACTTTTAGCAAAGCCTCTTAAGGCTGCTAAAGCTTCTGAGTTTTCCTCAAGTGGGCCTTCGGTTGAAGATTTTAAATTCATTCGATCCACTTTAGACATAATATTGACATCAATGCGGCCTGGCTGCATTTGCTGCTTGAGCAGTTTTTGAAAATGAAGTTTACTAGGGCCTTCTGGATAGCTTTGCATCAATTCATAGCCGTGTTTTAAAGTAGAATCTTCGGGCAAGAGTTCGAAATATTTACATAGTTCGTTACCGGGCTCGAATGCTTGTGCTTTGAGTTGCTGAAATTCTTGCTTAACTAATTGGTGAAGCAGGTTTAAATAGGCAGTTATTCGCTTCTCGCGGCTATCCAACTCGTCTTTAGTGATGGCTTGGTATTTCAAACCCAAACGGTTGGCGTGATAGGCTCTCATTCTTTCTACTAATTCGTCATCAACAATGGAGATCACTGAGGAGATACCAAATTTGGCTACTTTTAGTGGTGTATCAATAGAAAACCCTAATCCTAATACGGGTATATGAAATTTATGATGCATGCTTAAAATAATTTAAATACGATTAGCAAAATTAAATTTCAAGGATGGTCACCAAGCTTAGGGTCATCACCTTAAAAAATGATCTTAATCACTTTTCTGATTTCCTCAATGCTAATAACCTATATTACTGACAAATAGGGTATGGATTGAAAAATTTTGAATTGGAAAATATCATCTCATTTAATGATAAGGCTCAGCTTAGGCTTGCACAATTATTTCGAAATTTACCTTTGATTATTAATTCCTTTTGGGCAAAAAACCATTCCAATGCAAAAATCAGTTTCTCTAGAACAGCTCAATAAAACTTGGCTCTTGATTATTATAGCTATATTTATGCTACTTGTTCAATTTTTTATGCACAGGATAGCAGAGCGAAATTTTGACAATCATTTATCTGACTCCAGCCTTAAATTGCATGCCCCAAAAAGCAGTTTATACAATCAGGTATAAAAATTGTTGCTTAATCAAGAGAAATTCTGCATCTTGAATAGCTAAATTTAAAAGAATTTTAATCCTTAATATAGGCCATGAAAAAAATTATAGTTATGGTAGATTTTTCTACCTATTCTCATCAAGCTTTGTTGTATGCCATTCCTTTAGCTTCTAAAATGAGTGCCGAAATTTTAGTTTGCCATGGTGTGGAGCCTGAAGTATTGAATCCTATGCCTAATTTATTGACTTGGCCTAAAGATTTATTAAGTCAAGAACTAGAAGAAGCGGAAACGGAGTTAAATAACTATGTAAAAGAAGTAAAATCAGACGCTTATTATAGCGAGCACGGTAGCCCTATATTGAGCCCAAGTATTATGTTAGGAAGTGTGAAGCAAATTGTAGATAATTTGTTGAAACAAAACAAAGAGACCATTATGGTGGTTATGGGGCTTGCGGGCAAAGGCACTTTAAATCGTTTTTTAGTAGGATCTAATTCCTTAGATGTAATTGATGGTTGCCCTGCACCAGTGCTTTTAATACCTCAAGACGCCAACTTTGTTCCACTCACAAAAATTGCTTTTGCCACGGATTTATCTAAGTCAGACATCCAAAGTATACATGAAATAGCCCGCCTATTTTGTTTGTACTTACCAGAAATACTATTAACTCATGTTCACGAAGGTGATATTAAACCTAATATGTTGCCTGCAGAAGTTTCTGAGTTTTTGAACGAAATAACCTCTAAAATAAACTATTCGAAGATTTATTATCGCCAAATAAAAGAGGATGATATCATAAACGGCATTAAATGGATTACAGAAAATGGAAGAATTAGTATGCTATCCATGATTCATAGAAGCTCATCTGTTTTTTCCAGAGTATTTAAAGGCTCCAATACGCAGAAGGTGTCGGAATGGATTAATTTACCTTTATTAATCATGCCTGAAATCAAAGCGAAATAGTATGTACGATAAAATTAAAACACCTATTAGCCCCGATACAGAGAAGATATTCTTAGAAGGTCCTCGCTCCAGAATTAGTGAGTTTTTTTTCACCCTCAAAGTTATGTTTGAGTTTATAACGGGCTTTAGGGCTTTACACTTTTTAGGGCCCAGTGTGGCTGTATTCGGTTCTGCTAGAGTGCCAGAAGATAGTCCCTTTTATGAGCAAGCCAAATCTATTGGAAGTGGTTTAGCCAAATTAGGTTTTACCGTAATCACCGGAGGTGGACCTGGTATTATGGAAGCGGCTAATCGTGGCGCTAAAGAAGCGGGTGGAAAATCGATTGGTTGTAATATTTTATTACCTAAAGAACAATCCCCTAACCCTTATTTAGATAAGTGGCATTTAAGTAAATATTTCTTCGTTAGAAAGGTGCTCATTTTTAAGTATTCCGATGCTTTTATCATTATGCCAGGGGGAATTGGCACACTTGATGAATTTTTTGAAGCACTCACCTTGATTCAGACCAAAAAGATTTTAGATTTCCCAATCATTGTATTTGGCACAGAATTTTGGGCACCTTTGAAACCCCTACTGGATTCTCTTTTAACGCATAAAATGATTAATCCAGAGGACTTAAATCTGTTACTATTTACAGATTCCATTGATGAAGCTATGGCTCACATCGAAAAATTTGCTTCTGTAAAATACTTAGAGAAGAGAAGAAGAGCTTTCAAGCGCTTGAGAATCTTCGGTGAGTAATTCTTGGGGGTGGTTTATCTATTCCTTAACTGATCGTTTTACTGGTTAAGACTTGGATTTTTTGAGCAATTAGTTTTTCGATATCCTTTAAAAAGGGCTTCTAATTAGAATCACAAAAAGAATAGGCCGTTCCTTTGGTTCCGGCACGCCCAGTTCTTCCAATTCGATGAACTTAGGTTTCCGCAACATTAGGCATTTCGTAATTAATCACATAAGCTAAATCATCTACATCTGTTCCTCTGGCAGCAATATCAGTGGCTACTAAAACTCTGGTTGCATGCGATTTGAAATTTTGAAGCGCTCTTTGGCGTGAATTCTGCATTTTATTGCCATGAATAGCTTCTGCCGTAATTTTATTCTTTAATAACATGCGAACCACCTTATCCGCTCCGTGTTTAATTCTCGTAAACACCAAAGCCGTCTTTATGGCATTATTAGCCAATAGATTTACTAATAGCGCGCTTTTTTCTGTTTTTTCAACAAAATAAACGGACTTATTAATCATCTCTGCAGTAGAAGAAATTGGCGTAACCATTACTTTGGCCGGATGCTTAAGAATAGCTTCTGCTAGTTTGATAATTGGGGGAGCCATTGTGGCCGAGAAAAACAAGGATTGTTTCTGACTTGGCAATAAGGTTAAGAGCTTTTTTACATCGTGTATAAAGCCCATATCCAACATACGATCGGCTTCATCCAACACAAAGAACTCAATTGTCTTTAAATTGATATAGCCTTGATTAATTAAATCTAATAAGCGTCCTGGAGTCGCAATCAAGACATCTGTACCTTTAGCCAAGGAAGTCACTTGATTATGTTGTTTTACTCCTCCGAATATAACTTGAGCGCTCAATTGGAGGTGTCGACCATAGGCATTAAAACTCTCACCGATTTGGATAGCCAGCTCACGTGTAGGTATAAGTACCAGCGCTCTTATTTTATTTTTTCCGCTTGCTTTAGTTTGATTTAATAATTGTAAAATAGGGATAGAGAACTTCAGCCCTCGGATTTTTCCGCAAGGTACGGCATTTATTTCAATATAGCACTATCTATAAACAACAAACCCTCTCAGATGACTCTGAGAGGGTTTGTTTTATTTTTCAGCGGTCTGGACGGGACTCGAACCCGCGACCTCCGCCGTGACAGGGCGGCATTCTAACCAGCTGAACTACCAGACCGTTTCCCTTGGTTAGGACTTTCGTCCCGTTTGGGATTGCAAATATAGTGCGATTATTTAATATTACAACAAAAAAATAAAAAAAAATACTAATTCACTAGCTTACAGCGCCATCTTTCATTTTCTCTGCATTCTCTGCGAACTGTAGGGCATCAATTAGTTCTTGAACACCACCATCCATCACGCCATTTAAGTTATATAAGGTTAATCCTATACGGTGATCAGTTACTCTACCTTGAGGATAATTATAGGTTCTAATCTTAGCAGATCGATCCCCAGTGGAAACCATAGTCTTACGTTTAGCCGCTATATCGCCATTTTTCTTTTGGAGTTCAATGTCAAATAGTTTACTTCTCAACATTTCCATAGCAATAATTCTATTGCCTAACTGTGATCTTTCTTTTTGACAAACCACAACAATACCCGTTGGTTTATGCGTTAATTGCACTTTAGTCTCCACTTTGTTTACGTTTTGACCTCCAGCACCACCTGACCTTGAGGTTTGTAATTCAACGTCTGCAGGGTTGATGTAAACATCTACTTCTTCCGCTTCTGGAAGTACGGCAACAGATGCTGCTGAAGTATGTACACGACCTTGAGTTTCGGTTTCAGGAACACGTTGAACACGATGCACACCTGACTCATATTTTAATTGCCCATAAACATCATCACCGCTGACTTGTAAGATTACCTCTTTATAACCGCCTGCTGTACCTTCTGTCACATCTAAAACCTCTACTTTCCAACCTTTAGATTCAAAGTAGCGCGTATACATACGATATAAATCTCCCGCAAATAAGGCTGCCTCATCCCCTCCAGTACCACCTCGAATTTCGAATACAGCGTTCTTCGCATCTTCTGGGTCTTTAGGAATAAGCATGAGTCGAATTTTTTCTTCGAGCTCTTGTTGCTGTACAACTAAAATGTCCAACTCTTCTTTGGCCATCTCTTTTAGTTCAGCATCTTTTTCTACATTTAAAATTTCTCGATTAGCTTCGATATTGCTGATAACATTTTTATAAATTTTATATTCATCAACAATCTTTCCAAGATCTTTATATTCTTTATTTAGAGCGGCAAATCGCTTCATATCTTGAACAGTATCTGGATTACTTAACTGCTCCTCTACATCTTCCCAGCGTTGCTTAATTGCTTCTAATTTATCTAACATATTCTTTATTTATAATAAAGGAGCAAAAATACGAATTGTTTTAAATAGTTAAATGACTTAAGTTTTAATAAACCTGATTTTCACCAAAGTATTTTAAAGTGACTTGCTCGCCATCAAACTCAGCATAAGACATATAATTTACCCACTCCCCTAGATTGACATAGGTGCTTTTTTCATTCAATTGAATATTTAGTGGCAAATGTCTATGTCCGAAAATGAAATAATCGAAATGCTCCTTTTGTAAAATTTCCCGAGAATAAGCCATTAACCATTCCGATTCAACATCGGTAAATTCTTCTTTTTTTATACTGGCTAATCTACTTTTACTCGACCAAAAATTAGCTAAGGATATACCAAATCTAGGTGGAATAATGCCAAACAAAAATTGACAAATAGGGTTTCTAAAAATTTTTCTAAGCACTTTATAAAGCGGATCACCAGGACCTAATCCGTCACCATGATGTAAATAAATTTTCTTTTCATTTCGAACTAAAATGAATTCATCCGATATAATTTTAAGTCCTATTTCTTTTTCAAAATAGTCGAAAACCCACATATCATGATTTCCCTTAAAAAAATAAATCGGAATCCCATTGTCAGCCATTTGAGCTAACTTACCCAATAGGCGTAAATGGCCCTTTGGAACCACTTTTTTGTACTCAAACCAGAAATCAAAAATATCACCCAATAAAAACAACTCCGAACAAGTTGGTTCAATTTTATCAAGCCATTTTACTATTAATTTCTCCCTATTTAAGCTATCCTTATGATTAGGTACACCTAAATGAAAGTCAGAAGCAAAATATATCTTTTTATCCATGCGTAAACAAAGGTAGTTAAAAAGGAAATGATTTTATTTTATTAAATTTGCATAAAATTTAAATAATGATTTCTACTGATATAGCAATAATCGGCGCTGGTCCTGTTGGACTATTTGCCGTTTTCGAAGCAGGTCTTTTAAAAATGCGCTGTCACTTAATTGATTACCTTCCACAAGTTGGGGGTCAATTATCTGAAATATACCCTAAAAAACCTATCTATGACATTCCAGGATATCCATCAGTGCTCGCACAAGAACTGATTGATAATTTAATGGAACAGGCCAAACCATTTAGTCCTGGCTTTACATTAGGTGAAAGAGTAGAAGGCTTAGAAAAAAGAGGGGAAGCTGATTTTGTATTAACGACCAATATGGGCACCCAGATCGAAGCTAAGGTGGTAGTTATAGCAGGCGGTTTAGGTTGTTTCGAACCTAGAAAACCAGCCGTTGAAAATTTAGAGCTATATGAAAATGGCAAGGGTGTAAACTACATGATTATCGATCCAGAAAAATACAGAGGCCAAAAAATGGTAATCGCTGGAGGTGGTGATTCTGCTTTAGACTGGACAATATTCCTTGCAGATGTTTGTAGCGAACTTACCCTAATTCACAGAAGCGAGAGCTTTAGAGGCGCTCCTGATTCTGTAAATAAAGTAATGGAATTAGCCGAAAAAGGTAAAATCAATCTGATTTTAAATAGTAATTTAAGCTCTGTTTCGGGTGAGGGTAAACTTGAGCAAGTGGAAATTATCCATAATAGAACTATGGAGAAAACCACTATTCAAACTGATCATTTAATCCCATTATTTGGTTTAAGCCCTAAATTAGGCCCTATAGAAAAATGGAATTTAAACATTAGTAAGAGTGCTATTGAAGTTAATACAGACGATTACAGCACAAATATTCCAGGTATTTACGCAATTGGGGATATTAATACTTATAAGAATAAGCTAAAGTTAATCTTATGTGGTTTTCACGAAGCTGCTTTAATGAGTCACAGTGCTTATCAGTACATGAATCCAGGAATTAAATACACTATGAAGTACACAACAGTTAACGGAATTAGTGAATTTTAAATAAAGAATATATGGAAATTAAAATAACCGTAGAAGACAGAGAAGGGAACGTACAAGAGCATATTGCGCCTACTGATATGGGATTAAGTTTAATGGAATTTCTTAAGGCCAGTGAATACGATGTATTGGCCACATGCGGAGGAATGGCTTTATGTGCAACTTGTTGTGTAGACGTTTTAGAAGGTGAAGAAAATCTTCAAGAAATGAGCGATGATGAATACGCCATGTTAGACACTTTACCTGACCTTTTACCAAATTCTAGATTAGCTTGTCAAATAAAGCTTAACAATTGCTTAAATGGCTTAAAAGTAAGGTTACACGCGCAAAGCTAATTACAATCCATTAAATTATATTTTAAAAAAAGGGAGATCAATAGATCTCCCTTTTTTTTATACGCATCTATACTCGGCAAATGGCTCCGTTACTAAATAAATTATTTAATATAAATCATCCGCATAAAAAAACAGCCCCTCTTCTAGGAGGGGCTGTCAGCATTAAATTATATATAATTTAACTCTAAAGATTAATCTTATAATTTAACGAATTTACTTACTTCATTAAGGTCATCAACATTAACACCTTTAGCTCTTAAAGCATTAACCACCTCACCAGGTAAAGCTAAAACTTGGATTTGAACTAATTTAGTACCAGTGAAATAAGAAGCTTCTTTACCATCTTTTCTATCTGGGAATGTTACTGTGTTAGCACCTGCTGCAGTTTGATAAGCAGGAGAAGCACCTACACCTACTTGTAAAGCAGCACCAGCATTATTAGTAAACGTTAAAGAAGGAGCTGTTGCACTAATTGCAGCTGAATAATAATCAGTAGCAAATGCACGAGGAACAAATAACGCAGGGTTATTAGCAGCTGCAGTTACTGGATCAGCTACACTAGCAGCGTTAGATAATTGAGTAGGACCAAAATCTCTAGTTGTAACAGCATTAGTTCCAGAAACAATTGTCCAGTTAATACGTACATTTCCTTTTACAAACGAGGTAACAGTAGTACCAGCACCAGCTACAACTGTTGCAACTTGAGAAGGACCAACAGTAACAGCTGTACCTAAAACTCCTAAAGCAAAACCAGAACCCATAAAGTTATTTGCAGCAGCATCTAAAGTGAAAGGATTAATACCTGGATTCAAATCATAACCAGTACCTGGTAAATAAGAATTAGCGTATGAAGTTAAATCAATCCAACCAGCATTAGGAGTTGAATGGTTAACTAATACGTTGTTAGAAGCAGCAGTAGTAGAGTTTTGAGTATAATATTTATATTTCACCCAAACTTTACCATCTTGTCTATATTTCTCATAGTTAGGTACTAAAGTATTAATATTAAATTTAGTATTAGCAGTATAAGTAGTATAGAAATTAGAAGTACTGTTTTTAACTTGTACATTTTTAGCACGAGCTAAAACTAAATTTTGACCTAAAGCTACAGTAGCTGGATCAGCTTTTGCATAAGTTAAATAACCGAAAGAAGCACCATTATTCACAGATAATCTAGCAACGTCATCAGCAGTTAAAGTAAACTCAGCAGTTGGGTTAGTCGTATTGTGTGAATATCTAAATTTAGCACCAACAAAAATTTGACCAGCAGCTGTTCCAAAATCAGCTGAACCAGTAGGTACTCTGTCGAACACACCAGAACCTGGAGTCGTTTCAAAAATCATCTCTCTGTTTGTTCCCCATCCTGGATATTGGTTAATACGAATCATATCATTAGCAGTAATTGCATATGAAGTGAAGATTTCGTATTTAGTATAAGTTTGATCAAACTCAAAACCATAAACTCTTGAGTTAGCAACCTCAGTCACATCTTCAAAACCTCTAGTAATAGTGTAAGTTTTAGCAGCGAAAGCAGAACCTAAAGGCAATACTGTTGAACCCCAAGTACCATCTGCTAATTTAGGACCGTAGAAAGTAGAAGAAGTTGTGTCAAAATAGAAGTCACCAGTTTTACCAGTAGCAGCAGTAGGAGCACCAGCACCAGCTAAGAAACTAGAACCATCTTTACCATCAGTACCGTTAGTACCATTTGCACCAGCAGCACCAGTAGCGCCAACTAAAGAAACAGAAGTACCTGCCCATCCAGCAGCTACTTTAGGACCCCAAAGAGTTTTTGAAGTAGCGTTGAAATAGTAATCACCTACAGCACCATCAGCAGCAGTAGGATCAACAGTTCCTTTTAAAATTTTGGTACCATCAGCACCTTTAGCACCAGCAGGGCCTACAGCACCAGCAGCACCAGCAGGGCCAGCAGGACCAGCAGGACCTTGAGCACCAGCAGGGCCAGCAGGACCTTGAGCACCATCTTTCTTACAAGCGTTAAACGCAAGAAGTGAGCTCACCATCATTACAGTTAATAAAACTTTTCTCATAATCTTAGAGTTAATAAAAAATTTATTTCTTTTCTTGCCTACTCTATTCACAGTTTTCAGCATCCCTGTTGAACTATACAGTTCGTGGTACGAATATACAACAAAAGAGTTATTTAAAAAATAAATTTAAATTTTCTCCATTATCATAAACGCACACCACTCCCTTTACATTTCGATTACAAATATCTACTATACTTTTAATATTCCAAATTTTTTTTTTATTTTTTTTATTTATCTAATTGAAAACCTAAAACTTAAGTTGCTTTGCTTAAATAAAAAATAAGCATAATCCTATCAAATAAAAAAAGCAAATCTTTCGATTTGCTTTTCAAATATGTTGTTTAAACCTTTTAGAGTCTATTTCCATGCGGATCTGCAAGGGCTTTCTTTATAGTATACTCAATATAATTTCTGTCGCGATCTACTAAGCGCATTAATTTTTCAACTAATTCATCTTCTTGCCCAGGATTAAATTGCAGATCTTCCTTGGCCAATTCCCGATATTTTCTTAAAAATTTAATTTTCACCTTTTCCCAAGATTCCGAATTCAAATTAAAATTTGCCATAGTGTTTAAGATTTCTAAAACAAAAGTAAATAAACCAAAGCATAAACTAAAATTATTCAAAAAAAACGGGGGCCAATTGGCCCCCGTATATAACATAACAAATAATTATTACCAACCCGGACTTTGTGTCAAAGTATATCCTCTTTCTTGATATTGAATAATTTGTGATTGTCCAACAGGTGAAAGATAAGAACGATCAGTAAAAGCATTTCTATTTTGAGCGTTGGTAGCTTTAAAGAAACCAACCATTTCAGAAGCGTTTGTACCATTATAAACTACATCAGTACCATCAGCTTTACGTACAATTACGTTTCTAGCTGTCGCATTTGCAGGAGTTAATAACTGAGGAGCTTCTACAGCTAGATTAACCCAAGGACCATAATAACGATCTTTATCTAAATCGAAATTCATGTAATTTAATTTTTTCCAACGTCTGATATCATCTAATCTAGCAAACTCAAAGACAAATTCCATTCTACGCTCTCTTCTGATTTCCCAAATTAAAGCTGGCACATCAGCATCACGCGCAGGATCATTAGGTAAACTAGCTAATTTTAAATCAGCCGTTTGCTTAATTCCTTTTGAAGCGGCAACGGCATCCAATGGACGTTTACGAAGCGCATTAATCGAACGATCAATATCACTTTGCGTAACCGCTGGACCACCTAAGTGTTGAGCTAATACTGCTTTTGCCTCAATCCAATTCAATACAACTTCACCTAAACGAATAATAGGCGCATCAGAAGTATTGGTATTTGAACCCCATGCCGGTGGATATGTTTTACCTATATAAGTTAAGGCCTCACGTGAAGCAAACTTATAACCATATAATAAGGTAGCTGAAGTAGATAAAGCTTTCTCATAGAAACTGGCTTCAAAACGAGGGTCTCTTGTTTTTGTTAAGTTGTCAATTGAAAAGTTATCCGCATTGCTTATTGAAGAATTTTGCCAAACATTACCATCTTGAAGCACGAATGATTTAATCAAATTCAAGTTAGCATCAACACCATTCACTTCTGTACCGTTTTGATAAGAACCGATAGCATGAGTAATGGTTAAAGCAGCATCATAAACACGATACAATAAAACTTCTGGATGACCTGCTAAGCTTTCAGAAGAAAACAAAGATTTGAAATCACGTCCAAAAGAGTATCTACCACTATTCATAACCATTCCGCCAGCCTCAACAGCGAACTCTAGATATTTCTTAGCACGAGCCGCATCTAAGCCATGATAATGCTGCCAAGTTCCTTCGAACAACATGATTCGAGAAACAAAAGCTGCAGCTACCATTCTGTTTAAGGTATTCGTACCATCGTTTTCGCGCATATTCGCTAAGGCAAACTTAAAGTCATCATAAACTTTATCCATAACAACACCACGGTTATCACGATCTCTGTACATTTCGTCTAAATCTGAATCAGAGATTTCCTTTTCAAAATAAGGAACATCTCCAAAAACTGAAACTAAACGACTATACTCAAAGCCTTTAAAGAAACGCGCCACAGCCATCCAATGATTATAAGATTCAGCCGTAACATTAGATTTTAAATTTGTCTCAATACGATTGATTAAAATATTTGACTTTCTAATCCAGGCAAAGTTCCAAGTTGGACCACCATATTGTGTCATCCAAGCCGCACCTTCAGCGGCAGAACCTCTAGAAGTTGGCACACTTGCCTCAAAATTAGACTGAACATTTCTTCCGGTCAAATCGTCATTAAAGGTATATCCACGAACTGGAGTATAATCAACTCCAAATCCTGAATTATAACCTGTAAAGTACTGGGTATAATAACCGTTTACAAACAATCTAACGTCCTCTTCATTTCTCCAAAATTTAGAATCCGTATAGTCTGTCAAAGGTGGACGATCTAAGACATCCTTCTTACAGGAAACTAAGGTCATGCAAGCTAGTGAAAACCCACATAAATATTTTATATATTTTATTTTCATAACGTTAAAAATTCAATTGAACACCAAATGACGCGCTCTTAAATGCTGGAACCGCCGTAGCAGTACGACCTGCGTTATAATTACCATTACTCCATAAAGAAACCCCATTAACTGATTCAGGATCGATTGGTAAATTACCAAGTTTGTCCCAAGTAATAAAGTTCTCTAAAGCCACATATACTCTTAAGTTGTTAATCTTAGCTTTATTGATAAGCGTTTTAGGGAAAGTGTAACCCAATGTCAAGTTTTTCAATCTTAAGTAAGACATATTCAATAAGTATCTGTCTTGAACTTGCATATTGTTAGCTGAATTACTACCGCCATTATTGTAAGCAGCAGGATAAAAAGCGCCTGTATTTTCAGGAGTCCAATAATTAGATACAATTGCTTGAGGCATTGAACCGTCTGAAGTATTAAAACCTGGGATAGCTAAGAAACCAGAACCCCACATATGACGTTTACCAACACCTTGGAAAAATGCGCTTATATCAAATCCTTTAAAATCGGCACCTAATCTAAATCCATACTCGTATCTAGCATTTGTATTACCAATAATTTCACGATCACCTGGATCAGCTAAAGTTCCTGAACCATTTGTAATCTCACCATCTCCATTCAAATCTTTGAATTTAACATCCCCAGGACCGAAATAGAAGTTACCTGAGTTTTGTAAAAACGGTTGATAAACTGGCTTTTCACCATTCGGACCTGCTTTTAATTTATAAGCTTTTTTACCTGCATGGAATGCACTCTCATTTGCTGTCAAGGTAATTAAAACTGGTTTACCGTCTGAACCTAATTCAAAGTCAGATAATTGATATAATCTATCTGTACGATATCCCCAAATCTCTCCAATATTTTTACCATTGTAGTTACCATCAACTTGAGAACCCGAACCGTAAGCATCTAGGAAAGTATTAGCATCACCAATGTTACCGTTGATATTAATTCCTAAACCATTTTCAAAACGATGATTAAACCCTAAAGATAACTCCCATCCTTTGGTAGTTAATGCACCATAGTTTCCTTGAGGAGCACCTACACCAAAAGTTAAAGGTAAACCTTCAGCAGGAACAATCATATTTTCTGTCTTTCTAGAGAATAACTCAAATGTTGCATTTAATTTATTTCTAAACATGGTTGCATCGAAACCAACGTTTGAAGAAATAATATCTTGCCATTTAATGTTAGCCGATACTGCAGTTGGCGAACCTACGATATTTGTACGTTGGTTGTTTGAACCAATCCAAGTACCTTGTGATCCGGCCATACGTGAGATATATAAACCATTACTAACTGATTGATCTCCAATCATACCATAAGAAGCTCTAACTTTAAACATATCCATAAAGTTTCTTGACCATGACATGAAGTTTTCTTCTGTCACAATCCAGCCAGCTGAGAATGAAGGATACCATCTCCACCATAAATTCTGTGGGAATTTAGATGAACCATCGTAACGAATATTACCCTCTAACAAGTATTTGTTTTTAAATACATAGTTAACACGGCTAAAATAACCTAATTGAGACTCCCAAGAAGTATCACCTGAAGTAGTTTGAGTACCAATAGCGAATCTAAATTGCGGATTATAAATATCTGTTAGGTTGGTAATTTGAGAAGTTTGAGATACACGATCCACAGTTACACGGTTTAAACCCGCCATAAATTTGAAATCATGATTTTCTCCAATTTTTAAATTATACGTTGTAGTCGCATTAATGGTGTGACTATAGAAATTAGAATTGGTCACAGCAATATGATCAGGGTTTGAACCTGGTGCAGTGTAGGTTTCTAAATTCAAGTTATAAGCTGGCATCGCGCCTGGAGCACCCGCAGGTACTACAACACCTTCATTATTTACATAAACTTGATTACCTAATTCATCTCTTCTTAATACTGGTGCAGACCATGAATTTCTTGCAGTAAAACGCGTACCAGGTCTATTCCAAACATCGTCCTGATTAGAGAAAGTATAATCGAAATCTACTCTCCAATCTTTATTAATTTTTACTGTAGAACCTAAATTAACATTAAAATAATTCGTTAGCATACTCGCTGTATTTGCCATTGCTAACTCGCCCCAAGGACCACGAATATGGTCTCCAGTTTCGTCCATACCCAATGGATACATCGCACTCCAACGATACAAATACAACCACGGGTCAGCAGAAGCTGAGTTCGTTGCATATCCATATTGTTTATTTCTTCTCGAGAAAATAGTACCTCCACGAACAGTTAAATGCTTATTAACTTCAGTTGATAATCTTAATGAAGCATTGTATCTCGTAAAGTTATCTTTTTTAGCAGGTTTAACCATACCGCTTTGGTCTAACATAGCTAAACCTAAGTTCATCGTAGTTTTACCTATGGTATTTGAAATGGATAAATTATGTTGGCCAGTTGGCGCCCATTCTTTAATCATATACTCATATGGATCATAAGTACGTAAACCCATTTTTTGGTTGCCATTTTGAACAAACCAGTCACGTCCATATACAGTAGGATCATCTGGGCCTAATTTACCTGCATATTTATTATGCCATTCCACTGATTTTTCATAAGATGCTCTATCTAAATAATAGAAAGCTCCAACTGGAGTTGTCGTTCCAATTCTAGCCATCGCATCCATAGTATATTTCATCGCATCAATTGTACCCATCTCCACATCTTTCCATATATTTTGATATGAGAAGTTATTAGAGTAACTAATTTGAGGCTTACTAGTTGAAGAACCTTGTTTAGTGGTAATTAACACTACCCCAAAAGATGCCTTAGATCCATAAATAGAAGAAGCAGCAGCATCTTTTAAAATGGTAATCGAAGCAATATCATCAGGATTTACTAATTGAATATTAGGAATCTCAACGTTATCTACTAAGATTAAAGGAGAACTACCTCCTTGGAAAGATCCAATTTGCCCACGAATTTTAATAACCGGGTCAGAACCAACCTCAGCAGATGGAACAGCGATACTTAAACCCGCAGCAGCACCTTGTAATGCTCTACCTACGTCTGCAATTGGCCTACCTTCTAATGTTTTAGCCACATCAACGGTTGTAATTGCACCCGTTAAGTTTGCTTTTTTCTGAGTACCGTAACCTACGATGACTACTTCACTCAATTCACTGTCTGTAGTTTCAAGGCTTACGTTAATAACGTTACCCGAACCTACAGTCCTTTCTTGTGTTTTCATACCTAAATAGGTAAATACTAACACATCACCCTGCGCTGCAGAGATTGTATAAGTCCCATCGGGACTTGTTGCAGCAACAGTTGATTTACTCTTTACCTTTACCGTAACCCCCGGTATTGGCGAGCCATCATCTGAAGAAGTAACCTTTCCAGTAACGGTTTTATTCTGGGCTAATGCCTGAACCGTTAACAGAAATACTCCAAAGAAAAGCATAAGTAATTTTCTTTTCATAAATGTTAATTTGGTTAATAATTATTTTATGTTTCTATTTTACACTTGGCAAACACGCATTAAGACGCAAAATACCAAATGCGAAGGTAAATATGATAAATGTTTTTGAGTAAAAAAAGAAATATTTGAACTATTTTTCAGTGATACTTCGGAACTATTTTGCACAAACCCGCAAATTCCCGCAATTAAAATTATTTTTATAACTTAGTCAATCTAAACCAAATAAGCCATGTTAAAAAAAGAAAGGCACGACTTTGTTATGCGTCAAATCAATTTGCATAACCGTGTATTGACATCAGATTTAGTTCAGCAATTAAATGTCTCTGAAGACACCATTCGTAGAGATTTACAGGAACTTTCAGACAGAAATCTGTTGTATAAAGTACATGGAGGTGCACTTTCTAAATCCTACCAATCGACCTTTGATGACAGTTCTGTTTATGCAAGGGAGGCAAAAATTAATATCGCTAAAAAAGTTTTACCATTAATAAAGGACGGAATGGTGATATTAACTGGAGGAGGCACCACAGTTTTAGAATTAATTAAACAACTCCCAGTTAAACTAAAAGCTACATTTTTTACTATTAGTCCACTTGTAGCCGTTGAATTATCAAAATATCCAGAAATAGAAGTTATACTAATTGGCGGTCTATTTTCTAAAAACTCTCAAATTACATTTGGCAGTCAAGTCATCAATCAAATATCTGAAATCAAAACAGATTTATGCATTTTAGGTGTTGGAGCCATTCACCCAGAAGATGGTTTAACAGATACAGATTGGGAAATCAATCAACTTAAAAAAGCCATGATGAATGCCAGCAAAAAAACCGCTGTACTCTGTATTTCTGAGAAATTAAATATTAGCCTGAGATTAAAAGTTGCCCCATTAAATCAAATTGACTATTTAGTTACCGAACTAGAGCCAAACCATATCAATTTAGCCGATTTCAAAAACTTAAAACATGAAATATTGTAAGCCTGCAACCCTATTTTAACTATCCAGGCAAACTAATTTTTCCCATACTAACTGCAGGAATTTCTCCATTAATCTCGAAATGCTGTTTTACGCCAGCAATACTTTCATTAGCTAATACAGCAAAAAGCACAGCTTCTTTAGCATCAGGCGGCACACCTAATGATTCTAGGTTTCGAAAATTAAAATTTATTAGATCAGCTTTTAATAAATCCATCAATAGGGGATTATGGATCCCTCCTCCACTAGCAAAAACAGTTAAATTCTGCTTATCACTTAGCTCTTTTTCTTTTATAGTCTTTAGAATAGCATTTGTAATACTTTTCGCTGTAAAATGACATAAAGTACAAAGCACGTCTTCCTTTTTCAAATCAAGCGTATGGCTACGTTTTTGAGCATCAGTTAAATATTCTAAATTAAATACTTCAGGACCGGTTGATTTTGGAAAATCTCGGGTAAAAAAATCATCTGCCAAGAGCGCATTCAATAGTTCTTTTGATAACTGACCTTCCTTGGCAATTCGAGCGTCTTTATCAAAGCACAAACCTTTAAAATTAATCGCCACATACTGATCCATGAGGGTATTACCTGGACCTACATCCGTTGAAAAAATTTCACTGCTGTTTAATGAGCCTGGCAAAAATGTAAAATTTGATATCCCTCCAATATTCAACATAAATCGGTTATCGTGCTCTTCGGAAAACAAGAAGTAATCCCCGTAAACTGCAAGAGGAGCCCCCTCTCCACCTGCAGCCACATGTTTCTGACGAAAATCAGATAAAGTTATTATTTGGGTCAACACCGCTAAATGATCTCCATCCCCTATTTGCAAGGTAGCATTAGGGTAGATCTCATTTCCATGCTGTTTTAATGGAGCATGATAAATAGTTTGCCCATGGCTAGCGATTAAATCGATCTCTTCTGATTTGATCGACCAATCCTCTAAAGCAGATAATATCATCTCAGCATGTTGTCTGGCTAACCAAGCATTTAATAAAGTTATTTGCTCTAGTCCGGCATTTGGATTGGCAAAAACCTCTTTAACCTTAAATCTTAAGCTATCCGAATAACTAATTGTTTTAAAAAACTCAACCTTTACCTTTGTTGACAAACCTGAACCTTCTACTCTGCAGACAGCAATATCCAATCCATCCATAGAGGTGCCTGACATTAAGCCTATAATTCTTCGAGACTTAGCCGAACTTAACTGGTATAATTTATCAATATGTGCTTTCAATTTTAATTTAAAGGCTGTTTAACTTTAACAAAGAAATAAATTTTTCAAAAATAAATCTTAATTTGCCGTAAAATAAAAAAAATGACCCCATCTAAACCCGCAAGACTATTATCCTTAGATTTTTTTAGAGGGCTGACAGTAGCAGCCATGATACTTGTCAATAACCCTGGAAGTTGGAGTCATATTTATGCTCCATTGGCCCATGCGGAATGGAATGGGTGTACCCCAACGGATTTAATATTCCCTTTCTTTTTATTTATAGTAGGCGTATCCATTGCTTATGCGATGGGGTCAAAAAAAACAGATCCTAGTACACACGCAGAAACTATCAAAAAAGCTATAAAAAGAGGCTTGACCTTATTTGGTCTGGGACTCTTTTTATCCCTTTACCCTAAAATATTTACCGACCCAATTGGCGCTTTTGAAAATGTCCGTATCCCAGGTGTACTTCAAAGAATAGGCGTAGTTTTCATCATCTGCAGTTTCATCTTTTTAAAACAAACAGAAAAGCAAATATTCAAATGGATTATCATCTTTCTAGCTGCTTATTGGGCATTAATGACTTTTGTACCCGTACCAGGTGTAGGCTATGCCAATCTTGAAAAAGAAACCAACTTAGGTGCTTGGTTAGATCGAACTATTTTAACAGAAGCCCATTTATGGAAATCAGCTAAAACATGGGATCCAGAGGGAATTTTAAGCACAATGCCAGCAATTGCTACGGGATTATTTGGTGTTTTAGTTGGCGCATTTCTTAAAAGAAAAGATAAAGATGAAGCCTATAAAATTGCTTGGCTATTCAGTGTTGGAACATTAGCTGTAATTGCTGGATTATCTTGGGATTTAATTTTCCCTATTAATAAATCATTATGGACCAGTTCTTACGTCCTATATTCAGGTGGTTTAGCAACGATAGGCTTAGCTCTAAGTTATTGGTTAATTGATGTAGAAAAATATAATAGATTCACCACTCCTTTTGTTGTATATGGCGTCAATGCTATTACGGTATTTTTTGTTTCTGGGATACTTCCCCGTACCCTAAACCTTATTAAAATTCAAACTGAAACCGGTGAGGTTGGCGCGCTGAGTTTATTTTATAAAACTTTTTTTGTGCCTTATTTTTCTCCAATTAATGCCTCACTAGCTTATGCAATTGTCTTTATATTATTCTTTTATGTTATTCTATTTTGGATGTATAAAAAGAATATTATAATTAAAGTTTAAGCCTCTTGATTAAAAATTAATTTTCGGTCCAATTAAAGGCTCGCTTTCATTTTTTAATCTGTCTAAAGCAGAAATTACATAGACGTAGTTTTTGCCTTTTATTGCTGATTTATCAAGAAATGTCGTTACAGGCAAATAGGAAATATGTACAATATATCTAGCGTCCTCAATATTAATTTCTTCATGGTCTTCAAACCTATATACGACATATCCAGAAGCCGTTTCCCCATCTTTTGCCATTTGGGGAGCTTCCCAATTTAAACTTATACCTTCTGCTTTTTCTAATATCAAAAGTTTTTGAGGCGCATTAGGCTTAATAGCATCTAACCAAGGCATTTGAGGTGGTAGTGCTGGATACTTATAAAATTCTTTTGTTAAAGAATCCGTTAAACTCTTCGCCACTGTATTCATTGACTTTGAACTAAAAAAAATACTGCCATTAGCTTCAGGTTTAGATCTCAGCATCCGGAGTTGATTAGGTATTTCACTTGGTGATTTCCAAGCTGCTTCACCTTTAAAGTTTGGAGATCCCGCACGCACTAAATAAGCTGCATGACCAATGTACAGATGCCTCTCAAAAGTATTTTTTGACCACCAATCCAACAATACACCAAATGGTGCTTGTTGACGAGACATAGTAAAATATATTTGAGGATTTATATAATCTACCCATCCCTCTTGCACCCATTTTCTTGAGTCAGCAAATAATTCACTGTAATTGGACAAACCATTAGTTTTGGAACCTAAAGTATCTTGACGGTAATTTTTCCAAATTCCAAAAGGACTAATTCCAAATTTAACATGCTTTTTATAATGATGAATGCTATCATTGGCCATTTTAACTAATAAATCTACATTATTCCTTCTCCAATCGTCTATTTTAGAAAACCCATTAGGATATTTAGTGAAAGTAGTTTGATCATTTATTTTTAAACCAGAAATTGGATAAGGGTAAAAATAATCATCAAAATGCACCCCATCTATGTCATATCCCTTCACCACATCTAAAATCACCTGAATAATATAATCTCTAACTTCAGGAATACCAGGATCAAATAGCTTTTGCCCGCCATAAGTATAAAACAAATCAGGTCTCTTTTTAATCATATGTTCCTCGATTAGCTGGGCATTTGAGTTCATAGTAGCCCTATACGGATTAAACCAAGCATGCAGCTCCATACCTCTTTGATGACACTCCTTAATTATAAATTCTAAAGGATCAAAATTACCCGAGGGAGCTAAACCCTGCTTGCCTGTTAGCCAATGACTCCAAGGCTCTCTTGATTTCGTATAAAAAGCATCAGCTGTTGGTCTAATTTGAAACATTATCGCATTGATTCCTGCCTTTTGATGAGCATTTAAAGTACTGATCAACTCCTGTTTTTGCTGTTCAACTGTCAGACCTTGTTTAGAAGGCCAATCAATATTGGCCACTGTTGCTATCCAAATACCTCTAAACTCTCTTTTTGGATAGCTTGAATATTTATTTTGAGCAAAAGAAGTCCATGTGATTAATCCAAAAAGCAGTATTAAGACGAGATTTTTTTTTGCCATAGATACAAAAGTGCTATATTTTTTACAATTTTAAGATTAATTGTTTTAAGTTAGCGTAAAATTAATATCATAGACCCCATTTTGTAAATCTTAATTTGAGTGTTAGAATCATAGGATTAACGAAATTTATATCATGCAAGAAGAATCCCAAATTAACAGAATAGATCGCAATAAAATTTATTTTCTAATCATAGTAATTACATCTCTTTTAGGAATAAACGCCTATCTATACATAAAGAATAATAGAGATAAAAACCAATTAGTAACTGTTACCACAGAAAAAGACAGATTAAACCTTGAGTTAGAAAAAATTGAGGTAGAGCTAGATCGTGTAAATGCCCTAAATGTAAATCTAAATGATCAATTATTAGAACAACAAAAATTAGCTAGAAACAAAATTGAGGCGTTAAAAATTGCGCTTAGAAAAGGTAAATTGACACTAGATGAACTTAAAAAAGCGCAGCAACAAATCACTGAACTGCAAATTTTTGTTAAAAACTATCAAGATAAACTCAAAGCACTAGAAACTGAAAACAGTTATTTGAAAATTGAGAGAGACAGTTTACAAAGTTCTGTAAAAACGTACAGCCAAAGAGCTGACGAATTAAGTAAAGAAAATGAAAATTTGTCGGCAAAAGTTAAAGTTGGAGAAGCATTAAAGACAAGCCTTATCCAAATTAAATCCTACAGAGTTCGGGCAAACGGTAAAAGCATTGAAGTGCGTAAAGCTAATTTGACTAATAAATTCATTATTAAATTTCAAATTGCAGAAAATTCATTAGCTCAAAAATCTAATCGAAAAATCTATTTGAGAGTTTTTGACCCAGCAGGCAATTTAATTGCTAATGATAGAGACTTATTCGAATCCAATGGTCAGCAAATGCAATATTCAGCAATCACGCAAATAAACTTTGATAATACAGACACGGTTTATTCTATAGATTGGACAAATCCTAAAAACTTTATAAAAGGGAATTACGCTTTGATCTTATATAGTGATGGATATGAAATGGGTAAAGGACAAATTGAATTAAACTAGACCTTTTCCTCATCACCTTCAATGACCAGTGGAAAACTTAAATAGAATGTTGTTCCTATATTGAATGTAGAGTGGAACCTAATACTTCCACCAGCATTCTCAACGGCTTGTTTTACAAAAGACAAACCTAAGCCAGTGCCCGAAGATTTAGTCGTAAAATTTGGTGTAAATATACGCTCCTTCTGATCTTCAGGTATTCCTTTTCCATTATCTGTTACTTCCACATAAGCAAATTTACTATCGTTTTGAACGACAATCTTTACCATTGTTTTTTCATTATGTTCAGAAGCCTCTAAGGCATTCTTCAATAAATTATTAAACGTTCTAATTAACTGATCTTTATCCGCCAAAATGAACAAATGAATTTGACTTTTATTGAAGAGATTAATCTCTACCTTACCTGAAGTATCAAAAACGCGAATAGCTTTTTCAATAATTGGTATAATAGACAAATGCTCCAACTTAGTATCTGGCATTTTCGCAAAATTCGAAAACTCAGAAGCGATATTGGCTAAACTATCTATTTGTTCAATAAAGGATTTATTAAACGTAGCAAACTTCTTTTCAAAATTAGGGTCCTTCTCTTTCCACGACTTCTCCAATAATTGTACGCCTAATTTTAATGGAGTGAGAGGATTTTTAATTTCATGCGCTACTTGTTTAGCCATTTCTCTCCAAGCACTTTCTCGCTCTGATCGAGCCAATTTTACCGCAGAGATCTCTAAGGCCGTTAGCATTTTATTATACTCTTTAATCATCGAACCAATTTCATCTTCCCTTCTCCATATGATAGGCTGATTTACATGCCCTAATTTAGCTTGTTTAAAGGCTTCCTGAATAAAAGTTAAAGGATTAGTAATCTGATTACCAATAAAAATAGCCAAGACACCAATTAACACAAACACAAGCGCATAAATGTTTACCAAAGTATTGATAAACACTCCCATTTTTTCCTGAAAATCAGCCTCATTATTATAAAAAGGCAAACCTAAATAAGCAATAGTTTGATTTTGAGCATTTCTAATTGGAGCATATGCAGCAGCATAAACAAAGCTCCCTAATAATTCCGCATCATTTATGAATTCTGACTTTTGATTGCTTTTTATATTCAAAATAGCCTTCGGACTCATTTTATTACCTAAAATGCCATAATCATAAATTTTAGGAAGTGAGGTTAAATACAAATCCCCATTAGCATCGTATAAATTCAAAAAACTAGCATTAACGTCTGCAAATTGATTAAATTCAAAAACTGCCGTCTCATCATTCCGCAATCCGTTTATAGATATTATTCTTTCATATGCCAATTGAACCTTTCTAATTTTTTCCCTAATTTGACTTTCTTGTTGCCCCCGATACTCTTCCTTAATATAATAAAAGGTAGTCCAACCTACGATTAACAAGGAACAAACAACGGCAAGAACAATAGTTACTTGTATTCTGGTTTTATATAGCATTCTATTGGCGTTGATCATCATTAAACGATTTAACTGAAACCAACCAGCCTGTTTATTATCGATATTATTATAAAGCCAAAAGCAGCCATAAACAACTAAAGTAAAAGTGACAAAAGCTAAAAAGAAAAAAGAGAGCGTAGCCAACCTTAAAACATATGACATTCGCTCTTTGCTGATGACGATAACTTTACTATCCGATTGTTTATAAATGGCATGATTAAAATAAGGCTCAGACTCATTCACAAAAACAACCTTATCCTTTTCTCCAACAAATCTAGTTGTTATAGTTTCATAAGTATAAGCACCAGATTGACTAAAAAGCTTACTATCCTTATAAAAAGCAAAAGAATAACGACTATAATCTTCATCACTTTTTAGTTTCCCATCAATCAAAACCTCAGGGAAATAGTTATAAATATCAAATGGTTGAGATTTTAATTCAATAACCATAGTGCCCAGCCATTCGCCTTGAGACAAAATAGGAATGATAGCAAAATATTGCTGAAAACCAAATGTATCATTAACCTTATAAAAATAATCAGAGCCCTGAACTTTAACCGAGCCCGCTTTGACCAAACTCTTATAATCAGACAATTGAGTTTGGATTTTAGATTCCAGATTACCATCTTCAATATTAAATTCAAAAATCTGGTATTCAAATCTAGATAAATATCCATCCAAATAGTTTTTCCTTATATAATTATGAATTTGATAAGAATCTAGGCGATCAGGTAATTTAAAATGATTAATCACTAAAGTGTCCTTGGCCAAACGAGGCTCAAAACTAGTAATCGAACTAATCACTTTGGGATCTTCGGGTTGCGTCAATTTCTGAGCGATGGTAACCCGCATGGAACGTTCTTTAATATCAATAAAACGAATATATTTTAAGGCCGATAAAAAGGCCATACAAAATAAGATGGCGGCATAAATTCCTATGGAAAACCTCAGATTTTGAACGATAATATTCCAAGAAACTAAAAATATAAATAAAGCGAAAACAATGAAATAAACTGTAAAATCCGTACTTAATTTATAAAGGATCAAAAAAACTAATCCCCCCAGAAACAAAGCCAATCGATCTCTATTCCCAAAATTCAAATACATTCCAGCTTTCACCAAGACCAAAACTAGGAGAAAAACATTAAGCCACACCAGACATAAAATGATAATACTGACTATACTGGCCTGAGTTAAATTAACAATATTCGTAATCTCGAAATCAATCTTCGAATTGTCAATTAATCCAAAGAATACATCCTCCATTAAGAAGCCTATAAACCCAAAAATCAGTAAGATTAATATATGATACACGTAAGCCAACCAAGGCAAATGAATCCAAGATCTAGGCCAACGCAAATAGTTCTTATTAACATATAAGAATAGAATAATCCAAGTCAGCGCAATTATATTTAAAAGGAAGTCACCTAAGGACGGAAGAAAATCACTTTGCGCATAAACCTTAGGATCAAATATTTCTAGATTAAACTGATAGCTCATCCAGGAATATTCTAAATCCGTCCAACGCAACAAAACAAAATATAAAGTAAGGCAAAGCACACCCCAAATCACTGATTTATTTCTAACCAGCCACATCGCTAGTGAATTTACAAATCCAGTGATAGCCATTATACCCAGTACCCATAACCAAAGCTGAAAATTCTGATATAGCCCCCCTTGGTAATCTTCATTTAATTTTACTTGGAATAAATAATTCCCATCAATAGAAAATATATCTTGGGTATTAGTTTCACCAAAGCGTGCTATTTTTAAACTTTCTCTCGGAAGAAGCTCAGGGCTAATCCTATTTCTAAGAAATTGGTTTTCAACAGAAAACTGAGTTTTTATCGTGATACTAAAAATAAAGGTATAACGATCTACTTCAGCTTTATAAACTTCATAAATGCCATTTTTGGTTTCTAGAACAGAAAAACCCTTTTTTTGAATAGGTTGATTGATAGAAAAACGAGTAGAACTCCAAAACTTTAATTTATTATTCTCATAAACTAATAAATTAATTCCTTTTGACCTATACTCTTCAATAAAATTTAAGCCGGCTGCCGCATTGACATTAAACTGTTTAGCCGATTCTACCATAGCAGAATCGGCTAAAAAATCTAATATAAGTTTCTCTTTTTCAGCTAAATTTTGTTGTAAAATTTCAGCTTCGTGTATTATAAAATCAGACTTCGTTGTCTGATGATTCAAAGAAATAGAAGTTAGAATGCAAACACATCCTAAAATGAACAATAAGAGTCTTATTTTTCCATTTACACTCAAAATATTCGCATTTTACTTCTAAATTTTAAATATAGTAAAAGGAATTAACTTAATTGTGCACTACTCGTTTCTACTTGACGATTTACCTTTTTAACTAAACCCTGTAAAACATTACCAGGTCCAACTTCTACAAAAGAAGTGGCCCCATCAGCAAGCATATTTACACTTATTTGCGTCCATTTTACGGCACCAGTTAACTGAGAAATCAGGTTCCTTTTAATCACTTCTGGGTCAGAAGTTGCCAAGGCATCAATGTTCTGATAAATTGGACAAATTGGAGCATTAATTTGCGTATTATTTATCGCTTCTTCTAATTCTAATTTTGCTGGCTCCATTAAAGGAGAGTGAAATGCTCCACCAACATTTAACTTTAAAGCTCTTTTAGCTCCAGCTGCTAATAATTTTTCACAAGCTAAATCAATTCCAGAAACCGTACCTGAAATAACCAATTGACCCGGACAATTATAATTTGCAGGCACTACTACATCATCAATTGAAGCACAAATCTGCTCCACCACTTCATCCTCTAAACCTAGAATTGCAGCCATAGTAGATTCTTGCATTTCACAGGCTTTTTGCATCGCATTTGCCCTTGAAATTACTAATCTTAAACCATCCTCAAAGCTTAATGCCCCCGCAGCCACTAAAGCTGAAAACTCGCCTAATGAGTGACCTGCCACCATATCAGGCTTAAATTGATCGCCTAAAACTTTAGCTAATATAACCGAATGTAAAAAAATGGCTGGTTGCGTAACTTTAGTTTGTTTAAGTTCCTCATCACTACCTTCAAACATGATATCAGAAATTCTAAATCCGATTATTTCATTCGCTTTTTCGAATAAGTCTTTAGCAATGGGATGCTCATACAAATCCTTACCCATACCCGAAAATTGTGCTCCTTGACCAGGAAAAATAAATGCTTTTTTCATATTTGATTAATGTAATTGCGAAGAAATTAATCTTAAAAATTCACTTCTAGATTTATCATTATTTAAAAATACTCCTGTAAAAGCAGAAGTAGTTGTAACCGAATTTTGCTTTTGAACACCTCTCATAGACATGCACATGTGTTTACATTCTAAAACTACAGCAACTCCAGCAGCTTGTAAAGTATCTTGTAAACAATCTCTAATTTCATCTGTCAATCGTTCTTGCACCTGAAGCCTGCGCGCAAATGCATCCACAACTTTAGGTATTTTACTCAAACCAACAATATGTCCATTAGGTATATAAGCAATATGGGCCTTCCCAAAGAAAGGTAACATATGATGTTCACACATAGAATACACTTCTATGTCTTTTACTATCACCATTTGACTATAGTTTTCTTTAAACATAGCTGATTTTAAAATCTCATCTGGTTTTAAATCATAACCATGTGTTAGAAAATGTAATGCCTTAGCTACCCGTTCAGGCGTCTTCAATAATCCCTCTCGAGCTGGATTCTCTCCTAGTTGTTTAAGTATATCGGAATAATGATCTGCTATAGCCTTTACTTTTTTGACATCATATTGGTCAATTTTAGTATAGCCAATAGCATCTTCATCGTGATCGTTTTTCATATATAGATTTGTTTAGCCAAAATATTCTACAAAATTATTTTCAGTTTCATAAAGCTTAATTGCATGTAATTGAGCACCTTCAGCAACAACTATTGGCTCCAAAATATCCCAAATAGCTATAGCCAAATTCTCTGTCGAAGCCAGCTTACCTTGCATAAAGTCCACATCTAAATTGAGGTTTTTATGATCTACTTTTTCAATCACATGCTCATTGATAACCTTTTTAAGCCATTTTAAATCGACTAAAAAACCTGTATCTGGATTTACCTCTCCTTTTACCGTCACATATAAATTGTAATTGTGACCATGCCAGTTTGGATTTGCACACTTCCCATAAACTTCTCTATTCTGCTCTTCAGTCCAGTCACTACGAGTCAACTTATGAGCAGCATTAAAGTTTTCTCTTCTTGTGATATAAATCATATGATAAAATTAAGACGCAAATATACATAATGCCTTATTATTTTTAACTTGGTCCAAGAAAACAAGTCATTATGAACCAAAAATACCTAATCATAGCTGCTACGACCATAGAGATAGAGCCTTTTTTACAACATCATGACCTTTCTGCAAAAACTTTTATAGAACATCCTGAATTTGATATAATTATTACAGGAGTTGGAGCTTGGGCTACCACCTTTAACATCGCAAAATTTAGCCAACAACAATATCGTTTTTTATTAAATGTGGGAATTGCTGGTAGCTTTGATCGAAATATTCCACTAGGCAAAGTGCTTAACGTTAGCCAAGATTATTTTGCTGATTTTGGAGCTGAAAGTCCTGATGGATTTTTAAGTGCCGAGAGCCTGTCTTTGGGTCAAAACTATTTCCCTAAAGATGAACAAAAACTACATTTAAAGCCGCTTACTGAATCCATAATATCTCAACTGCCATCTGTAAAGGGCATTACGGTGCAAACTGTCCATGGTCAAAGCGATAGTATAGAAAAAATACAATCAAGGATTAATGCCCAAGTTGAAAGCATGGAAGGAGCTGCCGTTTTCTTTGCTGGTCAAGCATTAAAAATCCCCGTACTACAGATTAGAAGTATATCAAATTATGTAGAACCCCGTCAAAGGGCAAATTGGCAATTAGCAGAAGCGATTAAAAACTTAAATGAGTGGTTAGTTAAATTTGTTAAATCAACAAATGAATATTAAATGACCTAAGCCTTTTTAAAAGACTTTAAATTTGTGATAAAACAGAAAACAACATGAAATTAAGTCTTGGTTTTTCTCCATGTCCTAACGACACTTTTATATTTGATGCCTTAATACATGGTAAAATTGATACAGAAGGGCTTACTTTTGAAGTTAGTTTTGAAGACGTAGAAAGTTTAAATCAAGGGGCCTTGAACGAGCGACTAGACATTACAAAACTCTCCTTTCATGCCTTCACAACTGTTTTAGACAAATATGCACTACTACTCGCAGGAAGTGCCTTAGGATTTGGCGTAGGCCCTTTATTAGTTTGTGATCAAAATAGAATTTTAGAGATTGAAGAAAAATTAAAAAATAAACCTAAAAACTTAAAAGTAGGCATTCCAGGGAAACTAACTACCGCAAACTTTTTACTATCTATTGCCTATCCAGAACTCCAACAAAAATCGGAAGTTCTATTTTCAGATATTGAAAATGCTGTTCTAAATAAAGATATTGATTTAGGGCTCATCATTCATGAAAACAGATTCACCTATCAAGAAAAAGGATTACATAAAATACAAGACCTCGGTGAGTATTGGGAAAGCAAAACACATAAAGCCATCCCCTTAGGTGGTATAGTGATATCGCGTAAAATTGATAAGGAAACGCAGAACAAAGTCAATCGCTTAATCCGAAAATCTGTAGAATTTGCCTTTGCACACCCGAATTCTAGTATGGATTTTATCAAACTACATGCGCAAAGCATGCAAGATGAGGTCATTAAAAAGCATATCGAACTTTATGTAAATAAGTATTCTATATATTTAGGCGAAGTTGGGAGGTCAGCTATAGAGACGCTATTTAATGAGGCAATTAAAAAAGGTATCATTTCCACACCAAAATATAACCTCTTTATAGATCAAGATTGATTATTCCGCACAAGGGCCATCCGGAATTTCTTTAGAAACCTTTAGCACTTTTGTAACCACCATGGTGGAATCATAATTTGCAGAAGCAGCCATAGTATCCGATTTCAAATAATAAAATTCCACTTCTATATAAACAGGGGTATATGGCTTTTCAAAACCAAGCTCTTGATAAGCTAGCTCTAAGGTCTTGGCACTATCTGCCACCCAATATTCCTTTCCATCTTCACAATTAAAAAAAAACTTAAGCTCAGGCCCAAAACTATATAAACCTTTGCCTACTATCGTCTTTGAGCTTTGATTTTCTTGAGAATCAACAGAGGTACAGGCTACAGCCAAGCCTAAAAACACTAATAATGAAAGAAATAATAACCTTGCCTTGCCCATAATTATAAATCTTGATTTAATTGATCCATATTTTTCACGCTCAAATTTGCCGCCATTGCAGAAGCTAATATCGAAAAAACTGAAACAGTAATGAAAACTAAAATGAAATCTTGCCATTTAATAGCAATTGGATAGGCATTATTAAGCACAAACGATTGATCACCCATTTTTATAAAACCAAAATGTTGTTGAATTAAACAAAAAACTAAACCTATTAAAAGACCCAAAAGGCACCCCAATAAGCTAATTAAAAGCCCTTCGTACAGAAAAATGCGTTTAATGAGTTTCTTCCCAGCACCTAAACTATTCAGCACGGAAATATCCTTCTGCTTTTCTATTACCAACATGGATAAAGAGCCGATAATATTGAAAATAGCAATAATCACTACAAAAGACAGAATCAAATAAATCATCCATTTTTCAGAAAACAAAACTTTATATAAGGCCTGATTCTGTTCCATTCTATTCTTTACAAGAAAGGTATTCCCAAGCTGCTTTTGTAAAACTTCCTTTTCTCGTTCAATAGAAACCCCTGGTTTAAAAACAAGCTCAATTTCAGAAACACGAATGGGCTCTTCAAAAAGTTGACGAGCAAAATCAATGGGAACTAATACACTTTGATCAAACTCTTGTTGAATTTCAAATACGCCTGCCACTCCAATTTCCTCCACTATAAAATCGTCCATAGGATTAATAGATAGACTTGAAGTGCCCTTTTTAGGAGAAAAAATACGTAAAGGTTCAAAGGCATCCGCTAAATTAACTTGCAATTGCATTTGTACCGCAGAACCTAAAACGGCATAATTAAGCGTGTTATACTTTAATATAAAACTCCCATCTATCATGGCCGAATCTAAGGCCCTATTTTTTAAAATATCTTGATCATATCCCCTTACTAAAGCAGGAACTTGCTTGTCACCATACCACAATAAAGCTTTTTCAGATAATACCGGATTAAAAGTATATATCTTATCAGAATGTTTCAAAGATTCCAAAGCCAAATGATTGGGATCGAAAGTTTTACCCTCAGCTGGCAACACAAGAAGTTCTGGAGTAAAACTATTAAACTTACTCAAAACCAATCGCTCTAAACCATTAAACGCCGACAAGATAATAATCAAGGCAGCTGTACCAACCATAATTCCTAAGCCAGATATAGCCGAAATTACGTTAATGGCTTGAGTGGATTTCTTTGCGAAAAGATAACGCCTAGCGATAAATAATGCCGTATTTTTCATATTAGAATTCTATCTATTATACGGCTTTTTATTTAAGACTGCAAAAATGGATTATGCAGTTTCTCAAATCCAATTTTAGTAGCAGGCCCATGACCTGGGTAAACTGTACAATTTTCTGGCAAAACGAATAGCTTTTCCTTAATACTATTTATTAAAGTTTGGTGATTTCCACCAGGTAAATCAGTACGACCAATGCTTTGATAAAACAAAACATCTCCTGAAATAAGCACTTCCGATACCGCATGATAAAAGCAGATATGCGCTGGAGAATGACCGGGCGCAAAAATCACCTGAAGTTGATTATTCCCAAAGCTAATCATATCTCCCTCCTCTAAAAATACTTCGGGTTCTGGAGATAATTCGTAAGGAATGCCCATTTGAGGCGCATAGGATGGAATAGCATGTAAAATAGGCAATTCACCCTGATGTAATTCAGGTTTAAGACCCCACTGATCAAAAACAAATTTATTCCCTAAAACATGATCAATGTGCGCATGCGTAAGTAAAAGTCTATCCAATCTTAAATTATTCTCTTGAATAAACTGCACCACTTGATTTTGCTCAAAGCCTTGCAGCATACCTGGGTCGATTAAAACAGCAGAACCTGTCTCATCATATAATAAATAAGTATTCTCTTGGTAAGGGTTAAAGGTAAAAACTTTAATCTGCATCATTTTTGTATTAATTAGATGATTAAACTGGTAAGCCCGTATTCCAAATTTCCCATGATTTTTCGGCCTGTAATACGAGCATTTCATAGCCATTTTTAATTTGAGCACCTTGAACTTCGCAAAGTTTCAAAAATTTTGTTTTCTCGGGATTATAAACAAGATCGTAGGCGTAATGTAAAGGTGTGATATACTCGTAAGGCAAAACTGGTGCAGCATCTAAATGAGGTGACATCCCCAGCGGAGTCGTATTTATAATTAACAAATGTTCCTTAATACAAGACTTATCTAAATCAGCATAAGTTAAGTCCGATCCTTTCGGATATCTTGAAACAACAGTAAAAGGAATATTTAACTGATGAAGTGCAAATTTAACTGCTTTAGCCGCGCCCCCATCCCCTAAAATCAAGGCCTTTAATTCTGAATGTGGTAACCAAGCTTTTAAGGAACTTCGGAAACCAAAAACATCCGTATTGAAGCCTATTAACTTTAATTTACCGGAATGCTTTTCTAATCGAATACAGTTAACAGCCCCGACAGATTTAGCCTCCATATCTAAATCATTTAAATACGGAATAATCTGAATTTTATAAGGTATCGTAACATTTAAACCTATCAAATTCCCCTGATTAGCAATTAACTCATTGAATTGGCTAATGTCAGAAAGCGGAAATAGTTCATATCGGCAATCTGATATTCCATTCTTTTGAAACTTTTCACTAAAAAAACTTTTAGAAAAAGAATGCGACAAAGGAAATCCGATAAGTCCAAATGTTTTCAAACTTTAAATAGATCTAAATCCCAAAAGGATTATTTATTTAAAAAATAATTAAAAGTATCACCCCTTAATCCTAATCTAATTGTTTCTAAAGGGATAACTTCCGCTGGCGCAATATTCCCTAAATTTACATTCGTTCCAATTAATTTGATAAACCAAACTTGTTGTTCCTTTTGAGGAGCTTCCCAAATTATTTTTTCCTCTGGAACTTGGGTTAGTATCTCATCGACTAAACCTTCCCTAACTTCGCCAGAACCTCTGTAAATGCCTACATTACCACCCTCACGAGCCTCTGCAATTACTTTCCATGAACCTGCAGAGATTTCTGCTTGCATTAAAGCAATCCATTTATAAGGCGCAAAAATCTTTGCCGCATCTTTAGAACCAACCTCAGAAATTACGGTTACTTGACTAGATAACTGACGAATAAACTCACACTTCTCATCATGTTCAATTTCCATTGAACCATCCGAAACTTCAGCATATTCCATTCCATATTCATCTAAAACACGACGGTAATCATCAAACTGATTTCGAATAGCAAATGCCTCGAAAAGCGTACCACCAAAGTAGGTAGGAATACCTGCGCTTTTATAGAGTGCTAACTTTTCTTTTAAGTTTGGTGTCACAAATGAAGTGGCCCAACCTAATTTTACAATATCGGTATGCACTCCGGCAACCTCAATAAAATCTTCTACTTGTCTTAAACTTAAGCCCTTGTCCATCACCATAGTTAAACCTTTTGTACGAGGTTTAGTGGTGCGCTCGGGAACGTTATTTAATTTATAATTCATATTACATGCAAAGGTGGAAAAACTTAGCTACTTTCTAAAAAAAAGTGAAAAAAACTATTTTATATATTTATTTATAATCTCAACAATCAACAAGTTATCTTGTAGCTGAGGTAAATACTCAAATAAAATATAATGCTTATCAGGGTCTAAATTCAGCGCAGTCTCCAAATAAATCAAGGCTTCACTTTTATTACCTAAAGCAAATAAATAAGCAACCATTCGATAATAAAGCTCCGCAGCATCAGGATTATTTTTAATCCCATCAGCAATGGCCTCTGAGGCATCTAATAATCTTCCCTGTTCATACAAAACAGTAGAATAATCAAGCCAAGCTTCCACATCTAGGGGATTTAAAACTAATACTTTATCGTAAGCCTCCAAAGAACTTTGGATTTGACCTAATTTGTATTGAGCATCGGCTATTGCAAACCAAAAATCAGGATTATCTTGATCTAAATCTACAGCCTTTTTATAGTAATGCATAGACTCAAAAAAACGGCCTTCATGATTCAAGGTCACCCCAATTCCAAACCAAGCATCGGCAAGTTCTGGATCTAATTTAACTGACTTCTTATAATAAGACCTCGCCTCATCCATTCGGTGTAATTTTTCATAACACTCCCCAATAGCACAAAATGTATCCGCATTAGCAGGCTCATATTCAAAAGTCTGTTTGTAAACCTCAATAGCCTCCTCATATTTATCCAATTGCACCAAAGCATTGCCTTTATTATAGTAAGCAGAGGCGAAGTTATCTTTTATCAAAATCGCATAATCATAAGCATCAATAGCCTTTTCATACATTTCCAACTTATGAAAAGCATTCGCTAGATTATACCAAGCGGCATATGAATAAGGATCATTATCAATATACTCTTGGTAAAACTTGATGCTCTCTTCTTGCCTATCCAAAATATCATAACAAAACGCTAACTCATAAAGGGCGTCCTTATTCTCCATATTGTGTTCTAAGCTTTTCTTTATGTAAATAATAGCCTGTTCATAATCCTGAACTGTTTGTTGTACATAAGCCATTTGAAGATAAATTTCATCCTTATTTTCCGCGTAATCTAAAGCACGCTCAAAATTCTCTAAGGCTAAATCATAATTTTCTTTAGAAAGATATAAAGTACCCTTAAGCATAAAAATATCTGGATCTGAAGGTTCCAAATACTCTGCTCGTTGAATAGCATCAAATGCTTTACCAATCTGATTTACAATAACCAATAACTGCGCTTGTTTAATAAAAAATACAGCAGCATATGGATGTTGATTGATAGCAAACTCCACAACTTCTAAGGCTTTTACAGGATCATTCTTATCCATGTAATTATCAATAATATACTCGAAAGCCTGAGCGTCAAAGAAATACTGATCCTGATTACGAATCATTTCCTCATATCGCTCTACTGATCGTTGTGCATCTTTATTAAAATCGAATTCAAATTCATCTTCCATAACCGCGAATAGCAAAAGAACAAAGCCAAGGACTATTTTACTTATAAGTTTACGATATTTTAAAAGTCCATTTAAGAAATAATTATCAACATTTAGGCCTAAACCAGATTAATAAACTAAAAACAAAGGCTTTATGTGACTAAACTATGCGTAAAAAGAGGTCTTGTAGATTTGTTAGCGCAAATTAAGCACTTTAATTTCAATATAGGGTAATCTGTAAGTCAGGAATATAATTGCTTTTTGCCTTAATTTTTTGTTTTTTTGAATATAACATTCGAATTACAAAGCATAAATCATGAATAATTCCATACAATCCATATTAAAAGAGTTAGAAATAGGTGATTTGAACCCATCTTATTCTACAGGTTCTACTTGGTCTGGTACGCACAATACCGAAATAATTGAAAGTTACTCTCCTGTAGATGCCCAAAAAATAGCTACTGTATATAGCGCTACTAGTAGTGACTATGAAGAAGTTATTAAATCTGCTAAAGCAGCTAGCCCTGTTTGGTCTAGTATACCTGCTCCAAAACGCGGAGATATAGTGAGACAATTTGGGGATTTATTAAGAATACATAAATCGGCCTTAGGTAGCTTGGTTTCTTACGAAATGGGAAAAAGCTTACAAGAAGGTTTAGGTGAAGTTCAAGAAATGATCGATATCTGTGATTTTGCAGTTGGACTATCCAGACAACTTTACGGCTTAACCATGCATAGCGAAAGACCCGAACACCGCATGTATGAACAATGGCACCCCCTTGGCATTGTAGGTATAATTTCGGCCTTTAATTTCCCTGTTGCGGTTTGGTCATGGAATGCCGCATTAGCATGGGTTTGTGGGAATGTCTGTATCTGGAAGCCTTCTGAAAAAACACCATTAACCGCAATAGCTTGTCAAAAACTTATAGCTAAAGTTTTAAAGCAAAATCAATTACCAGAGGGTATATCTTGCCTCATACAAGGTGATCGCAAAATAGGCGAATTATTAAGTAAAGACCCTAATATTGCCTTAATTTCTGCAACTGGCTCTACGCGTATGGGAAAAGAAGTCGCTCAAACGGTAGCCTCCCGCTTAGGTAAAACATTATTAGAATTAGGTGGTAATAATGCCATTATTATCTCTGCGCATGCTGATCTAGATATGTCAATTATTGGCGCTGTTTTTGGCGCTGTAGGCACCGCTGGTCAACGTTGTACAAGTACTAGACGCTTAATTATACATGAATCGGTGTATGATAACTTTGTACAAAAATTAGTAAAAGCTTATGGACAACTCAAAATTGGTAATCCTTTAAATCAAGAAAACCATGTTGGCCCACTAATTGACAAAGATGCGGTAAAAAAATACCTTGAATCTATAGAAAAATGCAAACAGCAGGGCGGTAAATTTTTAGTTGAAGGGGGAGTCTTAGAAGGAGCTGAATACTCCTCAGGATGTTATGTTAAACCATGTATTGCAGAAGTGGAAAACCACTTTGAAATCGTACAACATGAAACTTTTGCTCCGATTTTATATTTGATGAAATATAAAACTATTGAGGAAGCTATTGCGATGCAAAATGGAGTACCTCAAGGTTTATCCTCGGCTATCATGACATTAAATCTGAGAGAAGCGGAATTGTTTTTATCCGCAAAAGGATCGGATTGTGGCATTGCTAATGTGAATATCGGCACATCAGGAGCTGAAATTGGGGGTGCATTCGGAGGCGAAAAGGAAACAGGTGGAGGTAGAGAAAGTGGCTCTGATGCTTGGAGAAATTATATGCGCCGTCAAACAAACACCATAAATTACTCTACTACATTACCTTTAGCACAAGGAATTAAATTTGATTTATAAAAAAGAAAGAGGAAAGCCTATTGGCTTTCCTCTTTCTTTTGCTTAATTATTTACTTTTCTCTTCTGTTAATAAAATTCTAAAATCAGAAATGCTTTTTGGATTAGAAGCCGCCTTTGTATATACCGCTTTATTGATACTGTTAATCGCTAATGTTTCGGCTTGAAAATTATTCATGTTTAACTGAGCAATTGTCCCCAAACTTGCTTTAAATTCTGAAGATTGACCCGCTAAGTTTAAATTAGCACTATCTCTTACTATTGAAGTTAATTGAACAGTATTGGCTAATAAATCTGCTTTAGATGATCCAGATAATTGAATAGTTAAACTTAAGAAAGAAACTTTTCCAAAGGTCGTCAACTTAGCCTGATCATTCAATTGAATATTACTTAAATTTCTAACATAAACAGCCACTTTTAAAGGCTCTTTCTCAAAAGAGCTAACTCTTAAAACGCCATCTTGATTTTGCACCAAAGCATTCTTGCTATAGTAGTTATCATAAACCTTAACTTTTTCTTCTGAAGATTGAACTAAAAAGATCTCCACGTTTCCTGATACCTCAAGTTTTTGGATATTTTTAATCTCATTTAAGATGGTAACAGCTGGAGCAGTTTGTGTGTCTAATGCAGACGCTTGGTAAGTTAAACCTAAACTAAATAAGGCAACTAATACGGTTTGTTTGATAGAAATTTTCATTGTCGTAATATTTTTAATTTTATAATTTTTTTGGTTATCGACCAACTCATCATCAGCTGGTTTTCGAATATAAGACAGGCAAAACATCAAAAGGTTGCAATGGAATCGGGGCTTTTAGACCAGCAGAGGTATAGTTTAGACGAACGGCTTATTATTTTCGACGAAATTGTAAGCCTTATTTTTTCTTTTCCAGATTATATTTTCCAGATTCGTGGATTGAATTTCAAAATAGTCCTTTCTATTGTTTAGAAATTCCTGTAAGTTTAAAGCTTTTTATCTACTAGAAAAGATCGGCTAAACCGAAGCACAAAATGTTAAGAGTAAATAGTTCTACGCCCTGTAAATTAGTGTATTCCTTATGTAAACATGAATATTTAGGCTATCTAATTGAACCACATATTGTACAACTAAATCCACAGGGAGATTTTAGTTTTACTTATCAACGCCTATTTAGTCCTACTGCTCAAGAATTTGCCGCTTATTTAAGCCCACAAGACTTTCAAATCATCAAGCTACTCGATGAAATTGAACAAGATTATATTATCCAAAAATATCATAAAAAGAACACCCGAGCTATGGTGTTTTTTGAAAAACACTTTGATCAAAAGTTCTACGAAACGGTTCGACCTAAAATAGAATCTAACTTAGCTAAAGTGCTTCATTTGCTGCAAGGCTCAAATTCACTTTACATGATGGATAAAGATGGATGGCCAGTAGAAAGACCAATAGAAATTGCCCAAAGCCCAGCAAGTGTTTTATTTCATTTCCGCAGAAATGAGGTCGAAACACGATACTTTCCAACCATTAAATTTGAAGGCTTGAGGATTGATTTCATGTATAAAAATGCTATTATAATTTGCAATCAACCCGCATGGATGCTCTTACAAGACATCCTTTATCCATTTGATCAAAATATAGAGGGAAAAAAATTAAACCCTTTTCTAAATAAGCGTTACATCTCCATTCCCAAAGCTACTGAAGCTACTTATTTCGAAAAATTTGTCGCCCCATTAATTGAAAAATATCATGTTTATGCCGAAGGTTTTCAAATTTTAACAGAAAAACACGAAGCACAATTAAAATTAAAAATAATTGAAGAAGCTGAAGGAGAGGTTTATCTACAGCCCTATTTTCAATATGGAGAACACCAATTTCCTTATCAAGCCAATCAGAAAGTAAGCGTAAAACTAGTACAGTCCAATGATGAATTTACCTTTATTCGAATAAAAAGAGACGTTAAATGGGAGCAAGATCAAATTCATTTTTTGGAATCAATTGGATTAAAAAAAATCAACCTATTATTTCAAAAATATCAACCCTTAAATGATGATTTAGAAGCTCCAAATTTAATCCATATCATTGAATGGATAAATGAAAACATTACGGAGTTAGAAAAAGCAGACATTGAGATTCTAGAAGAGAATACGGATAAAAAGTTTTTAATTGGCGCTAGTCGTATAAGTTTTGATATACAAGAAAACAACGACTGGTTTGACATAAAAGCCATTGTATATTTTGGCCCACATGCTATCCCGTTTATAGCCCTGAAAAAGCATATTTTACAAAAGAAAAGAGAATTTGTTTTGCCAGACGGCGAAATAGCCATAATACCTGAAAAATGGTTTACGAAATTCAATAGCCTATTTAGCCTAAGCACGAATACACAAGAAATTCAACTAAAAAAATACCATATCGGCTTAATTAACGAATTAGGTGAAGATAGTATCGCATCAATCAGTTTAAATCGCAAGCTTGAGCGACTGCAGAATTTTGAAGAAATACCAGATTATCCTTTACCTATAGATTTTAAAGGCGATTTACGCCCTTACCAAAGAGCTGGATACAACTGGTTCAATTTTTTAAGAGAATATAACTTTGGAGGCTGTTTAGCAGATGATATGGGCTTAGGAAAAACTATCCAAACCTTAGCCTTATTACAAAAACTAAAAGAAGAAA
Organism: uncultured Pedobacter sp.; assembly: GCA_964592575.1. GTDB lineage: Bacteria > Bacteroidota > Bacteroidia > Sphingobacteriales > Sphingobacteriaceae > Pedobacter. Next base: position 86,579 of record CAZQFF010000001.1, read on the forward strand.
ATGAAGCCAAAGGAGAATCCCATTGTAGCTTGATTATCATGCCAACCTCGCTTATTTATAATTGGATAAAAGAGGCTAAAAAGTTTGCACCGAAGCTTAAAATTCATAATCATACCGGTACATTCAGAAAAAAACAAAATCATCTATTTGAAAAATATGATGTCATTATCACCACTTATGGTATTTCACGTGTAGATATTGACTTCTTAAGTAGCTACTATTTTCAGTACATCATATTGGACGAAAGTCAAAACATAAAAAATCCAGCATCAAAATCATTCAAAGCCGTTCGTCAGTTAAAATCCCAAAACCGTTTAGTGCTAACTGGGACGCCTATTGAGAACTCAGTAAGTGATCTATGGACTCAACTTACTTTTTTGAATCCTGGCCTATTAGGTACATCAAACTATTTTAATGAAGAGTATGTACAGGCAATTGAAAAAAAGAAAGACGAAGAAAAGGCACGAAAACTTCAAGCTTTAATTAAGCCATTTGTTTTAAGAAGAACAAAAGAACAGGTCGCTTCTGACCTACCTCCTAAAACAGAACAAGTCATTTATTGTGATATGACTGAAACTCAAGCCGACCTGTATGAAAAAACAAAGTCTGCCTACAGGAACGATTTAATGAGTAGCATGGATGATGGAACTTACACTAAAAAACAAGTTCAAATTCTACAAGGCTTAACCACTTTGCGTCAATTATCCAATCACCCTAAATTAATTGATCCAGCATATACAGGAGATTCCGGGAAATTTGAAGTAGTTATGGAAACACTTGAAAACGTGTTGAAAGGTGGTCATAAAGTACTTTTGTTTTCTCAATTTGTTAAGCAATTAAACTTATATGCGGATTGTTTAGATAAACTGCACATACCATTTGCCTACTTAGATGGAAGTACTAAAAACAGAGGTAAAATTGTAGCTGAATTCCAAGAAAACGCTAATCTAAGTGTTTTTCTGATTTCTATTAAGGCTGGCGGAGTTGGTTTAAATTTAACCGAAGCCGATTATGTTTTTATACTCGATCCTTGGTGGAATCCAGCTGTCGAACAACAAGCTATTGACAGAAGCCATCGTATTGGGCAAGATAAAAAAGTCTTTATTTATAAATTTATATCAAAAGACACCTTAGAAGAAAAAATATTGGCACTCCAAAACCGCAAGAAATCACTAGCTAAAAATCTCATCACTACCGAAGAGAATTTCTATAAGTCTTTAAGTAAAGAAGATCTTAGTGAGCTTTTAAGGTAGCTTTTTTAAAAACAAAGATAATTTGATCATCCTTTCTTAAAACTAAGCGTGAGCCTTTTAGGCTACCCGCATTAACCTTTTTCAGGTCAAGTATAAAATTAGATTCCGCCTGATTCGTTTGTACACAAAACATTTTGGTACTCCCTGTAGGGTTTAATTTCAAAGAATTCCCATTAAATACAGCTGTTCCAAAATAAGAATTACAAAATGACTGACCTGATATCTTTTCATTTTCGATTTTCAGGGTGGCTTTAGCCTCTACAGGCAAATCTCTATTCGTCCATTGCTCCAATTCCCAATTAGAGTCTTTCATCACTTCTGGGCTTAAATTTCTAGTACATGAACTCAATGCCCCTAAAATTAAAATACTAATCAAAAATTGTCTAATCATAAAAAAATCTAAGATGATTGAATTAATTTCCTATGAAATTGAATACTCAGAAAAAGTCGTATAATCTCTACAGTAAAGCAAACCTTTAATAAGAGTCCAAACCAAAAATCTTCAAAGGATCCAAAAGCCTCTGGTAATAAAGTTATAAAACCTACGGTAAAAATCCAAAGGTATAATCGAAAGGGAAATTGAATATAATAAAGCACCAAGCTATTTCTTTTCCCTTTCCATTGCCCTATTGCTCCTATCAAAATCAATAGAAACATTGGAAACATCAATATGGATTGTATTTTTTCCGAAAGCAATTGTATTCTTTCAAACTTGGTTAATACATAATGTAATTGCATCCCCAAGAAAATTAAGGAGATGAAATCTAAAATACTAAAGACTCTAAAAAGTTTATTCACTTTCGTTGGGTGCACTATTTTTGTTTTCTTCTGCAATTTGCTCAAAGAGCTTATCCATGTGCGCTACGTATTCATTCGTATCATCCACAAAAAATGCCAAATTAGGAATTACTCTGGCTTGATGTCTGATTCTAGAACCTAATTTATAACGAATTTCATTAGCGTAAGAATTTATAATAGAAATAGATGCACCAGTATTTTGAGTATTCAAAAAACTCACATAAACTTTAGCCAATGCCAAATCAGGAGACACTCTTACTTTTGTAATGGTAACCAAAGTATTGGGTAAATAAGCTGCCCCTTCTCTTTGAAAAATTGCAGCTAATTCTTCTTGAATCAATCCCGCAAACTTTTGTTGTCTTTTACTTTCCATGGTCTAAAATTTACTTAGTATAATAATTTATCGTAAGGATAACGGGCTATATGTAATTGCTTAACTTTCTCATATAATAACTCCTTTAATTCCTCTACATTCTTTTTCTGAGTGGCGGAGATAAATAATGCAGGAGAGTTATCTCTAGCCATCCAACTCTTTTTAAACTCAGCAATTGTCATCACTCGACTTTTATTTTCATCTATTTGCCCTTCTTCTTCAGATGGCTCTTCCAAAGATCGGTCAATCATATCATCCTGAATATGATATGCATCAATCTTATTGAAAACCATAATAGTCTCTTTATCTCGAGCCCCCAAATCTTTCAGCGTTTCATTTACTGTATCAATTTGATCTTCAAAATTAGGATGAGATATATCAACCACGTGAATTAAAATATCAGCTTCTCTCACTTCATCTAAAGTAGATTTAAAACACTCCACTAAATGATGTGGTAGTTTTCTGATAAACCCAACCGTATCTGATAATAAGAAGGGCAAATTTTCGATAACTACTTTTCGAACCGTCGTGTCTAAAGTAGCAAACAGTTTATTTTCAGCGAATACTTCGGATTTAGACAACATATTCATTATAGTTGACTTACCCACGTTAGTATAGCCCACTAAAGCCACTCGAATTAATTGTCCTCTGTTTTTACGTTGTGTTTCGTTTTGTCTATCAATTAACTTTAAACGTTCCTTAAGCAAGGATATTTTTTCCAAAATCATCCTTCTATCGGATTCAATTTGGGTTTCTCCAGGTCCACGCATTCCAATACCTCCCTTTTGACGCTCTAAGTGCGTCCATAAACGCGTAAGGCGAGGTAAAAGATATTGTAATTGGGCTAACTCTACTTGAGTTTTTGCTTGTGCTGTTTGTGCTCTTCGAGCGAATATGTCTAAAATTAAATTAGAACGATCTAATATTTTAACCTGTAAAGCTCTTTCAATATTTCTTAACTGAGAAGGAGATAATTCATCGTCAAAAACAACAATATCAATTTCTTCGGCTTTGACATAGGTTTGAATTTCCTCTAATTTACCTGTACCCACAAAAGTTGCACGATCAGGTTTAGCCATTTTTTGCGTAAAAATTTGCTCTACAACCCCTCCCGCCGTTTCCACCAGAAAAGCTAACTCTTCTAAATATTCTCGGGTTTGAGCAGGACTTTCACCAGGCTTTATAACCCCCACTAGGGCAACTCTTTCCGCTTTTCTAGCGGTATCATATGCTTTTTGTTTTCCCATTATTTATGCAAATATACGAAGTATTGAGGACACTTAGAGTTGCCTAACAAATTGCTGCATAGCCAAAGCAGGGTCCTTTTCTTTCATGAAATTCTCACCAATCAGGAAAGCGTCAAAACCAACTGATCTTAAATCTTGGATAGTTTTAGGATCCGAAATGGCACTTTCTGAGACTTTTATCATTTCATCAGGAATTAAATTAACCAAATCAAATGAGGTTTGAAGATTAACTTCAAAATTTCCAAGATTTCTATTATTTACACCAATGGCGTCCACCTGAACATCCAAATTTCTTTGCAATTCTGCTTGATCATGCACTTCTAATAAAACAGACATCCCCAAAAGTTTAGCCTGTTTTGCCAATGCTTTTATTTCTTGTGGGCTCAAAATGGCCGCAATAAGTAAAATAACATCTGCTCCCCATGCTTTAGCTTCAAAAATCTGATAAGCTGATAAAATAAAATCCTTTCGTAGAATGGGAATCTCGTGATAGCTCCTCGCCTCCATTACATCCGCTTGGCTACCTCCAAAAAAAGAAGTATCGCTCAAAACTGATAAAGCCGAAGCACCAGCTTCCACATAGCCAGTAGTCACCTCCTTTAACGTACTATGTCCATTGATCAAACCCTTACTTGGCGATTGACGTTTAAACTCTGCAATTATACCCGTCCTTTCTGGATTCCTTATAAAATCATTAAAGCTCAAAGGAATTCTATCAAAATAGATTGATTTTTCTAATTCAGAAATACTTTTTAAACCTTGGGCCAACTCAATTTCCTTTTTTTTCTGAATAACAATTTTATCTAAAATATTCATCTCATTTAACTTAATAACCAATTCTTAACGATTTCCTTACCCATAGGGGTTAGTACGCTTTCTGGGTGAAATTGCACGCCATGCACATCAAATTGTTTATGCTTTAAGGCCATAATTTGACCGGCATAATCTATGGCTGTAATTTCTAAACTATCCGGAAAATCTTGAGTATCTACCACCCAAGAATGATATCTTCCAACTTCTATGGTCGAAGGCAAAGATTTAAATAACAGCGTATCTTGATCTAATATTGAAATTGAACTGGCTACCCCATGATGCGGTTTACTTAAATTTAACAAATGAGCGCCAAAGCATTGGGCAATCGCTTGCTGTCCTAAACAAACGCCTAAAATTGATTTAGTAGGCGCATAATGCTTGATAAGCTCCATTAATAAGCCTGCTTCTTCGGGAATACCTGGCCCAGGAGATAAAACGATTTTATCATAAAAGGCTATATCTTCTAGCTTGAATTTATCATTTCTCCAAACCACCACATCAAATCCACATTCTTGAATCAGGTGCACCAAGTTATAAGTAAAACTATCGTAATTATCGATGATTAAAATCGGCTTCATATTATTTAATTTCCTCCGCTTGTGTGATAGCCTTCCTCAAAGCGGCTATTTTGTGATTAACTTCTTGTAATTCTTTCTCGGGCACAGAATCCGCTACAATTCCTGCACCAGCTCTATAATTTAATTTATTGTCCTTACTTAAAAAGGTTCTAATCATAATGGCGTGATTAAAATCATGGTTAAAGCCCATATAGCCAATAGCTCCTGCATAAAAAGAACGCGCTGTCTTCTCATATTGATCTAAAAGCTGCATAGCTTTGTATTTAGGAGCCCCACTTAAGGTACCGGCGGGATAAGTATCCGCTACCACTTTAAAGCTATGTTCATTTGGGTTAATTTGCCCACTAACTTTTGATACCAAATGAATTAAATGAGAGTAATATTGAACCTCTTTGAAGGCACTAATTTCTACTTCTTTACAATGCCTGCTCAAATCATTCCTAGCCAAATCCACTAACATAACGTGTTCAGCACTTTCCTTTGGATCTTCTTTCAGGGCCTGAGCTAAGTCTCGATCTTGAGATTCATTTCCTGAACGCTTAAAAGTACCTGCTATAGGATAAACACTTGCCACATTATTTTTTATAGTCAATTGCGCCTCCGGAGATGAACCAAACAATTTAAAACTACCATAGTCAAAGTAAAACAAATATGGAGATGGATTTATAGAACGCAAGCTTCGGTAAACATTAAACTCATCGCCTAAAAAACCTTGTCGAAACGCCCTAGATGGAACAATTTGAAACACATCTCCCCTAAAAATATGCGCCTTTACTTGATCAACTAATTGCACAAATTCTGAATCCGCTAAATTGGAAGATTCCGCACCCACCTTTTGAAAAGAATAAAATGGAAAATTACGATTCTGTATTACATAGGCTAAATCCTTGACATCCATCGTTGAATCATTTTCTTCATCAAAGACATATTTGGTTATACAGACTTCATTTTTAAAATGATCAATCGCAATCCTGTATCGGTAAAAATGATATTGCATTTGCGGAATCTTTTGGTCTTTTTCAACTGCTGTATTAAACTGAATATCCTCTAAATATGGAATACTATCCCAAGTAAAATAACCAAACAAACCAGCCGAAATTTGATTTAAATCCCTAAATTCCGATCCATCTTCTATCTTAAACTTAGCTTTAAAAGCATCCATATCAACCGCTAAATCTCCTGCCTGTTTAATCTCCTGCTCACCCGTAGGAAAATACTCCAATATCTTCCCATCTTCAAAAGTAATTCCTGCAATTGGATCCGCGCAGATATAACTTTTGGCATTTTCCCTAGCATGATAATCAGAACTCTCTAATAAAATGCTGTTTGGAAAAATATCGCGCAATCTTAAATAAATACTTACCGGCGTAGCTGTGTCAGCCAATTGCTGTAAATGATACGCTTTAATTTGATATATTTTCATGTAGATATTATAATGTAATACGAAATCTAAAAAGGTATAAAAACAAAAAACCCGACGTTAGTTACGTCGGGTTGATAATGTGGTTTAAGTTTAGGTTTAAGTTGATTATAAAACGGTACACAAAATCACGACATAACTTTTAACAAGTTAGGACGCCATTGCCATGTATTTAAATTCATAATCACTGTAAAACAAATTTATATAAAAACTTAAATATTCAAAATAATTTAAAATAAAAATTCTAACTCATTCCAAAAAAACTACGACTTGGGTCATATTTCACCATCATCGCAATACTTAATAAAATCAAGAATAAGGCGATTGTATAGAAAATAGCTACACTTTTATGCTTAGCCTCAGCTGTTTCTCCTTTTTTCGATTTCGAATTTCCAATGGTAATTAAAACAACTGCAATAATCATAATACTGATATGCTCCATTTTCCAATATCTACCAATAGCTTCACTTGCAGGCAGTTCAGTTAAAGGACTTAACATATACAGCACGATACCAAACAAAAACTGCACGTGTGTACTAATCAAAGTAAACACATTCAACTTACGGTTTCCTTCGGTGAAATTCTTTTTCCCAAACCAACCACTTAAGGCATTAATTACGGCTAACACCAATAATATTAGCACGACATAGCGCCATCCTGAATGCGCTAGTTTAAAAGATTCAAATAAATTCATGTTCGCTTTTTTTTCAAAAATAAGAATTAAATATTGTAAAAAACATATTATAAATAGTTTTCAAATTATTTAATAAGTAGATTTAATGCATATTAAATTAAAAAACATTATGAAGAAAATTCTACTTGCATTGGCATTAGCATTTTCTACAACTGCATTATTTGCGCAACAAACCTTTCCTGTCAACGGTATCGCCGATGTAAGACAAGGTCAATTTGCATTCATTAATGCTAATATTGTAGTAAATGCTAATCAAACCATTAGCAATGGCGTATTGCTCGTCAAAGACAAGACCATCCAATCGGTTGGCACAGGAACAAGTATCCCTAAAGGATATGTTGTTATCGATTTAAAAGGAAAGTATATCTATCCATCCCTAGTTGATGCCTTTACCTCTTATGGTGTGCCTGAAGCACAGCGCTCTACAGGTGCTCCAATGGGATTTGGCGCTCGTCCATTTGTTTTTACTTCGAACAAAAAAGGACCTTATGGTTGGAATGAAAGTATTCGTCCTGAAACAGAAGTTAGAGCTTTATTTAGCGTAGATACACGTAAGGCCGATGAAATGCGTAAAGCTGGCTTTGGTAGTGTAAACGCTATCAGTAGAGATGGAATCGCTAGAGGAACATCTGCTGCAGTAACCTTAAATGACGGTCGTGAAAACGAAGTGATTTTAAATGATCAAACGGCAGCTAACTATTCTTTCAGTCGTGGTACGTCTACAAACAACTATCCTTCTTCTTTGATGGGTTCTATTTCACTTTTACGTCAAACTTATTATGACGCGAATTGGTACAAAAATCAAAAAGAAGAATACAACTTATCACTAGACCACTTTAACAAACAACAAGCTTTACCTCAATTATTCGAGGCTGACGGTTGGATTAATATTTTAAGAGTAGATAAAATCGCTAAAGAATTTGGTAAATCCTTTATTATTAAATCAAATGGCGACGAATATCAAAGACTGGATGCTGTTAAAGCAACAGGCGCAAGTTTAATTATTCCTATTAATTTCCCTAAAGCATTTGATGTAGAAGATCCAGCTGAAGCAAGAAACTTAAGCTTAGCGCAATTAAAAGCATGGGAATTAGCCCCGAGCAATCCTGGAAGATTAGAAAAAGCAGGAATCAGATTTGCGATTACCAGCTTTGGATTAGATGCCCCTCGTGATATTTGGTCAAATCTTCAAACAGCGATCAGCCACGGGTTATCTGAAAAACAAGCTTTAATGGCGATTACTGAAATTCCTGCCGCCATGTTAGGCATTTCAGATAAAGTAGGAAGTATTGAAAAAGGCAAACTGGCTAACTTCTTAATTACCTCAGATAATTTATTTAAAAACGGTAATATTATTTTTGAAAACTGGGTACAGGGAAAACGTTATATCGTTAACAAAATGGATGTAATTGATTTAAAAGGTACTTATAGTGTGCAAATTGATGGTATAGGCGCCGCTACATTAACTATTGGAGGTAATGGCGGTGGTTCTACAGCCATTATTCAAGGAACAGGAGCTGATACCACAAAAATCACAGCAAGCTTTACGCGTAATGGTGATTGGATTGCGATTACTTATAATAGCAAACAAAATCCAGCTGGAAGCGTTCGTTTAAATGGTTATTTAACGAGCGAAAAACCATTATCAATTGCGGGTGAAGTATTTGTCAATGCCAATAGTACAGGTAACTGGAACGGCATTTTAAAAGCTTCAGGAAAAGACGCTGTACGTCGTCCTGAACCAGCTGCACAAACACCAAGCTATGGTTCGCTATTATATCCGTTTTCTGCATTTGGAAACGAAAAACCTTTAGTAGCCGAAACTATTTTATTTAAAAACGCTACGGTTTGGACTAATGAAAAAGAAGGTATTTTACAAAATGCTGATGTCTTAATTGAAGGCGGAAAAATTAAAGCCGTAGGTAAAAACTTATCTGCAGGCAATGCAAAAGTAATCGATGCTACCGGAAAACACATTACTCCAGGTATTATTGATGAACACTCACATATCGCCGGTTCAGGTGGTATCAACGAGGGTGGTCAATCTAACTCAGCTGAAGTAAGAATTGGAGATATTATCAATTCTGAAGACGTTAATATTTATCGTCAATTAGCGGGAGGTGTAACTTCTTCTCAAATCTTACATGGTTCAGCTAACTCTATTGGAGGCCAAAGTCAATTAATAAAATTACGTTGGGGTAAACTTCCAGAGGAATTAAAATTCGAAGGTGCTGATGGTTTCATCAAATTTGCTTTAGGTGAAAACGTAAAACAAAGCTCTTCGCAAACGAATAGCCGTTATCCTCAATCACGTATGGGCGTTGAACAAGTGTTCATAGATGCCTTTACAAGAGCTAAAGAATATGAAAAAGCCTTAGCTGTAAAAGGAAATAATGTACGTAAAGACTTAGAATTAGATGCTTTAGTTGAAATTTTAAACAATAAGCGTTTCATTACTTGTCACTCTTATGTACAATCAGAAATCAATATGTTAATGCATGTAGCTGACAGTTTAGGCTTTAAAATCAATACGTTCACGCATATTTTAGAAGGCTATAAAGTAGCAGATAAAATGAAAGCTAGAGGTATTGCTGCTTCAACTTTCTCAGATTGGTGGAGCTATAAAGTGGAAGTAGAAGACGCTATTCCATACAATGGAGCAATTATGCATAACGTTGGAATTACTACTGCATTTAACTCTGATGATGCTGAAATGGCACGTCGTTTAAATCAAGAAGCAGGTAAAGCCGTATTATATGGTGGTCTTTCTGAAGAAGATGCTTTAAAATTAGTTACCTTAAACCCAGCTCGTATGTTACATATTGACAAACGTGTGGGCAGCTTAAAACCTGGTAAAGATGCTGATATCGTTATTTGGTCAGCAAATCCTTTATCCATTTATGCGAAAGCCGAAAAAACTTTCGTAGATGGTATTGCTTATTGGGACATCGATCGTGACGTTAAAATTTTAGAAGAACAAAAAGCAGAAAAACTACGCTTAATTCGTAAAATGGCTGACAGCAAAAATGCTGGAGCTCGTACGCAAAGACCAGTTGGACAAATGCCTCCTCGTATTTATCACTGTGAATCATTAGAGGATCACTGGGCAGAATTAAATGAAATGGAAGGAGCACATCAACATGAATAAATATATATCAACAGCCTTGGCGCTATTAGCCTCGGTTAGCTTAGCTTATGGGCAAGCTAATATATATCCAGCTAAACCACAGAGCCAAAGAACAATCATTATGGGTGGAACCATCCATACCGGTGAAGGCAATGTGATTAACAATGGGTATATCACCTTTGAAAAAGGTAAGATTACGGGTATTGGAGATGCCACTACCGTAAAAATTAATACGGATGGCGCTCGTGTAATTACCGCTAACGGAAAACATATATACCCAGGATTTATTTCTTTAGGAACTGAACTGGGTTTAATAGAAATTGAATCCGTAAAAGCTACGAACGATAAAAGTGAAATGGGCGATATGAATGCAAATATCCGCTCTATAAGCTCTTATAATACCGACTCTAAGGTTATTCCTACACTAAGAACGAATGGCTTATTAATGGCGCAAATTACTCCTCAAGGAGGCACCATCTCTGGAAGCTCATCAGTCGTACAATTAGATGCTTGGAATTGGGAAGATGCCTCTTTAAAAACTGACGACGCTTTACATCTAAACTGGCCTTCAAGCCGTGGACGCGGAGGCTTCGGAGCGGGTATGAGAGGTGCAATGGGTGCTGGTGTAGATCCAAATGAACGTAGCCAAAATGCAATTAATGACTTAAACGCGCTTTTCACTGAAGCTCAGCAATACGCTACTTCAAAACCTGCGGTAACAAATAGTCGTTTAGCTGCAGTAGCGCCATTATTTAACGGTAGTAAAAAATTATTTATTGCCGCGAATAATCAAAAGGACATCGTAGCTGCTGTGCATTTTGCAAAGAAATTTGGAATCACCCCAGTCATTATGGGTGGCCAAGATGCGCACTTAATCATTGACTTCTTAAAGGAAAACAATATCGTTGTGGTTGCTAGCAATCCACATTCTCTTCCAAGTGCAGTTGACGAAGAAGTGAATGCACCTTACAAAAACGTAGCTAAATTGGCTAAAGCTGGATTAACTGTAGCCATTAGTTATGGAACAGGAGATGGCTATTGGAGACAACGCAGTTTACCTTTTGTAGTTGGAACTGCTGCGACATGGGGGCTTGATAAAGAAGAAGCTTTAAAAACGATTACCTTGAATGCTGCAAAAGCATTAGGTATGGAGAAAACTATTGGAAGTTTAGCCGTAGGTAAAGATGCCACCTTATTTATTTCAGGTGGTGATGCTTTAGACATGCTAGGCAATAAAGTAGAAGAGGCTTTTATACAAGGTCGTTCCATTAGTTTAGACAACTTACACAAGCAATTAAATGAGCGTTATAACCAAAAATATAACATCAAAAAATAAGCTTAAGTCAAGTCTATAACATGAAAAAGCCCCAACTCTATGAGTTGGGGCTTTTTCATTTGTGTGTTATTTTATAATTTGGCTGTTGGGGAAGGATTCGAACCTTCAATGAGGGGTTAGCCCGTAAAACGGATTTTCCCAATTCTCAACCACCGAGACAAGGAGGTGTGTCTGCCAATTTCACCACCCAACATTTTAATGATAAGGCCCAAATTCTTCGACCTTGTTAATACAAAGATAAGTCAAATACTAATTTGTTTGCAAATTTATTAATCATTTTGATTAATTTTTATTAATATTGCAATGTTGATAGGTATAAATTATCAAAATTTAAAATTATGTTCAAAAAAGAGACCCAAAATTTAGAAATTGATAAGTTAGATATACAAATACTTTCTTTATTAATGCAAGATGCCACCATGCCTTACACAGAAATCGCTAAAGAATTGATAATTTCTGGAGGAACAGTGCATGTAAGGATGAAGAAATTGCAAGAAATGGGCATCATAAAAGGTTCCCATTTGATTATAGATCCCAAAAAGGCAGGTTATGATGTAACGGCCTTTTTAGGTATTTACCTAGAAAAAGGTTCACTTTATAAAGATGCACTCAGACAATTAGAAGCCATTAAAGAAGTCGTTGAATTACACTACACTACGGGCTCTTATAGCATGTTCGCTAAAATAGTATGCCGAGACACCGATCATTTACGTTATGTCTTAAATGAACAAATACAAGCTGTAACTGGTATTCAAAGAACGGAAACACTTATTTCACTAGAAGAAAGCATTAAAAGACAAATAGAGATTAACCCTTACCCTTAAAGTCATCCATAGAACTATAGACCTTTAGAACATGCTGCATGATCCAATCATAAGCAGACAATGGCATGATGCCTTGAGCTAAGCGTACAAACCAATATGGCAAAGGCATAGCCACCATACTAGCCCCCTTTTCTATCCCTCTAATAATCTTTTTAGCCGCAAATTCAGGTTTAATGATAGGAATCAGTGGAGATTTTACGCCATCAAACATGCCTGTGCTAATGTAATAAGGCATAACAGTTGTCACTTTAACCGACTTATTCAACCTTCTCATCTCCAATCGGAGACTATCTGACCAACCCATCACTGCCCATTTACTAGCGGCATAAACCGACATTTTAGGGTTAGCCACTAAAGAAGCCAATGAAGCAATATTACAAATAGCCCCATGATTTCTTTCCATCATACCCGGCAAAAAATAATGTGTCAACTGCATTAGAGCAATAGCGTTAATCTGCATACTTTGTTCTATATCTTGCAAAGAATGTTCATGAAACATCTTCCCAACGACAATACCAGCATTATTGATTAAAACATCAATACCGCCTTCTTCTTGCAAAATTAATTGCGCGTGGGCTTGAATGCTCTCCAAGCTAGAAAGATCCATCACATGGGTTCTTATAGCCGAGGAATGTGGCTTAAAATCTAGATATAGCGCTTCTAGGCCTTTTACATCCCTATCCCAAGCATAAACGAGCTTGGCACCTTTTTCCAGCGCTATACCCAGCATAATCTTACCTATGCCTGAAGCTGCTCCCGTAATTAAAACTCTTTTCCCCGCTAAATTCATCATAACAAATCCTCAAACTTATAATTTCATAGTTAAAGATATTCTTTTTCGCGGTAAATCTACCTCCAAAACTTTAACCCGAACCGTTTGATTTACTTTGACCACATCATGCGGATTCGCTACATAACGATGCGCCAATTGACTCATATGCACTAAGCCATCCTGATGCACACCAACATCCACAAAAGCGCCAAAGTTGGTTATATTTGTCACTATCCCTGGCAACTCCATTCCAACTTTTAAATCTCCAATGGCATTCACTCCTTCAGCAAACTGAAAGGATTCAAACTGTTCTCTAGGGTCCCTTCCGGGTTTGGCTAATTCATTTAAAATATCTTTTAAAGTAGGTAAACCTATTTCTTGATCCACATATTGGTTAAGATTTAACTGCTTTCTTAAAGATTCATTTTTAACTAATTCAGCAACCGAAGTTTTTAAATCTTTCGCCATTTTCTCTACCAAAGCATAACGCTCCGGATGAACGGCTGTATTGTCCAAAATCTGTTGACCCTCTCGAATTCTCAAAAATCCAGCAGCCTGCTCAAAAGCCTTTTCTCCCAAACGCGGAACTTTCTTCAAACTCGCTCTATTTTTAAAAGGGCCATTTTGCTCTCTATATTTTACAATCTGCTCCGCTAAAGCGGGGCCTAAACCAGAAACATAACTTAAAATTTCTTTTGATGCCGTATTAAGCTCCACCCCAACCGCATTTACACAGGATATAACCGTATCATCTAAACTATGTTGTAATTTCTTTTGATCCACATCATGCTGATATTGGCCAACTCCTATGGATTTAGGGTCAATTTTAACGAGCTCAGCCAAAGGATCCATCAATCTTCTTCCTATGGAAACAGCCCCCCTAACGGTGATGTCCTGATCAGGAAATTCCTTTCTAGCTACTTCTGAAGCCGAATAAATGGAGGCTCCACTCTCATTCACCATAACCACCAGACAATCCTTTAAATGTAAAGCCCGCACAAAACTTTCGGTTTCACGACCAGCCGTTCCATTTCCAATAGCAATTGCCTGAATTTGAAACTTATGTACTAAATCTTGAATCTGCTTAGCCGCTTCTGCTTGCGCATTAGCCCCTTGATGAGGAAAAATATTTACATGATGAATCAATTTACCCTGTGCATCTAAACAAACCACTTTACAGCCTGTTCTAAAACCAGGGTCTATAGCTAACACCCGCTTTGAACCCAAAGGAGAAGCTAAAAGCAATTGTTTTAAATTATCAGCAAAAACACGGATAGCCTCTTGATCGGCCTTATCTTTTAATAAAGATCGAAGTTCCGTTTCCATAGCTGGCTTTAATAAACGTTTATAAGCCTCTTGAATAGCTAAATCCACTTGCTTTCCACAAGCATTCTGGCGAATGGGATATTTTCGATAGCAAACAGCCAAAGCATCTTCTACATCTAAGTCCAATTGCAACTTAAGGAAACCTTCTTCCTCACCCCTGAACAAAGCTAAAATACGATGCGAAGGCATATCCTTAGCCATCTCCGACCAATTAAAATAGTCCTTAAATTTCTGCCCTTCTGCCTCTAGCTTAGGATTTGCTTTCGAAGCTACCTGGGCTTTCTTCCAAAATAAATTTCTTAAATCCTGACGTAAATCAGCATCCTCCGCTACCCCTTCTGCAATAATATCTCGCGCACCTGCTAAAACCGTATCCACATTAAGCAAGCCATTTTCTTCTTGAATATAAGACGCAGCCGCCTCTTCAGGATCAATTTGAGATTGAGCCAAAATACGTATCGCTAAAGGCTCCAAACCCTTTTCTCTGGCTGCTGTAGCACGTGTTTTTCGTTTAGGCTTAAAAGGCAAATAAATGTCCTCTAATTCCATTAAATTATCGGCCTCTTCAATACTCTTTTGTAAAGCCGGATTCAATTTACCTTGCTCGGTAATCGATTTCAAAACAGCTTCCTTACGTTTATTCAGCTCCAGAACTTTTTGATGGAGATCTCGAATAGCCGCAATTTGAACCTCATCCAAACTTCCGGTCTGCTCTTTACGGTAACGAGCAATAAAAGGAATCGTTGCTCCTTCTTCTAATAATCTTAAAGTCGCCTGCACTTGTTTGTCTCCTAATTGAAGAGACCTGGACAGCATGGAAATCATCGCTTGCATCATGGTGAAAATTAAAAAATCCCTTAAGTAAAACCTAAGGGATTTAAAAATATTATGGCTAATTCAGCTTAGCTTATTTGTTTAAATACATAACCTCTTTAACTGCTTTTACTACGCGGTCTGCATTAGGCAAACTAGCGGCAATTAAAGTTGGTGCATACGGAAGTGGAACATCCGCACAAGTAACTCTTAAAATTGGCGCATCTAAATGATCGAAAGCTAATTTTTGTACGTTAAAAGTAATCTCCGAAGAAATCGACGCTAATGGCCAAGCCTCTTCTACGATAACCATACGATTAGTTTTTCTAACCGACGCAATTACTGTAGCATAATCAATAGGACGTACAGAGCGTAAATCTATCACTTCTACATTCACTCCTTCAGCAGCTAAAGCTTCTACAGCCGGCATCACCGCACGACTTAACATTTTTCCAAAAGTAACCACCGTTACATCTGTACCTTCTTTAACCACTTTAGCTTTACCAATTTCAATATAATATTCCTCTTCTGGAACATGGCCTTTATCGCCATACATCACTTCCGATTCCATAAAAATAACTGGATCTGGATCAATGATAGCTTGTTTCAATAAACCTTTTGCATCATAAGGATTAGAAGGAACAACCACTTTTAAACCTGGACAATTAGCAAACCAATTCTCAAAGTTTTGGGAGTGCTGAGCAGCTAATTGACCTGCATTACCAGTTGGTCCTCTGAATACAATTGGAACTGAAAATTGACCTCCACTCATCGATAACATTTTAGCAGCCGCATTAACCACTTGATCAATCGCTACTAATGAAAAATTGAAAGTCATAAACTCTACGATTGGAATTAATCCATTCATAGCTGCACCTACGCCAATCCCAGCAAAGCCCAATTCAGCAATAGGCGTATCAATTACACGCTTATCCCCAAACTCATCGAGCATACCTTGACTTACTTTATAGGCACCATTGTATTGGGCTACTTCTTCCCCCATGATGAAAATATTTTCATTCTTACGCATTTCTTCGCTCATGGCTTCACGAAGTGCCTCTCTAAATTGGATCTCTCTCATTATTTAATTCAAAAATTACCAGTGGCAAATATAAGTAATGTATCGTAATTTTAAAGTAGTGTTTTGATTAATCCTATTTATCGTTTTTTGACGAATTTTCAAACTTAAATACCCCCAAATAGCGTCTTGTATATAGAGTATTGGTAATTGCTAGCTTTTCTACTCGCTTTAAAAGGAACCTCAGCATCAAATAATTCCATAAACATTGCGTTCATCCCTTCCACAAACTCAATACGCAGCTCATTTAACCAGTCCCCCTCTAACAGTCTTTTATTTTTACCCTCAAATTTCACCTGGCCTTTGCTCATATTTCTTAAAACATACAAACTAACTTCTACTTGTACCCCTGGATTAATACAAGTATAGATATAAGCATAAAATAGGGTTTGCAAAAGCGATTTATTGATATCCTTTTCTTCGGGATTAAATTGGTCTGCAAATTCTCCAAACTTCAATTTGTCAGCACCTGTTTTATAATCAACAATCGTATAAATCCCATTTTTAAAATCAATACGATCAAAAATACCCCTTAAGGTAATTTGCTGCTCCTTTCCTTGCTTATCCACAAATCGATGTGGCTGAAAATATTCCAATTCCAAACTCACGATTTCAAAAGGCACCTTTTTCCGATCCTCTTTTAAAATAATGTCCACGTACTTGCGCACAATAGCCATCACAATTTTATGCTTCCCTTTAAAGGCTGGATTCGATTTGTTTTCTTTAAAAATTTCTTTTCTGGTATATTTTTCAATCAAAGCTTCAATTAAGCCCTCTCTTTTAGCCAGTTTTTCTTCTGTTATCGTTTTATCTGAAACCGTTAAAGCCTCGTAAAAACCTTGCATCACCCCATGTAAAATCTTGCCGATGACATTAGCCTGCACATCTTCCTCCACTTCTTCGGGCTCTTTAATTCGAGCAACGTACCTAAAAAAGAAATCAATTGGATTTTGTAAATAGCCCGTGAAAGCAGAGGCCGAAATCGATTTATTGCTTGTAAAATAAGTATTTAAAACCTGCATAATTTCAGGTGTCTTTGGAATTTCCAATAATTCCTGAGACTCCGTTAAAACGGCTAATTGTAACTCTTTCTCCACCACCTTAAAGCCGCTTTCGTAGCCCAATTGACTAATAAACCTAGACTTTTCCCCACTACTTTTTTCGTCCGTTTGGGTATTATAGAGGATATGGATATGTTCAGCCCGCTGTACTAATCGATAAAACATATAGGCCGAAATGGCATCTTGAAATTCTAAAATAGGCAAGCCATAGGCTTTTCTTAAACTCTCCGGAATAAAACTAGACGAAGCCGAACCCTTAGGCATTATCCCCTCATTAGCACCCAATACAAATAGGTTTTTGAAATTTAAACTCCTACTTTCTAATAAACCCATTACCTGAATACCCGATGTAACCTCTCCCGCCAAAGGAGCTGACACATTTTGAAGTGTCTTCAAGATTAAAGAAGCTATAAATCCAACATCTAAAGCGTCTTCTTCATAACGACTCAAATGCTGATTTAATTGGACTGACAATCGGTTTAATTCCTTTAAGGCCGAAATAAACAAATGAGCTTCCAAGCGTTTCAATTGTTTGGCCGCTAAAGCCCTTGAGACAATAAGTTCAAATAAGCTGCTCAGTTGTTTGATCAATTCAGGCAAATCTGGAACTTCCTTAAAAAACGCTTCCACTAAACCCCCAAAAGGCAATAGTCGGCCAATGGCCACTTCTTGCAATTGTTCTTTCACTAAGGTGGATAGTATTTTTTCTCTAAGCTTTTCCGATATTCCAATTAAAGGATGCGTAGCAAAGGCTTGAACTTGTTTAAAAGAAACCCATTTATCAGGCACATAACCTTGTTTCCTTAAATTTACCTGATTACTTAGCCATAAATCGACCAAGCCATATAAACTGGATTGTTTAAAGGCCAAGCCCATGGTTACATTCAGACAAATCTCTTCGCCCGCTTCTTGTTCTGGAATACTCTGCAATACAGGAATCAGCAAATCTTCATTCGCTAAAACTAAAGCGGTGTCCCCCAAACCCGCTTCCTTATAATAGGGTTTTAATAATTGAGGAATAACTTTAGCTTGTGCCGTTTCCCCCTGCACTTTATAGACATGCAATGTTCTACTTTTAGCTTTTAAAAAGCTCCTACCATTATCTAATTGATTTTGTAAGCCAAATTGTTTAATGTTCTTTCGGATAAAAAAGCCTGCTTCCTGTAAATCATCTTCCAAATAATACGTATCCGTATCAAAATAAAAAATAGCCGAGCCTTGCTCTTGCAATTTCCTAAATATCTGCACTTCAGCTTTACTTAAAGCATTGAATCCAATAAATATAATTGGCTTATCGGATGACCTTTGTATAAAATCAGGCCAAGAGTTTATATCAGAACTTAGCTGTAGCTGTTCGGCCAGTTCCCGATACATTTTGGCCGAAGTACTTAACTGCTGCTGATTTAAATGAGCATAAAAACGCTTATACAGAGCTGGCATTCTTTGCCACATCTGAATAAAATTTTTCTGCATATTTCGATGCTTGCCGGCATCATAGGCCGCCCAGAATTGCTTTAAGAACAATTGCTGTTCCTGGGTTAAAAAATCAAACTTTTCATTAATAACCGCAATATCTTCCAAAGCCGTAAATAACTTTTCAGCATCCACCAACTCCATATCAATCTGCGCAAAATCACCTAAAATAACTTGTCCTACCCCTTGAAATTGAGCAATACTAGGGATAAAACTTGCGGCATCCGCTTTTAATATATCGACATAGCTGTCATATAAACTGAACAGTTGGGTATGAGGATCGGCCACTTGATAAGAGCTACAGGCTTTCATAAATTCCTGTATAGTTAAAAATTGTGGGCTCCAAAAAGCTTTATTTAAATGCTGCGCTAAATGCTTTTTTAAATAAGCCGCTGGACGCTTGTTATTAAAAACTAAAACCTGCTGGTTTAAATTACTGCCAAACTTTTGGAGTAGATCTGCTGCTACTTCTGCTAAAAAACTCTGCATGGTCGATTAAGATAAAACGGAAACTAATTGATCCCGATGGGCATAATAAAGATAAGCTTCTACCTTAGTATAGCCCATTTCTAGGAGTAGTTCCTTATAATTTTTTAATTGCTCTTGATGAGATGGGGCGGGTTCCAAGGTAAATTTATAATCTAAAATCCTCACCTCATTATCATGTATAATCACTTTATCAGGACGCCTCGTTTGACCTTGCGCATCAATAATACTCGCCTCATTCCAATGCGTTCCTGGGCCAGCTAAATACGCTTGTAAAGCCGATGAGGCATAAAGCTTTTGCGCTTCTTCACCAAGCTTTTGCGCTTCTTCTTCCAGTATCAAGCCTTCTAAAATAAATTGCTGTAAAATATTCGGAATATCTTCAGCACGATGGGATTCGGCCATTAAACGGTGTAATAGCTCTCCCCGCTTTGCTGAAGCAGCTAAATTCATCAAATAATCTAATGGTTTATCCTCTTCCAATTCATAAATATGCAATAAACGATTGCTGCTTGGAAACTGCTCTAGCTTTAAGGCATCGCCCAGCTGTCCCACTTGATCTTTATGGATAAAACTACCTCTTTCCAATATATTTTCATCTTCTCGCTCAGAGGCTAGAGCCTGCCAAATAGCATCCCCCATATCGGTGATACCGCTAGTTTTGCCTTTCGCTAAAAAGCCTACATACAAAAAATCAATAGCCCGAGTGGTTGCCACATATAAACTGTTTAGACCTTCTAATACCTGGCCAATTTGATATTGTAAATAAGGAATAGCCACCGATGAACTCGCTAAATCTTTTCCATAATTTAAAGGAATTCTTTGTAATGCTTGATAAGGGGTGCCACTAGCATCCACCCAAAAATTAACACTCGCTTTGCCCGTTATTTTCCAATTACAAAAAGGTACGAGTACGGCTCTAAAAGCTAAACCCTTCGATTTATGAATCGTCATCACCTGAATGGCATCTGCTGTATCTGGCGATGGTAAATTATAATTATATCCCTCCTGATTCCACCATTGTAAAAAACTCACTATGCCTTTTTCTCCAAGAGCCGATGCTTTCGCACACAAATCTTTAAAAGCTAATAAAAAGGCGATGTGCTGACTTCGATTGACCTGATTTTCTTCACTTGAAAACAGATCACTTTCTTGAGTTTGCTCTATAAAAGCTTGTATAATCTGCTCTAAAATTTCACTTAAAGGAAGCTGAATCCAAGTCTCCACTTCCTGTATAAATTTCAAAGGTAATATGGCCTCTAATTCGGCTAATGGCTTACGCACGATAAACATAAAATCCAAACCCTTCATTTTACGACCTTGAATTTTAGCATACAAAGACGCAATATTGGCTAAATAATAAGGCTTTTGCTGGGTATTTGCTGCCATATAATTCAATACTTGTAGAATTAATTTAACGGCCGAATTATTGGCTATTTTCAAGGCTTCACCTGAAATTACATCGTAGCCCGCAGCCATTAAGGCTTGCACCACTTTTGAAGCGTCAGCATGAGAGCGCACGAGTACACCTAAATCTCTTTGTTTATAATTTCTCTCCTGGATCAATTCATTAACTTGCAAGAGCATTTCATGGAGTAATAATCTATCATTTTCACTTACATTATCTCCATCCTCAGCTGCTAAGCTTTCTCCGTTTTTAGCTACTCTATGAATACGAACCACCCCACCTATAGGGGTTTTATTATGTTTTCGTTGCTCTCCATTGGCATAAATTGAAGGCAGTAATTGATTTAAACCCTGAGAATCCTGATGCCAAAATTTTTGAACCGCAGGCAGCTCGGATAAAGAATCTTGTATTAAATTTTGTAAAAAAGTAGGCAGCTGCGCGTATAACAAATTATTAAAATCAATAATTTCCGAACTACTGCGTCGATTATCTTGCAAACTTTCCTGCAAAATCTGTCCCTCACCAAACTCTCTTAAAACCTCTTGATGTAATAATTTGTAGTCTCCACCACGCCAAGCATAAATAGCCTGCTTCGTATCGCCTACAATTAAATGATCGGGATAAGTGCTTTCGTATTCGGCCATGGCGTTTTTAACCAGAGATCGAAAACTACTCCACTGACTACCCGAAGTATCTTGAAATTCATCAAATAAGAAATGCTTATAAACACTCCCCATTTTTTCCCAAATAAAGGATGGGTTTTCTCCCGCATCCTCTGCGATACCCTGAAGCAACTTTTGCGCATCAGAAATCAACAAACTCTCCGAATCAGAACGATATTGCTTTAAAAGTTCCGCCAATTCAGCCATCAATTTTAAAAAGTAAGCCTTTTTTTTGAAGGCTTTCGCTAAAATATAATCCCCTAAATGTTCATCATAAAAATCTTTAATACGATGCAAATAAGGATTTAAATCATCGTATAAACTATTCGATTTACCCTTTTTAAACCAACGTTCGGGATCATCAATTAACTTAAATAAACTCCCTATATTTTTAAGTATGGTTTCATCCCATAATTTTATGTCAGGTAGATTTTTTAGTTGTCTTGTGTTCGTTCCGTTTAAATCATCCAAATTTGCCCCAGATCGGCTCAATTGCTGCGCTGATTCTTGAATACGTTGCAGCATCCCCTCCTCAAAATCTTTTTTCTGGGTGTCACACAAAGCCACATAGGTTTCGAAGAATTGATCCGCATTCTCGCCCATTTCCAAAACACTTTGCCCAAAAGGTTCAAAATCTTCTTTAAAAACCTCTTTACTTAAATTCAGTAGTTCTTTTTGATAATTCCAATTTTTATCCTGCTCAATTAAATCGTAAGCCAGGTCAATAATCCATTGTAAAAGTTTGGGATCTTCATCCAGCTTCAGATTCAATCGCTCTGCCAATTCTTGGATAACTTTGTCGTGATTTAAGTCTAAATTATATCCCGCAGTTAAATTCAATTCAAAAGTAAAGCCTCGGATAACTTTTTGCATAAAGCCATCTAAGGTACCTACCGAAAAACGACTGTAATCGTGCAGAATTTGTCGGTATATTTTATCGGCTTGTACTTGTAATTCGGCTTTAGATAATTTTGGATGGGCTTGTAGAACCAAGTCGCGATAGGCTTCCACGTCCTCACTACCCCGAGCAAAGCCCTCTAAGACTTCCAATATACGCGTCTTCATTTCTTCCGTCGCTTTATTGGTAAAGGTAACCGCTAATATTTCCCTATATTTTTTAGGGCCACTAAATAGCAAAATAAGATAGTGTGCAGCTAAACTAAAGGTCTTACCTGATCCGGCTGAAGCCTTTAAAATTCTTAAGGGTTTACTCATACGCTGAAATTAATGAATTTGAAGCAGTCCCTCAAATTTATTAATCCACAGCTTGCCATTATTCTGGCTTAACTAGCTTTGTCTTAGGCTTTTTATGCCTTTCCGTAGCCTTTTTGCCAATCCCAGCTGGTCTTTTTTCCAGTTCTACTTTATAGCCTAAAAGATCTCTAATCACAACTGATGCACAAACCCCTCCAAAAGCTGCTGGCAAATAAGAAATCGTGCCATAGGCAGAACGTTTGAAATTACTTCCATCGGTTAAAATCAAAGAATCTTTCATCACCTCTTCAATAGAGAAAACCGCTTTAATAGTGGACGTATTAGCTAATTTTTTTAAGCGTTTACGGACATATTGCGCAAATACGCATTGATAAGTTTCATTTAAATAGGTTACGCGCAGTTTTGTTGGATCCAATTTACCACCCGCACCCATAGAACTGACAATAGGCAAATTAAATTCCAAGGCCGCAGATAATAAAGTTACTTTAGGCGTAATACTATCAATACAGTCCATTACATAATCAAAGGGCTGAGCCAAAATTTCACGGCACTTCGTGGGCGTTAAAAAATCTTGTATAACGTGTAGCTTTAAATCTGGATTAATGGCGAGTAAACGCTCTCGCATAATTTCAGCTTTAGGAACACCATGATTCGTAGAAAGAGCTGGCAATTGACGATTTCGATTAGTTGGATCCACAACATCCCCATCCACTATAGTCATTTCACCTACACCTGCTCTACAAATAAATTCCGCGGCAAAAGAACCAACTCCACCTAAGCCAATAACTAAAACATGCTTTTGTTGCAATGTTTTGATTCCTTCATCTCCTACAATTAAGGCCGAGCGAGAAAGCCAATTTAAATCTGACATGGATATGTATTAAAATTAATGATCCTTGAGCAAACCTATTTGTTGCCAGTTTGCAAAAATAATATCTTTCATCTCATCTAAATCAATTTTCTTTCTTTCGGCTAATCCTTCATAAATTTCTTGAATCGAATGCGCAGCATCATCGGTTTCTAAAAAAAAGACGCCCGAAAATTGACTCACATAATCCATTAATTCAGGCGATTTGAGCAAAGCAGAACCAAAGGACAAATAAAAACCCTGTTCCTGAAGTTGACGCGCCAAAGCTGGTTTCTTTTGAAAACCATGAATGATTAAGGGTACAGAAGGCTGTAACTGCTTCTTAACTTGAATTAACGCTTCAAAAGCGCGTACACAATGCAAGATTACAGGCTTTTGAAATTGTTGGGCTAATAAAATCTGTGCCTTTAAAACGGGTAACTGAAGCTCCAATGGTTCTCCTCTTAATTTATCCAATCCACATTCTCCAATTAACCAAACATTGGGCTGCTGAGCTAAAACCTTTAGATATTTAAGCATAGTCTCTAGCTCCTCAAACTTAGTATACCAAGGATGTAAGCCAATAGAAATGGGCTTAGTTTTAGGCATAGCCAAAAAGCTGGATTCACTCAAATGTAAACTTTGGATACGACACACCTCAGGATGCTGAGCCGTTAAATGAGTATGCAAATCTAAAAATGGCCTAGGCATGGAATATGATTATATACAGCTGACAAAAATAATCATAATTGGCTCTAAATTTGTAATCTAATCCCCCGTAATTATAATTAAAACAAATATTCGCTTAAATATGAAAAAAATAGGATTACTAGTGGCTTTCATTGCCCTTACTTTAAGTAACTACGCCCAAAACAATAGCTCAACTGACAAAAAAGAACCTGTCAAAATTTACAATCCTGATGCTAATGCCAAAGCCGATTTAGCCTTAGCGGTTAAAAAAGCTAAAGCAGAAAAAAAGCATGTCTTCGTACAAGTGGGTGGAAATTGGTGTGTTTGGTGCATCAAATTTCATAATCTTGTGGAATCAACTCCAGAACTTAAACAATACCTGAACGATCATTACGTTCCTATTAAATTAAACTATAGCCCAGATAATAAAAACGAAGCTATTTTAAATGAATTAGGTAATCCGGGACGTTTTGGCTATCCTGTATTCTTAATCATCAATGAAAAAGGAAAGTTAATTCACACCCAAAATTCTGAATATTTAGAAGAGGGAGATGGACATAGCGTTAAGAAAATTATGGCCTTTTTGAAAAACTGGAATTACACAGCAGTTCATTCTGCTGTTAAGTAATTCCCCAAAACCACACTATAAAAATCCCCCCCAAGCTGCGCTTGGGGGGGATTTTATGTATTTACCTTATTTTATTCAGCCTTATTCCCCATGTCCGAACTTAAAGTTTGGACTAATGGTTACTGGCAATTTACCTGTGGTTACTAATTCCTTTTTATACACCGCCGCAGCCGACTTTTGCATAAAACCTTCTTTTTGATAAGCCACTAAAAGCCCCTTTGCTTGTTCAATTCCTGGCATTAAAGAAATATTATAAGGATTGCAGAACAAAGTAAAAATAGCTTGTTGCTGAGCCATATTAGTTATAAAAGCCTTAATATCTTCACTCATCACTAAATTATTGTTGGGACGAGTACGCGTGTCGAAAATAGAAATGAAGACTTGATCTTCGGCCTTGATCTCCGCCATTAAAGCTTGAATATCCGCCGCTGTTGCCGTTCTACTTAAACGGAGTTTAATCGTTTGGCTATAGCCATTTGCCATTTCCGTTTGAAAGGCACTCTCTTCTGTTAAACCAATATCAATTAAAACCGTTCTCGCTCCTTTATTCAAATTCGAAATATAATCTCTTCCCTTTAGTAAAGTTATACTCGCATCAGCCATTTGCTTGATCAAGGCATAACTTTCCGGACGATTAACCTCTGCATGAATATTTTCTAAGGCCACTTTTTTATCCAAATGCGCACCTGCCCAATATTTGGCCGTTAAAATACGCTTCACACTTTGATTTATTTGAGCCATATCAATGCGTTTCTCCTTGATCGCCTTTAAGACCATTTTAACTGCACGCTTGCTATTTTCTGAGAGCTCTAAAACATCATTTCCGGCAATAATACCCATCACATCTGCCTCCCCATTTTTATAATGTTTAACTACCCCTTTCATACCCATAGCATCTGAAATAACCAAGCCCTTAAAACCCAGCTCTTTTCTTAATAAATCAGTCACAATGGGTTTAGATAAAGTTGAAGGAATATTAGGTGTAGGGTCTAAAGAAGGAATATTCATATGCGCAATCATTACCCCATTTGCGCCCTGATTAATCAATTGTTTAAATGGATAAAGCTCTAAACTATCCAAACGCTTCTTGTCGAAATTCAATTGCGGAAGATCGTAATGAGAATCTACATCCGTGTCACCATGTCCTGGAAAATGTTTGATACTCACTAATAAACCAGCATCTTGCATTCCTTTCATATAGGCAGCCGATTTTTTAGCCACATTGTATTTGTTTTCACCAAAAGAACGATAATTGATAACCGGATTTTTAGGATTATTATTTACATCTACATCTGGAGCCAAATTCATGTGCATGCCCAAACGTTTAAAATCTTTGGCCACTTCTAAGCCCATTTTATAAATAAGCTCATCGTTTTGCATAGCACCTAAAGCCATTTGATAAGGATAAGAAACGGTGCTATCCAAACGCATGCCTACACCCCACTCCCCATCCGAAGCAATCAACAAAGGCACTTTCGCTTTCGGTTTATATTGATTAACTAAAATACTTTGACGTTCTGGACCGCCTTGAAAAAACACCAAGCCACCAATTTTTTCTTTCTTGATAACTTTAGCAATGGAGTCGTTAAATCTTTCGCTTTTATTAGAATAAGCCGCTACAAAAAACATCTGCGCTACTTTGTTCTTTTTACTTAATTTACGAAAAGTTTTACTCACCCATTCAGGCTCCTCTTTTAACATTTCCGTATAACTCTTTTGCTGTGCTTGAGCTTGCCATTGAATAGAGAAAGCTAAAAGTGCTGCCCCTAGATATTTTAATTTCTTCATGTTTAAACCAAATAAACTTCAATAATAGGGAATTCGAATGAATAATTCGGAAAAAATTCAGTTTAAGCTCACTGTTTCTTTTGTGGAGCGTCGGAGAATCTCGAATAAGATGCGAGTAAAAACCGAGCCTAATCCGAAGTTCATTCGAAGCTCATCTAAATAAGAAGATAATAGAGTGAGGTGAAGTTTAGATTATTTGAGAAAAAACATAGAGCATTTCTGCCGCAATTTGCCTACTTCTTTTTTCATAAACTTTAGTTTGTTTCGCTGTAAAATCCGAAACCTTTGGATCCTCATAAGGAATAGCAATACGCTTTTCGGCACCAGCAATAAATGGGCAAGCCTCATCTGCTTCTGCGCAAGTCATAATCGCAATAAATTCACAAGCAGGATTATAGGCATGTTGATATCGTTTAGAAAAGCCAATTATTGGAGCAGCATTTTCGCTGAATTTAATGGCGTAAATGGGATTTTCCTTATCCGCTAATAGGTTGATGGAAAAACCTTGATGGGCAAGGGTTTCTGCCACTTTTGGATAAAGTTGTGTTTCTTCTGTTCCACCTGAATAACTATAAACATTTGGCACATTAAAATATGTACTTGCTGTTTGAGCCCATATTTGCGCGAAATGGCTGCGCCTAGAATTATGCGTGCAAACAAATAATAAATTTACATGAAGACCAAATTCTGTCTTGTGCTTAATTACATCAATCAGTGGCTTTAAGACTAGCTTTCGCATTTCACTGATTGATGTAAAAGCAACAACATTTTCAATCGTTTGAGTTAAGTCAGCAAACATGGTATTTTGACTTTATGATTTAGCAACAACCCGAACCTGGTGCACAGCTCGTAGCGCTTAATGTTGCCAATTTAACTTTTGGTTTCTCAACTGGTATTCCACAAACATCACTCGCTAAACATGCGGTTTGTTTATTCTTTAACACAAAGTTTTTTCCGTTGAATTCTAAATCAAATTTACCAATAGTTTCGCTTTGGTATTCCACTTCAATCTCGGCATCTTCCAGTCCCAATTTATCTTCAGAAAGCTTAATGATATTTAATAATTTAGTTGGCTTTAAACGATGTTCATAATCATTAGCACTCCATAATTGAAAGTTAACTACTTTTTCATTTCGGATTACGCCGCCACAGTCAATAAAATTCTTGGTTATCATACCCACTTCTGTTACATGAAAGTGTTCAGGTACAAAAGTTCCATTTTCTAATTGAAATGCTACATTATCTAAGGAAGGTAGTATTTCTTTAATTGTTGATAGTTTCATCTTTATTAAATTTTAAAAATCTAAGCGCAGCAGGATTTAGCTTTAACGTCTTGGTTAAAAAAGGTATTAAAATCACTTTGCACCGCTTCCCAAATATTTTGGTCAATACAATAACAAACCGATTTACCCTCTATTGAGCCTTGAATAATGCCAATATTTTTCAACTCTTTTAAGTGTTGTGAAATAGTCGCTTGTGCCAAGCCTAATTCCTCAACCAAATCATTACAGATACAAGTTTTTTGATCAATAATGTATTGTAGAATGGCCAAACGAGCAGGATGGGCTAAAACTTTAAAAAGGGTAGCCAAGCGATTTTGTTCTTGTGTATGAATTTCTGATTTCGTAATTCCCATTGTGCATAATTATATATCGCAATATTACGATAATAAATTGAGGATTCAAAATGAAGAGGATTAATCGGCTGGGGCCGATTGATCCATGAAGGGGTGAGGCTTCCGTAAAATGCCGACTCGCTTAGGCTCGTTTGGGCATTTTTTATTCCTTCGCAATTCAAGCTAGCTTGGGCTGCGCTGAAATATAAAATGCCGCCCTAAAGGGGCGGCATTTTACTGGCGGAGAGAGAGGGATTCGAACCCTCGAGCCGGTTACCCCGACTACAGACTTTCCAGGTCTGCTCATTCGACCACTCTGACATCTCTCTGCTTATCTGACTGTTACGATTATTGAATTAAACGTTTAAAGCAGATATAAAACCGATATTTTAAATGCATAAAAAAGCCCTGTTTTGCAAAGTGTGCCAAAACAGTGACGAAAAACTACACTTCTCCAGTAATTTTACAAGGTAAAATTAGGAGTACAAAAGCTTTACAAGCAAAAGAAAAATGGTTTGTTGAATTTTATGTTGATGAGAAAAGACATCGTAAATCCGATGGCTTAAATCGTATTAAAGATTATCAAGAGAAAATCAAAGCCTTTACGGAGCTTCGTATGCATTATGAAGCATTATTAAATGATGGAAAATTCAACACAGTTGAACCTGTACAAATGAAAGTCCCTTTTCTATCAGATGCAATAGCATCTTTCTTGCAGTTTCAAACAGATAAAGGCTGTCGAACTAAAACTATCCAAAGCTATTCTAGTAAGCTAAAACTCTTAGATGAGCATTATGGTCAAGCAAAAGTTGATACCATTCAATTTAATCACTTGAACAAGCTTCTTATTCTCTTGGGTAAAAAATGGATGCCTAAGACATTTAATAACTGCAAAGGTATATTTTATGGACTCTTTGAATATTGTATTTCAGAAGGCTTTATTGATATCAATCCAATGACTAAAATAAAGAGTAAATACGTTTCTAAAACCGAAAAGCATAAGGTATTTACTGAAGATGATTTTAAGCTCATAATGACTGAAGTCGATAAAGATAAAATGCTATCTCTTTTTGTGAAATCTATTTATTACACTTGTATTAGACCTCGTGAACTAATGTCTTTACAAAGAAAACATTATGATTTTGAGCGAAACCTTATTTTCATTCCCTCTTCAATAAGCAAGAATAAGAAAGATGGATATTCTACTATCACCCCTACATTCAAAGAGCTTCTAAAACCATTTGAACACATCCATGAAGATTATTATTTCTTCTGTAATGATGATTGTTTATATGGAACTATCCCCTACCATCCTAACCGACCATATAAAAGATTCATCTCAATCTTAAAAAGATTAAAATTAGATAAAAAGGGCTATACTATGTATAGCTTTAAACACTTCAGCAACGTAAAGAAATTCCTAGCTGGATGGAGTTTAGCGGAAATCATGAAAGCTAATCGACATGCTTCTATTGAAGAAACAGAGAACTACTTAAAAGATCTTTTAGATTTTGTTGATATCTCTGAAAAAGAAGTTCCAAGTATTTAAAAGTTGAGAACTCGTTTTTCTATTTATACCCCCTGTTAAAAAATGGGTTCTCATTTCTAGACCACTTTATGTTTTTATTATATATAATAGTAAGGTGGTCTAACCCTAAGAAGAACCACTTTCTAAAATAATAGGATGGTGTTGGATATTGTGCGGGATTAATTGGAGAGGATTTCTATTTTTACAGAAACAACCTATTATGTATCAATACACAGAAGCTACTAAAGTAAAAATCGATTTTACAATTGATTTAGAAAATATCAAACCTTACTATAATTTAGAAGAAAAATACATTCAGCCAATATACAAAATCAACCGATTCTATAATCTGAAATACGATTTTATTGTATTAGGTCAGGATTATGAGATATACCATTTATTTAGTTTGTATTTTCTTTCAAAAGACAAAGAAGAATACACCAAACAGGAATTAGATGTATTGTACAAAATAATAGAAGAAGCATTTGCAATTGCTTATCTATATTGTGAAAACGAGTGGAATAATCACTACAAATACATTTATAATTCTTATCAGGTTAATGTTAAAAAGGATCAAAGAAAAACGAATTATATATCAGAAGAACGAATAGAGTTAGATGAAATAATTACCATCTTTAAAATCTACAAAAATATAAACCCTTCTGACATTAAATTAAAAATAGTAAATGACGAAGTGACCCCCAAAAATAAATATTTAAGTGTTGGATTAACTTCTAAGGAGAGGCTTTTTTTTGCTCAAAATGTCTTGGAAAAAAGATTGGAATCTTGGCAATCCAAACAACTTACTGCTGCAGAAATTGAATTATATAAAAACAGTATTGGAAAGGAATTTGTTTACGGTGATAATCACCCTATATTTTCAATCTTGAAAAAGATGAATAATATAACTTCTCAAGGAATTATGTACTTGAATGATATACAAAAGAAACCTATAACCTTAGATTTAGAATACCTACTTGACTTACAAAAATGTATCAAAGATAATTGGTCGTGGGATGGAAGGGCATCTCCTCTTAATTACTTCAATTCCTTAATTGTTAAAACACTTAATCGTTTTATTGAAGATAAAATTACAACCCATAAGGATAAATTTGAAAAAGGACAAGCAAATCATAAGCTACAAGCTATATTTTCAGTTTTAAGAATATTAAATCTAATTCCCAATATAGACAGTTACAGTGTATATGAAAATTTCGATGCTAAAGAGAACTACATTAACGAATTTTTAAGAGAAAGGCCTAATAGAATTAAAAAAAATAAATAGCTGATAATCAAAGGTGGCGATCTTTTTTTTTTAATTAATTTCCCTTTTTTTACCCTCTGTTTATCATTGCATCATCGAAGTCAAACGTCTTGTAATGGTACAAGAGTTTTAAAAAATTCGATTTTAGGAATGAATAAAATTCTTAATATTCAAAACATTTTCATTAACAACAATCCTAAATTTGGATTGTTAGAATCATCAAAAACAGTTGAATATAACAACCGTTTAAATGAAAAGCAGAGAAAATGCATAAGTGATCTTTTTAGATGGCTTATAGATGGTTTAGATGTTACAATTTCGGACATTTACACTGATCGATTTGGAATAGCATATGTCTATGCGAAAGCTTCATTTTACCGTTCTCAAGGCGGTAAGAAAATGAAAGTCATTACCTTTCCTAATTTCGAAAAATTTACTGATTTATTATTACGTGAAAAACCTTCATTCACTTACGAAGAATTAATTGAAGCAGCTGAACAACTTCAAGTTGGAAAGCTAGATGATAATATCACTATCACAGTAAATGAATCCAAAAAAATGCAATCAGCGTAAGTTGTTAATTATTAACATTAATTGGGAGGGTAACCTCCCTTTCATTTATTCTTATGAAACAGATATTCATTGACAAAGGTCAATATTTAGGAGATATTATGTCTTTGATACCATCTAATGCTATAATTTTTAAAAACATAACTGGTATTGGAGCAACGACTCTTGAAATTAATTCTAAAAGACATTAAATTATTATTGAGCCTAATGTACCCGTTATTCAAGTTAAGAAAAGGAAAAACAAAAACATATTGGGGGTTCACAAGGGTATATCAGATAAACATATATTAGAATATTTAAACAATGATAAAATTCAGTATAAAAAAATAGTTACCACGCCAGAATCGTTCGATAAAATTATAATAGCAGTTTACAATTCAAACTTTACGCTATATCAGGATTTTTTCCTTCTTTTTGATGAATGTGATAGAATTGTCAAAGATGTTGATTTTAGAGAATCCATTACAGATCCATTATTTCATTTTTTTCAATTTGAACAAAAGGCATTTATTTCTGCTACGGCTATCAAACCAAGTGATCCATTATTTGAGAAAAATAACTTCACATACTTATCAATAGTGCCAAATTACTTGATTGAAAAGAAAATAAAATTAATAACAACTAATAATCCATATAATGTATTACAAGAGTTATTTGAAAAGAATAAAGGTAAAAAGAACTTCATCTTTCTCAATTCTACAAAAGCAATTGAAAAGTTTATAGCTCATTTGAAAATACAAAGTAAAAGTGCGATTTTTTGCTCTGATAAATCTTTAGAGAGTATAGCTGAAGCTGTTGCTTATTCAGGATCAACATTAGATGAAGAACAATTTAAGGAATATAACTTTTTTACAAGTCGTTTTTTTTCTGCAGTTGATTTTGACATAGACTATGACTGTAATGTGTATTTAGTTACAGATATTCATACAGCTGAATATTCAGCAATCGATCCTCATACAGATGCGATTCAAATTATAGGCAGATTTAGAAATACATCAATAGATTTAAACATTAGTGTAATAACTAATTCAGATGAGAATTTGAATTGTCGTACTGTTGAAGATTCAATCCTATTTTTGAAATGCACAGAATCAATATATAATACAATTCTAAACTACAAGAAAGGAAATACAAATAAAACAATTCTAGAAGTACTGAATATGACTTTAGAAGTACTACCTTTTAAGCAATTTTTGGATAAGAGAGGACAGAAGAGTCATTTTAAGTTTGACAATTTCATCCATAATAACAAAGTGTTATCCTGCTATTCAAATTATGATACAATTCTTGCAGCATATTCTAATTGTCATATCATTGGACAGGCTATAAAGTATTTTGATATTACTCATGAAACAAAAGATTTTTTCTATGATTCAACAATGATGACCTTTAAAAAGTTGTTTAAATCATATCATGATAACTTAAAAAAAATAATAAGACTTTATGTGGCATTAAATAATCCTAAAATTATAGAAGATAAAAAATATCAGACTAAAAGTATTTTAAACAGTGTTGAGTTATACTTTCCAGAGGTATTCGAAGCTTTATCATTACTTAATGAAATTGATGAACTCTCTGAATGTAAATCAAAGGAGGAGGTTTTATTATTGATAAAGAGACATAAAAAAGCTATTGAAAGAAATTCAATGCCATTTATTGAAGATATACGAGAAGAATTTCCTGTAAAAAGCTGTTTCACAGGAGATGCTTTTCGTAAACGCATGAAGTTAATAATTGATAAGCATAAACTGAATTTAGATCCCAGTATTAAAGAAGGTAAAAACTTTTTGGAAATTAGTGAGCGATTCAAGGGAAAGGGTATTAATCGTAATGTTTGGTTTTACAGAGTTAAATCACACAAATAATTTTTTTGGGACAGTTCATTTTCTTCCCCTATAATATTAAGGGTACTGTCCCAAAATGAATAATCAAAGGAATACAAAAATTTCTAATCCGTTTGGAGGATGAAATTTTGTATTCCTTTTAAGCGTTATGAAGGTGTCTAAAGCACTAGGTTATTTTGGATGGATAAGTGCCCGAGTAATCCGCACTAATCAATTATAGAGTGTTTAACTTACGAAAAATGAAGTTGGTTACTATATTGTAATTCAATATAATATATCAACACAAGCCGTCTTTAGAGTCTCAAGAGACTAGTAATTAGTTTTTTATAAACTACCCCCTCTCTAAAATAATAGGTTAGGTGTTTCATATATTACCCGATGATTCCCCATAAAGCCCCCCTATAGTATGTATTAAACACGCCCTAGGTGTATATTGATAACCCCCGACCTTGACGTCATTGGTAAACGTTTAACAATTAACACAATGAGAAAACAACATTTATTACATGTATCAGAGATTAAGGTGGAGTTTAAACCTAAATTCAAGCTGTCTGAATGTCTACAAATCAACAGCTCAAAGGATGCTTATGAGATCCTCAAGACTGTTTGGGATGAAGGTCTAATGAGCTTTTTAGAAGAGTTTAAAGTCATATTACTTACTAAGGCTAATAAGGTATTGGGTATCGTTGATATCGCTATGGGAGGTAAAGACTTCGTTCCTGTGGACATGAAAATCATATTTTCTATAACGCTAAAGGCGTCTGCCTCTAAGATTATACTAGTTCATAATCATCCATCAGGTAAGCTAGATCCTAGTCCACAAGATAAGGCTATTACAACTAAAGCTATTGAAGCTGGTAAGGTATTGGATATTGAAGTATGTGATCATATTATTGTATCTGAAGATGGGTATTATAGCTTAAAGGATGAAGGGTATTTTTAGATTGGTATTTGGCTAATAATTAGCTTAAAGAGCTTGTGAGAGAAAACCTAGGAAATTTTCAATACACAACAAGGATGGATATGGTAACGTTCTGCGCTATATATAAGCGTGGACGTGCCTATCTATTTGGATTATTTATGCTTAGAATGAAGAAAATAGTTGTAAAAATACCTCGCTTAAAAAGACTTAAACGAGGTTAAATATTTTGTGTTTCACGGTGAAGCATTCATTATGAAACAGTTAGACGTCCTTTTTCTTTAAAGAGAGTTATATTTAGGGTAATAAATAACGTCCTAGAGTCGGTTAAGATAGAGTTACGATTAAGTGTTATATGTTTTTCCAATTATAGATTAATTGGGAAGGTCACTATTTCGTTTTCTTTATAAAGTTCAGATATGAATTGGGACTTTATTCTAAATTGGCTTCTTTTCTTTATTTTAGGTTTAGTTGATATATTTTCCATTTTGATTCCTGGATCGTAATAAATATTTCCAAGTGCCATTTGCTTTAAGAATAAAGTAAAATCAGTTCCTGTTCCTAGAATTATATTATTGCCATATTTATAGCGTCTTTCAGTTTTTATTTCAGATAAAGAGGGAACATAACAAGCTTGATTGTGTTTTCTATTCCAATGAAGTAACATTGAAGCAAAACTCCAAGAAGCAGCTTCGTTTCCTTGAATATCTACAAGTGAAATTCTTCCATTTGAATTACGAATTTTTCCACTTTCGTTATCAAATCCTATTAATTGCATTTCAAGATTTGTGGAAGCGTGTCTAATATAAGCTTTATGAACCCCACCAAAGTTTATTCTATCTTCCCTTCCTGTTTTGTCAGCGTAACCATAAGTGTGTAAAAAGGATTCAGTTCCCTCTGTTTTGTATATTCCATCAGTAGGTTCAGGTGTCATTAAAGTAATAACAGCTGAATTTAGTCTTTGAAAATTAGCTACACCAAATTGCTTTACTTCCCAACCTAAAAAATCAGGTTCGGAATAGCCATTTGGAGTAATTCCAAGTTCTGCTTCCAAAGTATATCCACCACAATTTGAAGATGTACAAGGCAAGATATTACCATTTCTATCCAATCTTTTAGATGTAATCCAGTCTAATTGATAGATTCGATATAATTCATTAAGTAATCTACTTCTATTGTTTTCGGTCTGTGGTAAATTAAACACGCTAAAAATTCCTATATTTTCATCAGATTGTAAAGAATTAAATTCATTTGCCAGTTCAGAATCGGGAGAAGTCACATAACCTAATATTTGTCCTTGGTTTGAAACACTTAAAAACAAAAGTCTATCAGTAAGCCTTTGAGTCATTAAATTTGAAGGTGGATCTTCACATTTTGCTAAAAAACCTGAAAATCGAACTTCTGGATATTTTGGATATAAAATTAGTTGAGAATTTGGAGCAGGATAGATATTGCCATTTTCGCTAATCCAAGCAAAATTGATTGAAGCTTTAAAACGCTCTCTATTCCAATCACCAGCTTCTTCTGTTTTTATGTCAGAAAGCGGAAAAATATTTAATATTTCAAAACTACCTCCTAAATAAACTTGGTTTTTAGAATTATCATTCGGAGAAAGTTTTTTTACATACAATTTTTGGCAGCCATTTTCTATAAATAGCCTTTTAAGATTTTGCAGATTCATTATGGGCTAATAAAGATTTTACAACTTGTTTTCCAACGGCTTGAATAAGTGGAACTGTAACTGAATTTCCAAATTGTTTATAAGCTTGATTATCCGAAACTGGAATTATGTAATTATCTGGAAACCCCTGAAGTCGTGCACATTCTCTCGGTGTTAGTCTTCTTGGATTCAATTTGTCTCCTTGAGGTACAAGAATTTCTGCACCATCTTTATAATACCTTGCAGAAATTGTACGAGAAATACCATTTAAATCAGTTAATCCAAAGCCAAAACCATTACCTTTTGCTTTATGTTTTTGTGCATAAGCTTGAAGATAATTCCAAAGCTTGTCAGATAAAGTATATTTTGAATCTACTTCTTCTTGCAATATTTCTCTGAAAACCATTTTAGGCTCAGGTAATATAGGAAAATTAAAGTCTTCTTTACAATTAAAAAAATCTTTTCGAAAACCTACAATTAGAATACGTTCACGATTTTGGGGAACAAAGCTTTTGCCATTTAAGACTTTGTAATGTATATTATAACCAATTGACTCTAAGGTTTCCTTGATGACTTTAAAAGTATTTCCTTTATCGTGAGAAACTAGATTTTTGACATTTTCAAGCATAAAAGCTTTTGGTTTTTTATACTCAATAATTCTTGCAATGTCAAAAAATAATGTTCCTTGTGTTTTATCTAAAAATCCGTGACTTCTACCTAATGAATTTTTCTTAGAAACACCAGCAATTGAAAATGGCTGACAAGGAAAACCTCCTAATAAAATATCATGGTCAGGAATTGACTTTTCGTCAATTTGAGTTATGTCTCCAAATGGAACTTCTCCATAATTTGCTTCATAGGTTTTTTTTGCAAATTTATCCCATTCACTTGAAAATACGCATTTGCCGCCTAAATTTTGATAGGCCATTCTTATTCCACCAATACCTGCGAATAAATCTATAAATTTAAATTTAGGATTTTTATTTGGAGGAAAAGGGACATCGTATTTAAATGGAATATAGAATTGTTCAGAATCTTCCACGACAGAAAGGATTTCCTCGTGCAAATATTCTTTCGCATAAGGTTTGTAATATTGAGAAACACCATTTTTATGATTTTGCCAATAATGTGTCAAATTAGCAAATCCATCATTTAGATGTTTGTCAATATTGATATTTAAAAATTCTTTGATGTCGCTATATGTGTTCATTAATTCAACTTATCTTTTCCGTTATACATCGTTTAATATACGACATTCAATTTAATAAATGCCATATTTAACAAAGTTACAAAAATGAGTTAAGTAATATCTGTGAAATTTATGCGATACGTTCAAAGGGATTGCTTATAATGTTCTGAGACTTGCTAAAGACGGGAATTTTTAGCTCTAAACTTCAATCGAAGAATATAGGTTATAAGGCATTACGCCTCTACCAAGATAGAAAATAATCTTGCCATAATAAAATATTATGTCACGCTTATTTCTTTCTCTTGGTTCGGCTTCATAAAAGCTCCTTTGTCTTTTAACTAGGTATTAGCATACCTGGTTAAAATCCAATCACTTTTAGAGTTTGGCTCGCCTGCGAATCGCTCAGGCTACGATGTTGTCACTATTTTTGATATACCCAAAGCTCTAGTCCATTTTCAAAAATACCGCCAACAGTCTTCGTCTATTTCATAGATATCGTTGAATCATGCTTGCGCATTTCTCTTCAACGACACCTCGCTCAACTCGCAGGACGGCGAGCGGATAAATACGCTTAGAATTAGATAGATTATCAATCTAGAAGACCTGTATTTTTTAATATAAATAATCGAATAGGTTGAATATTTTAGAAACTTTCATTTTGATTTTTTAGGCTTTTAACAGTGTTCTCACAATAAAGAGTCAGGATATTGTTCATTTTCTAAGAAATCAGTCTCTATATGAGATATCTTGTTTTTCTCTTTCATTGCTAATGTTTCATTATATTCTTCTGCTTCAGCTATCTCAGAAAATTCAGCTTGAAATCCAAGTTCTTTAACTTTATCTTCTATTTCTTTTAATGATACATTAAAAAACTCTTTTCTATAATTGAATAAATTGAGAGCCTTATCCGAAAATGCTTTGTGAAGCTCATATTCTAAAGTTCTAGCTTCATCACTATAAATCATTGCATGAACATCAAATTTAAAAGGGACAGATGCATCACCCAATTCTCTAACTCTATCCATTGGTTCAAGTCGTCTAGTCATACCAATCTTAAATACATTTTCTCCAAATGACCCGACATTTGATATTATATATACATTTCCTCTTTTAGTTTGTTGAGCCATGGATAAAGCACGTTCCTTTTTCAACCTAGCTTCTTCTAAATCTTTTTCTAATTCAAGAATTTTATTTTGTAACTCTTCAGGATTACCAATTTGTGATTGATAATCCTTTTTTACTTTCTCTAAGATTTTTTTATAGTAAGCTTCTTCTTTTTCAGCATCTCTTTGGATTTTTTCATATTCCTTTTTAGCTTTTTCTTCTTCTCTTAGCTCTTCTGCTAAAGCCTTTTGTTCCTCTCTTTCCTGTTGTTTTTTTAGTCTAAATTCATATTCTAATAAAAGCTCTTTTGTCTTTAAATCGAAATATTCTTGTGTTATTTCAATAGTTTGACTCTTTCCTAATGTATTTAAAGTATTAAAGGATCTACCTAATCTTTCTTTTATTTGATTGATGTTATTCCATTTGACTTTGGTTATAAGTGAATCTGCTTCTCCATTAAATGCTCTTAATATTAGCTTAATGAATCTTTTAGTGGCTGCTTTCCCTTGGGATTCACTTCCATTAACAGTCCAAGTCGTATGAGAGATAGCAGCTCTTTCATTTTGTATTAAATACTTTTGAAGTTCTATTATTCTATTTTGCTCCTTACGATAATCATCTGATTTTTCAAATTCGTATATTGGTTCATATATGCCAAATTCAGCTAAATCTAATTTGGTTTCAAAAATTGAAACTTCATATTTTAGATTTTTATATGTTTCTCTTGCATTTTTATATTTCTCATTTAATTTCTCAAGTTCTTGGTTTTGCTGTTTAAGCTTTTCATTTAAATTTAAAACTTCGTTCTCTACATTAGAAATTACAGAATATTTTTCTAGTTTATACTCTAAATCCTTTATACGATTATTACAATCAGTTAAGTGAAGATTTAAGTTTTGTATTTGTAAAAACTCTTTCTTTTTTAAAAAGTCAAATATCCCCATATTAGAAAGTATTTATTTGATTATGGTATAGTTTAACACGATAATACCTATTTCAATAGTATTAGTAAATACAATATACAAAAAGTTAACTAATAGATTCTTGAAGTCTCATTTTTTATAAAAAACTAACTCACAGATATTAGAGTACTGTAATTGATAAGAACCTCGCAGGACGGCGAGCGTATAAGCATTGCTTAATATATTAGAGGGTGGCTTTGTTAACGAATCACTTTATAATATTATAGGGGGATATTATCGGATAGCTTATCAGCATGATGTGTTTTGCTCAATGCCACCTCGTTTAAGTAATGGGGTATTCCCCGATAAGCATCGCTTAATATATTAGAGGGTGTTTCATTAGGGGGGCACTCTGTAATATAATAGCACATATTATCCGATAGTCTATCACTCTAATTTCTTAGGCCACTTTCATTCTATATTATATAAATAACCTAAGTGGTCTAGCTTATGGTGAGAACTCATTTTTCATTTTATACCCCCTAAAGAATTTTGGGTTCTCAATATACGTCTAAGCTTAAAAAAAGTGTGACGAAAGTGTGACGAAAAATGTAAGATTGGATAGATGTATTTGTTAAAAAATAAATTGTACTTTTGTTAAAAACAAGGCTTAAAGTGCATTTAAAACAAGAAAAGCCCAATTTTCATTGAGCTTTTTCTAATCATCGCGGAGAGAGAGGGATTCGAACCCTCGATACCCTTTTGGAGTATACACACTTTCCAGGCGTGCTCCTTCGACCACTCGGACACCTCTCCAATGCCTGCAAAAATAATAATTTTATCGGTTTTTAGGCTAATCAACAACCGTAATTTTGACCATATTGGTTTTACCCATGATTTCCATTGGAATGGCCGCGGTGTTAATAACAACATCACCTTTTTTGATTAATTTTTTCTTTTTCAAGAATTCATTTACTTCCGTTATCGTAATATCGGTGCTTTCGAAGCGATCATAATAAAATGCTCTTACCCCCCAAACTAAACTTAAAGTATATAAAAGTTTCTCATTACTTGTGAACACAAATATTGGCGCTTCAGGACGATGACTTGAAATTTCAAAAGCGGTATAGCCACTCATGGTCATCGCCACAATACCCACAGCTTTAGTTTGCTTCGCTAAATTACATGCAGAATTACAAACGGCATCGCTTAAAAAACTACTTGATTTAGAATTAAAATATTTCTCAGCGTTAAATGGATAATTGTTCTGCTCAATATTAGAAATAATCTTCTGCATGGTTTCGATAACAATTAAAGGAAATTCTCCTACAGAAGTTTCTCCACTTAACATCACCGCATCAGCACCATCTAATACCGAGTTAGCCACGTCGTTCACCTCAGCACGAGTTGGACGGGGTGTGGTAATCATACTTTCTAACATTTGTGTCGCAATGATTACTGGCTTTGAAGCGGCTTTACATTTGTTGACAATCATTTTTTGCAACAAGGGCACTTCTTCCATCGGTAATTCAACGCCTAAATCGCCACGAGCAACCATAATTCCATCTGAAGCGGCAATAATGTCGTCTATATTAGCAATAGCCTCTGGCTTTTCAATTTTAGCAATAACACGCGCCGATTTGCCTCGCTCACGAATGATATCTTTTAATTCAATAATATCTTCAGCGTTACGTACAAAAGATAATCCTATCCATTCCACATCGTTCTCCAACACAAACTCCAAATTATCACGGTCTTCAGGTGTTAAAGATGGAATAGAAACCTTTGTATTTGGAAGATTTACACCTTTTCTAGAGGTTAATATACCTCCGTGCACAATTTCACAAACAACTTCATCCTTATAATTAGTTTCTAAAACGCGCATTTGTAATTTTCCATCATCTAATAAAATGATCTCCCCTGCTTTTACATCTTTAGGGAAATTTTCATAGGTGATGTATATTCTCTCTTCGTTACCTACACATTCTTTCGTGGTTAAAATGGTTTTACGTCCATTAACCAATTGAATCCCGCCGTCTTTTACCATACCTATTCTAATTTTAGGTCCTTGTAAATCGGCTAAAATTCCCACATTATATTTGTGCTTCTTATTAATACTACGGATGGTATTGATAACTTCCTGATGCACCGCTTGTGAGCCATGTGAAAAATTCAAACGACATACATCTAAGCCGGCATTAAACATACTATATAAAACATCAGGTTGGCTAGATGCTGGACCTAATGTGGCAACTATTTTAGTTCTAGAATGAAATGGTTTCATTTAATATCTCTTGTTTTTATCTCTACGAATTTCAAATATAGTGTATTTTATACACTACATTCATAATCCAATAATATAAATTTTATGTGAATCCAATAACTTACATAA
Organism: uncultured Pedobacter sp.; assembly: GCA_964592575.1. Taxonomy (GTDB): domain Bacteria; phylum Bacteroidota; class Bacteroidia; order Sphingobacteriales; family Sphingobacteriaceae; genus Pedobacter. The sequence continues at coordinate 128,276 of CAZQFF010000001.1, forward strand.
TTAAATTTTCTTTGGATTTCAATTTATGCGGGTCAATAGTAGCGGCAACTTGCACTTCGGGAATAAGATTAATTTTTTTTAGTATTTCAGCCACCTCATCTTTGGAAATATACTGCTGAATAATCATAAAGTAATCTACTTTTTTCATCTCCGGGATTAAAAAACCTTCCCGATTCCGGTTACTTACTAGAAAAAAATTTTGTTCACCTTCTTCAATGAAATATTGAAATCTAGAAAATTCTAAAGGTTCTTCATCCACATTAAAGTACACTTCATGATCCTCAATGCGGACAAAATCAAAATCTAATATTTTGTTGATTTTATGGCCTAACGTATAGTCTTTCAGGGAAGCTGTGATCGCTATGAGGACAAAATCGAGATCTAAATCAAGGGAAAGTTTGAGATAAGTTTTGTTCAAAACCAATTTTTTTTTAGTATTACAAAAATATAAAACTATTTTTACAAAAAGATTGAAATAAAAAACATTTGAAAAGTGTCGGAATTTTATTTTTCTTTGCAATGAATTATTTAACCCTTAAATTATAAAATTATGTCTGATATTGCTTCAAGAGTTAAGGCTATTATCGTAGAAAAACTAGGTGTTGATGAAAACGAAGTTACACCAGAAGCTTCTTTTACAAATGACTTAGGTGCAGATTCTTTAGATACTGTAGAGTTAATTATGGAATTCGAAAAAGAATTCAATGTGGCTATTCCTGATGATCAAGCTGAAACTATTGGTACAGTTGGTCAAGCCATCGAATATTTAGAAAAAAACGTTAAGTAAAAATACGCTTCAGTACATTACGTATAAATGGAATTGAAAAGAGTAGTAGTTACAGGTTTAGGCGCACTCACACCAATTGGCAATAACATCTCAGAATACTGGGATGGATTGATTAATGGTGTGAGTGGGGCTGGACCTATTACCGGGTTTGATACAGAGAAATTCAAGACAAAATTTGCTTGTGAAGTAAAAAATTTCAATCCAGAAGATCATCTGGATAAAAAAGAAGCTCGCAAATTAGACCCATTTGTGCAATATGCACTGGTTGCCACTGAAGAGGCCGTTAAAGATGGTGGCTATGATTGGTCGAAAATTGACACCAATCGAGTTGGAGTTATCTGGGGCTCAGGCATTGGCGGATTTAAAACGTTTCAGGATGAAATGAAAGCTTTCTTCCTGGGAGATGGTACACCACGTATCAATCCATTCTTTATCCCTAAAGTTATCATTGACATTGCTCCTGGTCATATCTCTATGAAATATGGCTTGAGAGGCCCTAACTTCTCTACGGTTTCGGCTTGTGCTTCTTCTACAAATGCTATGATTGATGCCTTTAACTACATTCGTTTAGGCATTGCTGATATCATTATTTCAGGAGGATCAGAAGCTATTATCAACGAAGCAGGAATTGGCGGCTTTAATGCAATGCACGCGCTTTCTACTCGAAATGATGACCCTAAAACAGCATCCAGACCATTTGATAAAGACCGTGATGGTTTTGTGGCTGGAGAAGGTGCGGGGACCATTATTCTAGAAGAATTAGAGCATGCAAAAGCTCGTGGAGCAAAAATTTATGCAGAAATTGTAGGTGGAGGTATGAGTGCAGACGCTAATCACATTACAGCACCACACCCAGAAGGATTAGGCGCTAAATTAGTGATGAGCAATGCGCTAAGAGATGCCCGCATGAACACTTCTGAAATTGACTATATCAATGTTCACGGAACTTCTACTCCACTTGGGGATGTAAGTGAATCGAGAGCTATTGTAGATTTATTTGGAGAAGATGCTTATCAATTAAACATCAGTTCTACTAAATCGATGACTGGTCACTTATTAGGAGCGGCAGGTGCTATTGAAGCTATCGCAACGATTCTTGCAGTTAAACATGATATTGTTCCTCCAACAATCAATCACTTTACCGATGATCCAGAGTTTGATCCACGTTTAAACTTTACCTTTAATAAGGCTCAAAAGCGTGTCATTCGTGCGGCTCAAAGTAATACATTTGGTTTCGGTGGACACAATGCTTCTGTAATTTTCAAAAAGTACGAGGGATAAACCTAAAATCTACTTTTAGATTGTTAATCACTTAATGCCATTGGTAAATTTTTATAAGCTTTATTTTTCTGACAATAAAGAATTTAATCGAAAATTAAAGAATATTCTAGGCTTTGTGCCTGGCAATGTAAACTTATATAAAATGGCCTTTAGGCATCGTTCTGCCGCTACTATCTTGAAAAATGGTATGCGCAGCAGTAATGAGCGATTAGAATTCTTAGGCGATGCCATTCTTGGCGCCGTGATTGCAGAGATGTTATTTAAAAGCTACCCTTATAAAGAGGAAGGTTTCTTAACCGAAATGCGATCTAAAATTGTCAATCGTGCCAATCTAAATCAATTAGCCAAAAAGATGGGCTTTGATTTATTAATTGTGTTTGATAATAAAACAGTTAACGTTCAAACTAAACATCATTCGATGTTAGGGGATGCCTTTGAAGCGATTATTGGCGCAATTTATTTAGATAAAGGCTATGATTTCACCAAGCAATTCTTACTAAAACGAATTGTAGATCCTTATATTGATGTCAATACTTTAGAAATTACAGAAACCAATTTCAAAAGTAAACTTATCGAGTGGTGTCAAAAGCAAAATAAGGATATCAGCTTCGAAATCGCAGAAAATAAAGAAGGTGATAGCGCTAAGATTTTCACGATTCATGCTATAGTTGGTGGGGAAACCAAAGGCATTGGCATCGACTACAACAAAAAAAACGCAGAAAAATTAGCCGCTGAAAAAGCTTGTGAGGCACTAGGTATTTAAAACTGCTTATTCATATCTTTTTTTTATCTTTGCGCATGATAAAATCCATGACAGGTTTTGGCATTGCTAGCCGAGATGAGCATCAACTTAAGGTTAGTGTTGAAATCAAATCTTTGAATTCTAAGTTTTTAGAACTCAGTTTAAAGCTTCCTAGAACTTTTGCTGAGAAAGAACTTTTTGTGCGCAATATATGCACTAAAGAAATTGAACGCGGAAAAGTAAATATTTCATTTACAATTGAACGTGGCTTAGAAGGACAAAAACCTGCCCAAATTAATACGGATTTACTTACTCAATATTATACTAGCTTAGCTGAGGTAGCCGATAAGCTTGGGGCTGATAAGCAAAATTTATTTCAGATTGCACTCAATATGCCTGAAGTATTAAACAATAAAGAGGAAGACTTAAGTGAAGATTGGAATATTGTGCACGAAACTTTTATAGAAGCCATGCAAAACTTTCAAAAGTTTAGAGCGGATGAAGGTGAAGTATTAAAACAAGATTTAATCTTAAGAATCCAAAACATCAGAGATTTCTTAATTCAAGTGGAGCCTTTAGAGGTATCTAGAATTCCTCAAATTAAAACCAAACTTTCAGAGCTTATTGAATCGACTGTTGGAAAGACTAATTTAGATCAGAATCGCCTTGAACAAGAGCTGATATACTATATCGATAAATTAGATATTACAGAAGAAAAAACCCGCTTATTAAGCCATTTAAACTATTTTACGATGAGTTTAAATAGCCCTGAAAGTAATGGAAAAAAACTTGGATTTATTGCTCAAGAAATAGGTCGAGAAATTAACACCATGGGCTCAAAGGCAAATGATGCTGCCATTCAACAAATTGTGGTAGGCATGAAAGAAGAGTTAGAAAAAATTAAAGAACAACTATTAAACATATTGTAATTCCGTCAAAGCATTACAATCATTTCAAATGAAGCAAGGTAAATTAATCATATTTTCAGCGCCTTCTGGTGCTGGCAAAACCACCATTGTAAAACACTTACTCACAAAGTTCCCGCAATTAAGTTTTTCTATTTCGGCCACTACCCGTGAGCTTAGAGGCGATGAAACACATGAAAAAGACTATTATTTCATCACTAAAGAAGAGTTTTTACATCGTGTGGCCAGACAAGAGTTTGTAGAGTTTGAAGAGGTTTATAAAGGCACTTTTTACGGCACACTGCGATCTGAAATTGATAGAATTTGGAATACAGGTAAGCATGTGATTTTTGATATTGATGTGGAAGGGGGCCTCCGCTTAAAGCGTAAGTTTAATGAAGCAGCCCTAGCTATTTTTGTACAACCCCCATCTTTAGATGTTTTAAAAGAAAGATTAAGTAGTCGTGGTACAGATAGCGAAGAAAAACTTCAAGAGCGCTTTATTAAGGCAGAAAAAGAATTATTATATGCCGATAAATTCGATGTGATCTTAAAAAACCATGATTTAGAAACCGCTTGTGCTGAAGCAGAAAAAATAGTTGGTGATTTTTTAAATTCTTAACATCTTATGAAAGTAGGTTTGTTTTTTGGCTCCTTTAATCCTATTCACATAGGACATTTGGTGATGGCCAATTACATGGCTTGCTATACCGATTTAGACGAAGTTTGGTTAGTGGTATCGCCACACAATCCATTAAAGGATAAAAACGCATTAGTGAGCGTGTATGATCGCTTAGAAATGGCCAAATTAGCCATAGAGCATGCTCCTCATTTACGCGTTAGTGATGTAGAGGTGCATTTACCCATCCCCTCTTATACCATCGATACTTTAACGCATTTACAAGAGCGTTATCCCAATAAAGAATTTGCTTTGATTATGGGGGCAGACAATTTGCAATCTTTTAAGAAGTGGAAAAACTACGAGCAAATATTGGCTCATTATCACCTTTATGTTTATCCAAGACCAGGAGCTGATTTATCGGAATGGTTAAATCATCCTCAAATAACGCTAACTGACACCCCTTTAATGGAAATTTCTTCCACTTTCATTCGAAAAGCGTTTCAGGCTAAACAAAATATTCAATTTTTAGTGCCCGAAAATGTTATTGCCTTTATGGAAGCTAAAAATATGTATCGCTAATTATTCTTCAAGATTAAGAAAATACAAGGTCTTTTATGTAGCTCAGGCTTCTCTTTTTTCCATTGTCCAACGCTCATCGTTTTAATCCATTCGGTTTCTGCATTTAGATCGCAGGCTATACATAGGTGGGTTTGAGGATGACAAGAGCGTATTATTTCTTCAAATAATTGTGTGTTTCTAAACGGCGTCTCCATGAACAACTGTGTCTGCTTGTATCGCGTAGACATTTGTTCTAATTCTTTAATTCTTTTACTTCTTTCCGCTTTATCAATGGGCAGATAACCATGAAAGGCAAAGCTTTGACCGGTTAAACCTGAAGCCATTAAAGCCTGAATCATAGAATTTGGCCCTACGAGTGGAATAACTTGGATACCTTGACTATGCGCATAAGCCACAAGTTCCGCCCCTGGATCAGCGACTCCTGGGCAACCCGCTTCACTCATTAAACCTACGTCCTCACCCGCCTTTAGCTCTTTAAAATAAGTCGCCACACTCTGACCTCTCTGATGCTTCCCATAATCATAAATTTTAAGTTCAGCTTGCGGTGTTTTTAATCCACCCTCTTTTAAAAACTTTCGGGCAGTTTTTTCTTGCTCTACGATAAAAGTTTTCAAATGATTAACGGTTTGTGTCCAAAATGGAGTAAACGACTTTTCCTCAGCTCCTGCAGCTAAAGGAACAGGTAATAAATATAATTTCCCTAAAGGTTTTGGATTTCCCGACATGGATGGATAAAGTTATTTCAACAAACATAAACATATTGTAGCAAAATTTAGTCTAAACTGACTGCTTTTGCGCACAGCTAAAAAATCATGGACATAAAACGTTATAATTTAAAAAACTAGCTTAATAGCTTGTTTAAGCCCCATAAAAAGGCATTCTTATTAAAATCATTTAGGCTTGTTCCATATTTTGGAGTTGAAATTGATACGCTTTATATAGTAAGATTTTTCAAATCAAATATTAAAACACACAAGCCATGAAAACAATGTTAAAATTACCAGCCATTATACTAGGGATGTTTCTCCTAGTAAGCGGATCCACTCAAACGGCGAAAGCCCAAGGGGAAGATATTTCCCTACAAACTTTTTATGATGAATTATCCCCTTATGGGGTTTGGATTAATGACCCTCAATATGGCTATGTTTGGCGACCAGACGTAGATCAGCGAGAATTTAGGCCATACTACACCAATGGAAGATGGGTTATGACTGAATATGGGAACACTTGGGTTTCCAACTATGAATGGGGTTGGGCTCCCTTCCATTATGGAAGATGGGCGTATAACCGTCATAATCATTGGGTATGGATTCCTGATACCGTTTGGGGACCAGCCTGGGTAACCTGGAGAACAGGAGGTGGGTATTATGGATGGGCTCCCCTTGGTCCAAGTATTTCCATCGGTATAAATATTGGCAGAAATGGATATAGAGTTCCTGATATATACTGGAATTTTGTTCCTTACCACCATATTTATTACACGAAATTACCTCGATATTATGGCGGAAGAAATAGGATCTATATCCAGAATACAGTAATTATCAATAATACTTATGTAAGAAATAATAGAACTTATTATACCGGGCCTAGAGCAGAGGAAATTAGAAGAGCAACGAATCAAAACGTTACGGTTTACAATTTAAACCGTAATGCGAGACCTGGACCTGCTCGAATAGAAAACAATACGGTGAATATTTATACACCTAGACCTTCAAGAGCTCAGGCTGAAGACAGAAGAAATGAAAGTCCGAGTTTTGAAAGAAATGAACGCATGTCTTCTAACTCAAGCCGAGGCGCTTATTCAATGGATAGGAATCAGTCTAGCTCGTCTAGAAACGAGGTAAAACTTGGGCCTGCTCCAAAAATGGAAAGGAACAGTCCAGCGCCTAGGATGGAAAGAGGCAACCCTGCGCCAAGAGTGGAACGAAATAGTCCTGCACCTAGAATGGAGGCACCTAAGTCCAATTCCGGTTCTTCAAGGAATACAGGTTCAGCCCCAAGCCGCAGCTCTCGAGGCGAAAGTAATTCAGGAAACGGCCGAGTTAGAGGTTAGTTATTCCTTAAATCCTCGATTTTATATATCTTTGCAGGAATACCAAATTGCCCAATAACACATTGGGCAATTTATTTTTATAATTTTTTAAAGCCCGAACTGTTTCGCATGTTAAACCCAGAAATCGAAAAAAGAAAAACCTTTGCTATTATCAGTCACCCCGATGCCGGTAAAACGACCTTAACGGAAAAGTTCTTATTGTTTGGTGGAGCGATTAATACGGCAGGTGCGGTTAAACGGAATAAGGCTAATCAGAGTAATACCTCCGACTTTATGGAAATCGAAAAGCAAAGAGGTATTTCGGTAGCAACTTCTGTGATGGGTTTTGAATACAGCGGTAAACGAATCAATATTCTAGATACTCCAGGGCACAAAGATTTCGCAGAAGATACATACAGAACACTTTCTGCTGTAGATAGTGTAATTTTAGTGGTTGACTGCGTAAAAGGGGTAGAGGAACAAACTGAAAAATTAATGTCAGTTTGTAGAATGCGAAACACTCCTGTAATCATCTTTATCAATAAAATGGATAGAGAAGGTAAAGAACCTTTTGATTTATTGGAGGAAATTGAATCTAAACTAAGTATTAGTCTTTGCCCATTAAGCTGGCCTATTGGTCAAGGACATACTTTTAAAGGCGTTTATAGCATTTTCAGAAATCATCTAAATCTTTTCAATTCGGATAAAACCAAAGTAACTGACTCCGTAGTTGCCGTAAATGATTTAGATGATCCAGCTTTATTAGATTACTTGAAAGATAATGAAGTTAAGACTTTAAAAGACGATGTAGAATTGGTGGATGGCGTTTATGGTGGCGTAGATTTAAATTTATATCAAGAAGGATTATTGGCTCCCGTTTTCTTTGGGAGTGCGATTAATAACTTTGGAATTAAGGAGCTTTTAGACACTTTTATAGAAATTGCTCCTAGTCCTAAAGAAAGGGAAGCTGAAGAACGCTTTGTAAAAGTAGACGAAAAAAACTTTTCTGGCTTTGTGTTTAAAATACATGCCAATTTAGATCCTAAACATAGAGATAGAATTGCCTTTTTAAGAGTTTGCTCCGGAAAATTTGAAAGAAACAAGTTTTACTATCATACCCGTCAGGATAAAAAATTAAAATTCTCCAATCCAATGGATTTTATGGCCAATGAAAAAAGCATCGTAGAAGAGGCTTGGCCAGGAGATGTGGTAGGTTTATATGACTCAGGGAATTTTAAAATTGGGGACACCCTGACAGAAGGCGAAAAGCTCCATTTTAAAGGCATTCCAAGTTTTTCTCCATCTATCTTCAAAGAAGTAGAGAACATGGATCCTATGCGCACAAAACAGCTTGAAAAAGGCATTGAACAATTAACTGACGAAGGAGTTGCGCAGCTTTTTGTTATGCAGCCTGGAAATAGAAAAGTAATTGGGGCAGTTGGAGAACTTCAGTTTGAAGTCATCAATTTCCGATTAGAACACGAATATGGCGCAAAATGTAGATTTAGAACCTTGAGCTATGGAAAATCAAGCTGGGTTAAATCCGAGGACAAGAAAAAATTGGACGATTTTGTTAAGCGTAAACAACAACATATCGGGGTAGACAAGGAAGGCAATCCTGTTTATTTAGCGGATAATGAATTTATGATTAATATGACCATGCGTGATTACCCAGATATTCAATTTTACAGAACTAGTGAGTTTAAATAAAAAAAGCCCTTCCAAATGGAAGGGCTTTTTATTTTATTTCAATTGTTTATTTCAATTGCGCTAAAGCTTTTTCTATTCGAGGGATCATATTTTTAATATCCTCTAAGGTACATCCTCCTACCGAGGCTCTAAACCAAGGCATGTCTTGACGATTACCAAATGCAGAGAAAGGGACTAAAGCTACTTGAGCTTCTTTTATTAAATAAAAATTAACGTCCGCACTATTAGTCAATACCTTTCCTTCTGGGGTAGTTTTTCCAATATAATCTATTTTCAAGGTAAGATAAATAGCGCCCATCGGATTGATAGCATCTACCGCAAAACCTGAAGCTTTTAATTGCTGAAAACCTTGATAAAGGCTATCTAAACTATTCTGAATTTTAGCTTTAAAGCCAGCCAAATAAGCATCTACTTGATCTTTTTTAGCAAAATAATTAGCTGTTGCTACTTGCTCTCCTTTTGGCGCCCAAGCTCCAACATGCCCTAAAATAGCTTTCATTTTATTGATGATCGTTTCAGGTCCAAATGCCCAACCTACTCTAACACCCGTTGCCGCTAAGCATTTAGAAATCCCATCAATATACACCACATAATCTCTTAATTCTGGACGTAAACTAACTGGATTTACATGTTCTTTTCCAAAGGTTAACAAGGAATAAATTTGATCATACATGATATATAAAGGCTTTTCATCAGCTGATCGGCTTTTATTTTCTGCAATGACTAAATCACATATTTCTAATAGCTGCTCTCGGCTAAACATAGTGCCTGTTGGGTTTAAAGGAGAGCATAAAGCTAACAAAGTTGCCCCTTTAATTTGCTCCTTCAAGTCTTTTGCGTTTGGCAAGAAATTACTTTCGGCCCCTACTTCCACCCCTACACCTTCGGCAGAGCTCAAATGGCAATAGTGGTTATTATTCCAAGATGGAGCTGGATATACAACTTTATCTCCCGGATCTACTAAGCTTAAATAAAGCGAATAAATTAAAGGACGCGAACCACCTGCCACTAATATTTCAGACAACCCATATTTCAAATTAAATCGATCTTCAAGAACCGTTTGAATAGTTTCTCTTAAGCTTAAAATACCATCTGCTGGTGGGTAATTCGTGTGCCCATCTTGATAGGCCTTAATAATTTCGGCTTCTAACTCACTTGGAATGGGAAAAATAGAAGCATCAAAATCACCAATGGTTAAATTGGCAATTTGTGCTCCTTTACGCTTCATATCGTTTACTTCATTTCCGATTTTAATAATTTCAGAACCGATAAGGCTATTGGCTAATTGTGATACTTTCATAGATTATGCTAATAATTTAGTCATGGCTTTTTCTATTTCTTCAAATTCAAACTGAGCCAAGACTTGATTTTTTATTTCGATTATTTCTGGATTATTCAAGTTTCCTAAACTTCCTTCATGACTATGTTTTAGGTTTCTATCCGCTTTAAACTCGCCATTTTCTATTTGAGCGCCTACAATCTTATAAGCATCTCTAAAGGAAACTCCTTCTAATACCAGTTTGTTTACGGCATCCACACTGAACAAGTAATCATACTTGCTATCGTCTAGAATATCCGACTTTACTTCAATATGCTGGAACATGAAATTGGCCATTTCCAGACATTCATTCAATGAGGTGATGGCAGGGAATAAGTTTTCTTTCAGCAGCTGTAAATCACGATGGTAACCAGATGGCAAATTGGTCGTCATCATGGCTATCTCATTTGGAAGGGCTTGAATTTTATTACATCTAGATCGTATGAGTTCAAATACATCAGGATTCTTTTTATGTGGCATAATACTAGAACCCGTGGTTAGTTCATCGGGGAACTTGATAAATCCAAAGTTCTGATTAATGAAAAGACAGACATCCATAGACATTTTCGCTAAAGTAGCCGCCACAGATGACATGGCTTGTGCCACTACTCTTTCGGTTTTTCCTCTACCCATTTGGGCATAAACCACATTATAGTTCAAATGTTTAAAGCCCAGAAGCTCGGTAGTCATGCTTCTGTTTAGCGGAAAGGATGATCCATATCCTGCGGCCGAACCTAATGGATTTTTATTGCTAATTTTAAAAGCAGCCAGCAACATTTCCAGATCATCTACTAAACTTTCCGCATAGGCGCCAAACCACAAACCAAAGGAAGATGGCATAGCAATTTGTAAGTGTGTATATCCTGGAATAAGTTTGTCTTGGTGTTTATTGCTCAGTTCAATCAAGGTACCGAATAGAACATCTACTTGGTTGACCATTTGCTCTATAGCAGCACGGAAGTATAATTTTAAGTCTACCAAAACTTGGTCATTTCGACTTCTTCCACTATGGATTTTTTTTCCTGCTTCCCCTATCCTTTGCGTTAAAAGCCATTCTACTTGAGAATGTACATCCTCAACGCTATCTTCAATAATAAATTTACCGGTCTCAATCTCTTCATAAATTTCCTTCAGACCCTTTTCTACGGCTTTTAAATCCTCCGCACTCAATAAATTTATACTGGCCAACATTTTTACATGGGCAAGTGAGCCTAATACATCAAAGGCCGCTAAACGCATATCCATTTCTCTATCTAATCCAACAGTGAAAGTTTCTATTTGCGTATTTACTTGAATGTTCTTTTGCCAAATTTTCATAAGGGTAATTGAATAGGTTTTTATTATTGCAGTGCAAAAGTACCATTTTAAAAAGATTTGTCTGAATTTATGGGCTTTAAATGCCTTACATCAATAAGATTTTACATTAATCGACGTGTTTTATGCATTAATATTTCTATTTTTAAACATTGCTGTACAGTCAAAACAGTATTAATTGACACCAAACTCAACATTTATGAAAGCTTTTAAACTCTTTACTTGGTTTGCGCTCTTTCTATGCAGTGCCCATGTATTTGCTCAAACTAAGCCCGCTATCAATTATCAAGATATTGCGAAATGGACTTATAATCGTGGAACCACGATCTCCGCTAATGGGGAATGGTTCGTATGGGCTCATGGGCCTACTGAAGGCGATTTAAAATTGACCTTAAGGAAATCTTTAGACACGCAACAGTATCATTTCGACATTGGGGCTATGGCTAATATGCCTTCATTTACGGTGGATTCTCGTTTTATGGCTACTAAAATTGCTGCTAAAGATGCGGAAGTTAAGGCCGCAAGAAAAGCTAACAAGCCTACTTACGACAAATTAATGTTATTAGATTTGACTAGTCAAAAGAAAGTTTTCTTTGAAAAAGTTAGAAGCTTTAGCTTTTCCAACGATAATAACAATTGGCTTGCTATTCAATTTATGCCTTTAGAAGGTGCGCCAAGAGATCCTAATGCCGGAAAAGGCACAGACTTAGTTGTCTATCATTTAAATACTCAAAAAAGTTTTAATATCGGGAACGTATTAGAGTATGCTTTCAATAAATCTGGTGATTTGCTAGCCTATATCATTGACGCTAATGGTCAAAATGGAAATGGTATATTTTTAAGAGATATGAAAACTGGTCTTATCTCTGCTTTAGACAATGATAAGGCCGCTTATAAAGGTATTCGTTGGAACGAGCAAGGAACTGCTTTCGCCTTATTAAAAAGCAACAAAAACGATAAATATAAACAAGAGGTTAGTACAGTTTTAGCCTTTAAAAAACTGAATGGTGAAGCCAGCGAAAAGTTTGTTTATAATGGTATTGATGACCATGCCTTTCCTGCAGGCTTAGGCGTAAGTGTAAATTCAAGTCCATATTGGTCAGATGATTTAAACAGTGTATTCTTTGGCGTTTCAACCTTAGAAAAGAAAGCGGAGAAACAAGCGGACTCAGCGGCTAAGGCTAAAGTTGATCCTAAAAAAGCCGATATAGAAAAGCCTGACCTTATCATTTGGAACTGGCAAGACAAAATGTTACAATCCCAACAGCAGTTGCAAGAAAACAGAGAAAGAGCTTTCAATTATTTAAGCGTATATCATTTACCTACTAAAAAATTTGTTAAGCTAGCTGATAGCACGATGAAAACGGTCTTGATTGCTCCTAAACAGCTGTACGCTATTGGTTATGATAATTCGAAATACGAGTTCGAAAGCAATCTTAGCGGTCAGAATTATACAGATGTCTATTTAGTCAATCTTAAGACTGGTCAAAAATCCTTGTGGTTAGAGAATTTTTATCAATCAGGAGCAGGAGGATTTTCGATGTCTCCAGATGGAAAAAAAGTATCCTATTATCGAGCTGGCACATTTTACAGTTATAACTTTGAAAATGGGCAGACCAATGCATTAACCGCAAATATCAAAGCTTCTTTCATCAATGAATTAAGTGACAATAATGTAGACAAACCTTCTACATCTAATTTTGGTTGGACTGCTGACAGTAAATTTGCCTTGATAAAAGACAATTATGATCTTTATAAAATTACAGCTGATGGCAAATCCTTCCAAACTCTTTCAGATAATTGGAAAGCCCAAAAGTTAAATGTGGCCAGTATGTATCGTACTTATCCAGATGATATGGGGGTAGATTTAGCCAAAGATCAATATTTCAGATTGTTCAATACCAAAACAAAACAAGCGGGGATTGGTAAACTCTCAGCCGGGAAAGCCAAAATTGAAATATTAAGCTTAGAAGACTACGCTTACAATGACTTTATCAAGGCAGAAAAGAGTAATCACTTCTTTTTAGCTAAAAGTAACTTTGAAACTGCTCCAACTTATTATGTAGCACCAAATGCCAATTTAAGCGCCGCTAAACAACTCAATACCAACACCCCAGATCAATCTAAATTTGCTTGGTCTTCAGGCGTGAAATTAATTGAATATGTAAGTGCCAAAGGAGATACTTTACAAGCGGCCTTGTTTCTTCCAGCTAATTACCAACCAGGAAAAGCCTATCCAACGATCACGTATATTTATGAGCGCTTAACGCAAGATTTAAACGCTTATACTATGCCAGGTTATCCATCAGGTGGTTTTAATAAAGCTATTTATACGAGTAATGGCTATGCGGTTTTAATGCCTGATATTAAATATACCTTGAACGACCCAGGTGTATCGGCAGTGGATTGCGTGGTACCAGCGGTACAAGCAGCCATAGCTACAGGTATTGTAGACGCTAAAAATGTAGCTATTCACGGTCACTCTTGGGGTGGTTATCAAACTTCTTTCTTAATTACCCAAACTAATCTATTCAAAGCAGCAGCCGCTGGAGCCCCTTTAACGAATATGATTAGTATGTATAGTTTAATATACTGGAACTCTGGTAGCACTAACCAATCCATTTTCGAGTCTAGCCAAGGTCGTTTAACCACTGGATATTGGGATAATTGGGAAGCATACACCAGAAACTCTCCTATTTTCTATATTAAAAATGTTCAAACACCACTTTTACTTTTACATAATGATAAAGATGGCGCCGTAGACTACACTCAAGGTATTGAATACTACAATGGTCTTAGAAGATTAAAGAAACCAGTTGTTATGATTACTTATAAAGGTGAAAATCATGGTATTGCCAAAACTGCTAATCGAAAAGATTATGCGGTAAGAATGTTAGAGTACTTTGATCATTTCTTAAAAGGTAAACCTGCACCAGATTGGTGGAGTACCGGCATTAAAAAAGTAGATCTTAACGAACACATTGAAAAGCGTGCTTTTTAAACCTTAATAAAAAAGGTGCTATGCTAATCCATAGCACCTTTTTTATATTATCGCCCTATAAACCACTCTGGTTTAATCATTTTCTTGGGTAAATTTTTTGGCTCTTTAGGCTCATCAGCAATACTAAAACGCTGAGACTTTAAGCGTACTTTTTTATATTCAGGCCTTTTCTTTCTTCTCTTAGTTTTACTCTCCTTTTGTTCCATAAATTTCCTTTCTCTTCTTCTATTACTATCGTATCTTATCTTATTCTCTTTCTCTTACTAAGCCTTCATGTGCCGTACAGATGCGTCCCATGTCTACTATTCTGTCACCTAACTCCATTAAAGCAGGATTATGCGTTACCAATAAAATGGTTTTTCCCGCTGCCTTTAATTCCTTTAAAGCCGCTTTAAAAACCTCTGCATAATTGACATCAAGCGAGGTGTCTGGCTCATCCATTAGAATGAGCTCAGGATTTTTATAGAAAAGCCTAACTAGTGCTAGCATTTGACTTTGCCCATTAGATAATTGTAGCCCATTATGACCAACTTGAGTGTAAAAACCATGCGGTAATGCCTTTAAAAAATCAAGCATACCTAAGCGGCTCATAATTTCTTGTATTTTATTTAAATTCGGCTTTTCTTCCCAATAACTTAAGTTCTCTAAAATAGATCCTGTAAAAAATTGAACTTTCTGAGGAATCAAATAAACAAACTCTAATCAGTCTTCTCTTTTTATCCTATTAAAGTTGATTTGGTCAATTAGTATTTTGCCTTCAGAAATAGTTATTACTTTCATTAAAAGATACAATAAAGTACTTTTTCCAGCGCCGTTCTTTCCTCTTAAAATAGTGAGCTTACCCTTTGGTATTTTTAAATTAAGCCCTTCAAAAATAGGATCCTCTAGGCCTAGAGACACACTTATATCGCGTAGCTGTATGTCCCCAATTTCTATAGCATGAACAAAGCCTTCTTCTACTTGATCCTCTTCTTCTAAACTGAACATCTCAATTAATCTATCTAAAGCCAGTTTGCCCTCCTGTGCACAACGACTAATTAAAATAAGTTGCTGAATTGGTGGATGGGTTAAGCTAATTAATAAACCTAAAACAATGAGGTCCCCAAGGATATTTTTCCCACTTCAAATCGCCATTGCCCCCAATCAAATTAAAATCACCATTAAAACTTTATTCATTAACTCGGTTGTCCCTAAGAGCTTAAAGTTAGTTCGCTCTAATTGTTGAGTGGAATGGATTAATTGCTTTAAATTTGACTGAAAATGGAGAACCGGTCATGCTTTCACTCCTTCAGCACATCGTGCTGGTAATTCTTTCAAATGAGTGAGTAATTTATCATCAAATAGCATTTGAACACTTTTTACATTGACACTTTTATTTAACATACTTTTCGTACCAAAATATAATATAGCAGCATAAATCAAAAGAATAGGGCCTATTCATAAAGCTAGTTTAGGAAACAGGTAATAAATAGCTATAAGGTATAAGGCTAAAAGGCTAGATTGAATAATTTGATTGATTCTTGCATCTACAACCCAATACCTGTATTTAATCGCATCTTGAAAATACTCCTTCATTTCCGCCAAACTCCATGAACCCATAAACTCAAAGCAAGCACGCTTTAATTGATTATATGTTTTCTTAAATAAGTACACATCAACCTTAAGACCTAGGTTCAAAAAAAATTGATTTTTAATATAGGTAAAAACCACTTGGGCTAAACTTAATACGAATAAAAGCAGCATTCATATTTGTAAAGCGCTACCGACTTTTATAGGTATAATTTGATCAAAAACAATTTTGATTACATAACTTACTCCCAAAGCACAGCCCGAAATCAATAATTGTAGAGCAAAAACCTTTATATAGGATCCTTTGAACTTCTTAAATACTTTGAGCTCCAAATTTTCATTATGCTTTATTGTGGCATGATTTATAAGTTTTTTGGGTTGCAATAACAAGGCATATCCTGTCCAGCACAATCTTCAGCTATCCATTCTTTCAATAATAAGTTTGCCAAGTCTTGGGTCCATAAATTGAACTTTATTTGTAAAAGCTTGTTGAACAACTACAAAATGAAAGTTATCAGCATCCTTTTTTATTAAGGCAATAAATGGAGAGCTAATCTGAGATAAATGTTGAATACTGGCTTTTACTGAAACCGCGTCAAAGTTTAATCTCAGGGCCAATTTTCTAATCTTCTTCAAACTCAATGCCCTTCCTTGGTAGCCTGATATCAATTTCAATTGTAATACATTCCAATTAAAATGATAATGTTGCCCAATAGAGGCTAAACAACACAAGCCACAATCATTTAAGCCCCTTTGACGAAATAAGCCAACCATTTTAATTCAATTTTGCCCAATGGGAGGAAACCTGAATAACCATAAATCTCCTCCCGAATGAGCTATTAAACCATTACCTGTTTATTTTACGGTTAGCCCCGCGTTTCTCCCGCCTTCTGTGCTAAACACGATTAAACCTTTTACCAAGTAGCCAATGGCTTCTCCTATTTGAAAAAAAAGATTTCTATTTTGATCGTCAAAACCACCACAAAGCTCAGCTTCCCTTTCAGCATCTAGACGTTCCATGCCATCTACTAATTTTAATTTATTCATACAAACCCTATTTAATGTTTACTTAATTAATAACTCCTGAATCCTTAAATTCATCATTCAGATCTAATCTTGATTTCACATTTCCACAGAATCTGCCAACAACACTTTCTAATCCCAAACCTTTCCATGAAAACTGAAAATTAATCTCTCCCTAAATAAAGCCATCTCCTTGGGCCAATAGAACAAAATTAATCTCTAAAAGCACTCAACAAAAGAAAATACACTTGTAATAAAAGAAAGCCATATACAAGATAATATATAGTATATTTGAATACCATTCTCTTCTCCATTTTGTAAATTGCTTATTTGATGTATATGGAAAAAATAGGTGAAAACATTAGGAGAGTTAGAATGTTATTTGGGTATAAGCAGCAAACAATGGCTGATTTACTTAAAATTTCTATTTACTATTATGGATTAATAGAGCGTGATAAAGTAAATTTAAGCGTTCAAAGACTTCAACAAATTGCAAAAATATTCGACATTAATGTTTTGTATTTGATGAATTTTAAATCATTAATCGAATTAATACAGAATAAGAACATAACTATTACCATTGATACCGAAGCAACTCTATCTTAGTTTTTTAATTCTACTATTCTGCCTATTCAGTCAAAGTGCAAGGGCTAATTTTGATTTTAACGAAAATTGTAAATCAGCCTATAACTTGCTATTTGAGTTTAAGTTCAATGCAGCTAAACAAAAAATTCAGCTTGAAAAACAAAAAAACCCACAAAATGGCATCATCCTTTTATTAGAAAATTATGCTGATTATTTGCACTTATTAAAAGTAGAGAGTAAATCTGAATTTGATCGCTTGGAAAAAAATAAAAATATACGTCTAAGTGCTTTACAAAATCAAGATAAACAGTCTCCTTACTACTTATTTACCCAAGCTGAAATTAATTTTCAATGGGGGATTTTAAGAGGAAGATTAGGATCATACTTAACTTCTGCGCGAGAAATCAATAAAGCCTATAAATTACTGGAGCAAAATCATAAAAAATTTCCCAATTTTCATCCTAATTTAAAAGGTATAGGCTTTATAAATGTAGTATTAGGAGCCCTACCAGATGGATTTTTAAAGTCTACTCTTTCTACATTCGGAATTAGTGGCGATATTCAAAAGGGCCTATCTCATCTATCAACTTTAGCAGATAATTTACCCAAATCAAGTTATGAGCAATATTATGAAGAGGTTGTTTATTTATATAGTTTTCTACTCAGTGATGTTTTAATGCGCGAAGATGCTTATGAGAAAACAATGTATTACACAAGCAAGTTTAGCGATTCAAGCCTTCTAAAGAGCTATCTAAGAGCCTATATATCCTTGAAGGCTAAAAGAAATGACCAAGCTATTCAAATTCTTAAGAATTATCCCAAAGGCCCGGCGTATAGTACATTTCCTGCCTTTAATTATATGTTAGGAACAGCCTTATTAAATAAATTAGACTTAAGTGCAGAAAACTATTTTAAAGCCTATTTAAACGATAAAAGAGGCGACAATTTAATTAAGGACAGTTACCTGCGTCTTTCTTGGATTGCCGCATTAAAAGGCGAGAATCAAAATGCTAATCAAAATAGAGAATGGGTTAAACAGAGAGGATATACTTTTCACGAAAAGGATAAACAAGCCTTAACAGAAGCTCAAGATGAAGCCCCACATACCGAATTACTAAAAGCTCGCTTATTATATGATGGCGGATATGATTTAAAAGCCTTACAGATACTACAGGGTATTGACTTTAGTAAATTGAATAGTTTAGTTTACAAAACCGAGTATTATTATCGATTCGGTCGAATTTATGAACGCTTAGATAAAGATGAACAAGCAATTATCGCCTATCAAAAAGCCTTTAATCTAGGAAAACAATTAAAACAATATTACGCGGCAAAGTCGGCAGTACAAATGGGTAAATTACATGAAAAGAATAAAGATTGGTCTAAAGCAAAAAGTGCCTATTTAGCCGCCTTGAGCTTAAATGATCATCATTTCAAATTAAGTATTGAAACCGAAGCAAAAAGAAGTTTAGGAAAATTGCCTAAGTCTTAATCGTTTTATTTATTTATAGCTTGAGCTCCAGGAACAATCTGGATGATGGTCATTAGTCATTCCTACAGCCTGCATGAAGGCATAACAAATAGTCGTACCAAAGAATTTAAAACCACGCTTTTTCATGTCCTTGGCTATTTTATCTGAAATCTCCGTTCTAGCGGGTATTGGCCCTAAATTAAAATCATGTCTTAAAGGCATTTGATTTGGCAAATAAGACCATATAAACTTGGAAAAGGAACCATACTCCTTTTGAATGTCTATGAACAACTGAGCGTTCTTAATCGTCGATTGAATTTTAAGCCTATTTCTAATAATTCCTTCAAATTGCATCAATCGCTCCACATCAGCTTCACTCATTTGAGCTACCTTAATGACATCAAATTGATGAAAAGCCTGTCTATAACCTTCTCTGCGTTTTAAAATCGTTAACCAATTTAAACCGGCTTGAGCACCTTCTAAGATTAAATACTCAAACAAGATCGCATCATCATAAACAGGCTTCCCCCATTCTTGATCATGATAATCCATATAAATAGGATCAGATAAGCACCAAGTGCAGCGATTGGTCTCCATAATTATGATTCGCCAGCCACTAATTCATCCCAATATTCTTGGGCTCTTCTATAATGCGGAATCACAATGGAACCCCCAACTAGATTGGCAATCATGAAAACTTCGTTCAATTCATTTTGAGTTAATCCAGCTTCATGACATTTACCTAAATGATACTTAATACAGTCATCACATCTTAAAACCATAGAAGCCACTAAACCTAGCATTTCTTTGGTTTTTACATCTAAAGCACCGGCTGCATAACTCGTAGTGTCTAGTGCGAAAAATCTTTTAATATTGGTATCAGCGGCCTCCATTACACGCTCATTCATGCGTGTACGATAGGCATTAAATTCTTCTACTAACTTTCCCATTCGATTATATTTTATTTTTTAGTTTGCTGAAAGCTCAAGGAGCGGATCCCAAAATACTTTCTTAAAATCTTGAATTTTATCCTCTATTACGATAATTCCCTCTTTTTCTAATAACTCTTGCATAGCCATGGGGTGGGCGAAATGAAACTTTCCAGTCAGGAGTCCAGAGCGATTTACAACTCGATGTGCCGGAACTTTGTCTTTCAACAAATGCGTTTGATTCATCGCATAGCCCACCATTCGAGCCGAGCCCTTGGCACCTAAAGCTGCAGCAATAGCTCCATAAGACGTAACACGCCCCTCTGGAATAAGCTTTACTAGCTCATAGACTTGCTCATAGAAAGAATCTTTACTCATCTCCATATTACACTAAAGAAAACTGAACGTAATTTATATTTTTATTCGTCTTTAAATAAATCTTCTCATAATGTGTTTTAATCGAAAGCACCTCATCCACCCACTCAGAATTGTATAAATCATTAGTCGATTTATGGATAACTAATCCTAATTCTTCAATTTTTTCCAGCGTATATTGATATAGCATATCATTGTCCGTTTTGAGATTTATTTTCCCTCCAGGCTTTAAGATTTGCCTATATTTTTGAATAAAGTTTGGGGAAGTCAATCTTTTCTTCTCTCTACTTTCTCTAGGTTGAGGATCGGCAAAAGTAATCCAGATTTCACTGACTTCGTCAGCGCCAAAATAATCCAATATATCCTCAATCTGAATACGTAAAAATGCCAAATTTGAAATATTCTCCTCTACCCCTGTTTTAGCTCCTCTCCAGATTCTATTTCCTTTTAAATCTAAACCTATAAAATTCTTTTCTGGAAAAATCTTTGCCATTCCTAAAGCATATTCTCCTTTTCCACAGGCTAATTCAAGCACTAATGGGTGATTATTATGGAAATGCTTTGTGCTCCATTGACCCTTATTTGCTAAACCCTCTTCTAATTGATAGACATTAGGGAAATCATTGATTTCTGAAAATTTTCTTAATTTATCTTTACCCACTTTAGTTTTAAATTATATGCAAAATTATAATTATTCAGTGCATTTTTACGGCTTAAGGTAATAATCCTTTTATATTTCGATTTTATCCCATTTTAGGCTTAACTTCAACTATTCAAATAATTAAGATTTCACATGAAAAAGCTTTTTTCTTTAATCCTTGGGCTAATCACTTTAAGTTACGCTTATGCTCAAAAACCAATCCACTACGTAGTAACTTTTCCGCAGGCTATACACCATGAAGCAGAAGTCAGCATGCATATGGAAGAAATTAAAGAAAAGCCATTGCGATTCAAAATGAGTCGATCATCTCCTGGACGCTATGCCACACATGAATTTGGAAAAAACATCTATCATCTAAAAGCCTTTGATGAAAACCAAAAACCATTGCCTATTAAAGTTTTGCAGGGGGATATTTTCCAAATAGATAACCCAGGGTCCAAAGTTAAAATTCAATACACATTATTTGGCAATTGGGTAGATGGAACATATGCCGCAATCGATGAAACACATGCGCATTTAAATATTCCCGCGACATTTATTTATCCAGAAGGCTACGGCAGACATCCTCGCACCGTTTCCTTCCCTGATATAAAAGAAAGAAATTGGAAAGTGGCTAGCCAAATGACAACTCAAAGGGATGGCAATTTATATGCCCCAGATTTCAATTATTTTATGGACAGTCCTATTGAATTAGCTGAGCTAAAAAAATATAGTTGGGAAGTTTCTGATAAAAGTGGTCAAAAACAATTCATGGAGATATTAATACATTCTAAAGATAAAGAAGAAGATATTCAAAACTTCGGAGAAATGGTTAAAAAGATGGCTGCCGAACAAGCTGCTGTATGGGGTAGCTATCCAAAGTTTGACTTTGGAAGATATAGCTTTATTCATGATGTTTATCCAGATTTTGCTGGAGACGGCATGGAACATAGAAACTCTACGGTAATTGTTCAACGCACCCCTCAAATTAAGGGCAATGAATTAAATCTCTTAGGCACCTTTTCACATGAATTTTTCCATGCTTGGAATGTGGAACGTTTAAGACCTCAAAATCTGGAACCTTTTAAATTTGAGCATGCCAATAGTAGCGATGCCCTTTGGTTTGCAGAAGGTTTTACGCAGTATTATGGGAATTTAACTTTAAAAAGGGCTGAGCAAAGAACAGAAGATCAAATTCTAAGAACATTTACTGGTTTTATTAATTCCGTCCTAAACACTCCTGGAGCAAAATACTTTTCTCCAGTTGAAGCCAGTCAATATGCTGTTTTTGCAGATGCAGGAGTGTCAATTGACCAAACCAATAAAGCCAATATCTTTACCTCTTACTATAGCTATGGAGCAGCTATAGCTTTAGGGCTTGATTTAGAGTTAAGAGCATATTTTAACTCCAGTTTAGATAAGTATATGCAAACCCTGTGGTCAGAATTAGGAATTGAGGAAAAATATTACACGTTAAAAGACTTAGAAAACTGCTTAGCTAAAGTAACTAGCACCAATTATGCCGCTAATTTTTTCAAGCAAAATATCTATGGAACACAAAAAAGCAATTACCAAGAATTATTGAAAAAAGCAGGCTATGAATTGGTTAAAAGCAAGCCCAATCAAGCTTATTCTGGATTAGAAAGATCACGCTTAGAAAATGGAAAGATAACCATTGGACAAACGCTAAAAGATAGTCCTGCTTACCTTGCTGGTTTAAATGCTGGAGCGTATTTAACCGCATTGAATGATGTAAAAATTAGCTCGCCAGCGCAAATAACAGAAATTACAAATAAGCTAAAACCAGGAGATAAATTAAAAGTAAATTATACTTACTTTGGACTCGAGAAAACAACTAGCCTAACCTTAATCGAAAATAATGAGGTAGAAATTATAACTTTTGAGCGCTTAGGCAAAGAAGTTTCAGCAGAAACGAAAAAATTTAGAGAAAGCTGGCTTTCTTCACAATTATAAATTTATAAATTTTAAACACTATGATATCTAAAAAAAACCTTTCCATTTTACTTTTTTTGCTATTAGGCAGCTCTGCCTTTGCACAGGACATTAATAAAATAATAAGCAGGGAATATGTAGATCATTTGATTAAAACACTAAGTTCAGATGATATGCAAGGACGTAAAGCTTTTAGCCCTGGCATTGAAAAAGCAGCTACTTTTATTGAAGCTGAATTCAAAAAAATTGGACTAGAACCCCTAAGTGGAGAAAAAAGTTATCGTCAAACCTTTTATAAATATTCTATAAAACCGGAACAAATGACTGTTCGTATTGATGGTCAAGCCATCTCATCTTCGAATGTTTTTGTATTAGGCGTAAATAGCCCTACTTTAAAATTTGATCAAAATAACGCTGATGGAGTTGTAGTCTTAGATCCAAACAAAGGATTTATGGAGCAATATCGTGCTTTATTAAGAGCAGGCAAAAAGCAACTTGTTTTAGTAGATGCTAAATTTGAAAAAGAATTTAATAACCTTAAAAACATGCCAGCTCGTGCTAGCATGCTTGATACCGACCAACCAGAAAAGCCTTTAGCTATGGTTTTTGTATTAGGAGAAAATTCGGCAGAGAATTTTGAAGTGAGCTTAACGAATAAAGTTGAAAAATTGGAATTATTCAACGTAGGAGGCATCATTCCAGGCAAATCAAAAGCTAAGGAATATGTCATTTTCTCTGGTCACTTTGATCATATGGGAATTGTTAAACCTAAAGAAGGTGATAGCATTATGAATGGCGCTGATGATAATGCTTCAGGCACTACAGCGATGATTTCTTTGGCTAAATATTATAAAGCCTTAAAGAATAATGAAAGAACTTTAGTATTCGTAGCTTTCACTGCAGAAGAAATTGGAGGATATGGCGCTCGCTATTTCTCTCAAAAGTTAAACCCAGATGATGTTGTCGCGATGTTTAATATAGAGATGATTGGTAAAGAGTCTAAATTCGGAAAGAACAGTGCCTTCATTACAGGTTATGACAAATCAGACTTTGGCCAAATATTACAAAAGAACTTAAAGGGCACAGAGTTTACTTTCCACCCAGACCCTTATACATCACAAAACTTATTCTATAGAAGTGATAATGCTACTTTAGCTGCTTTAGGTGTTCCAGCACACACCATAAGTACCGATCAAATTGACACAGACAAGCATTACCACCAAGTGACAGATGAATATAAAACATTGGATGTAGATAATATTCTATCGACAATAAAAGCTATTGCTAAGAGTGCCGTTTCAATTATTAAAGGTGAAGACACGCCTTCAAGAATTCCCAAACTAAACACTACTCGATAAGAAATTAGATGGTATATCTATCATAAAATGAACTTAAAATGCTAATTGCATCACATAATCATTCATAAAATAGTTATTTCCTATAGCGATATCCTCTTCTGAGATGATTTTAAAGCCCAATTTTTCATAAAAAAATTGGGCTTTATTATTTCGATTCACGTTTAATTTCAAAAACTTAGCCCCTTTTTCCTTCACCGAGTCAACAACTTTGTTCAAAAGCAATCTTCCAGCGCCTTTCCCTTGAAAACTTGGTAATATATAAATCTTATGTAGCTTAAAAAGAAATGACTCTGCATCGATAGAAGAAAAGGCGGCAAAACCTATTGGATCTGAATGCTCCTCTAAAATATAAAAATCTTGACCTTCCTCCATTTGTTGTGTCAAAACTTCTATAGCATACATGCTATTTAACATATAATCTATTTGAGCCTCTGACAAGATATCCTTGTAAGTATCTGGCCAAATTTTAAAGGCTAAGTTTCTAATATGAATCAGATCTGATTCTTCTGCTCTTCTAACCTGCATAACTAATTAAGAAACTCACTCAAAAACAAATAATCTCCTGAAAAATTAACCTCAACAAAACCATCTTCTATAACTTCTAAAAGCCCATTTTCCAAAGGCCTCAGATTAGTGGTTTCAAAATATTTAATAACTTCTATTTCAAGCAAGGTGCCTTTGGCTTTCCAAAATTTAAAATGAGGTTTAATAGGATAAGTCTTTTGTGTTGCCGTAAATAAAACGACATTTATCTGAGATAAAAATGGATAGATGTCGTCAAAACGCTTACCATGACCTATGACATTCACCGCAGGATATTCGTTTTTCACGAGGTAATTTAATACCAAATCTAACTTAGTAGGATCAATCTTAATATATTGGGTGTTTTCCTGAAGATTCTCAATAGTATTCTCCGCTATTAAGTAATCTATTTTAATCCCTAGAGAACTAACTAATTCATAGGCAGCATCCCCAACAAAAACAGACGGACTCCATTCCAACAGCTGACCTAAAAACTCTAAATCAAACTTGCCTAAATCCTGAATAAATAAGGCAGGCTCCTGCTTTTCTTTAACAATATGATGCGATGACATATCGCGAATATAGACCTTCCTACTTTATTTTCCTAGTTCTTTCGGATACTGTTGTCGATCTTGAAACTGCATAAGTTACACCACCTGCAGACACTTGATAACCCGTAGAAATAGAATAAATGAATTTCTCTTGAATAACACCCAAGATATTATCAATTACGTATGTACCATTTTGATTCGTATTTAATAAATCCGTGGTAATCTTACTAGAGAATTTTAAAATAGTCGTATTCTCTGTAATTTCTTCAACCCAGAAATCTGAGATTAGTTTTTGACCATCAATCTGCATAGAATCAGTCCATTTATAGCCTTTTTTTAGGTGTGGGTTATATTCAAAATCTGCAAATAGGCTAAGCATCGATCCTGGCTCAAAAACTTCTGGTTGTAAGCCTACAAAAGCAACTAAGGTATCTGTTGCCATTTCAGCTTTATAATCTGTAAAGTTTTGTATCACGCCATATCTATCGATATTAACATCAACTGGCTTATCTACCATAAAGCTTAATGCTTTAATAATTTGTGAATCCTGATCAACAGGCATTCCAGAGTTATAAACTAATTTTTGGCCCATCGTTTCCACCTCCGCATCTAAATTTTTAAGTTTAACTGTAAATACATAACCATTATCATCATTTAGAGCATTGGTATAGGTTTTAGTAGCCAATGAATTGGTATTAATATTCATTGCTTGCTTACCTCTTTGAATAATGGCCCTTGAGTTGGTTAATATATCTGTTTGAAATGTTTCTCCAACAACGAATTTAAACACTCTAGAATCATGTTGTGCACTACTATAAAGCGCACTTAACATCAAGCAAAAACTGAGTGTAAATTTTAACAGAAGAGTGTGAGAGTTTTTCATGTATTTAAATATTATCTTGTTCAATATTATCCTCTAGGCATTCTAACATTTGGTCTAGCGGAGATTGGTGGCACTGGCGGCAATTTTGGCAAGGCAGGCAAATTCAACGTTGTTGTAAAATTGGAAAGCCCTGGAGGAGCCGTAAAATTTGGCATTGGAGGTGGCACTGGCACCGAAGGAACTGCTGGTAAAATTCCTCCAACTGGTAAGCCTGGAGCAATTGTAACCGCAGGTGCTGGTAAAACTTGAACCGGAGGTGCAGTTGGAACCGTTATAGCAGGTGCATTAATCGCGTTTACACCCACACCAGGAGTTAATTGTGGTGGAGGTGTAGTAAGGGCTGTTCCATTATCAGAAGCATTACCCGTTGCATTTTGAGCTTTAGCATCCTGGATACTAAAACCAATTGCCACAAAAAAAGCAATCATTAAAAATCTTTTCATATTTATTAATTTATTCTATCTCGTTTTTGTTAATAAAAAAGGAATACTTACTGTACCAACTAATTGAATACGATCCCCAGAATAACCCGTCAAATTAAATACCCCAAATCCAAAAGTAAAAGGAGAACTTTTAATTGGCCTTACTCCCGATGATACCCCTAAATTTAAGCCAGACCACTCTAAATTTATGTTTACTTGTCTCAAGAACTCATAAGATAAATTAGCAAAAAATCCTGTACCATATTTTCCTTTTCCATTTTGAATATCTAATGGGCTTTTATAGCGGAAACGTCCTGTACCATAACCTATCGTATAACTCAGTCCAGAATAACCTTCTGATCTCGATCTTATTTTTTGAGAGGCATGACTTAAAGCGACATAATAAGAAGCATCAGGCGCGTCAGAAACGGATGGACTTGCAAACAAATGCAAAGCCCCTACAGATAGACTTGTTCCTCCCACAATCTGACGACTAACAATCAGATTCATAGAAAAATCTCTAAGTTCTGATACTCTAACCACGTTTAAACTTGCTGAAACATTCACTAATTCACTCGAGTTTCCACCAGATAACCCAATTGCACCTGCCAAATCACCTTTATTTGGTGTCGTGTACATCGCCGGATATACACCCCCTAAAACCGCGAAAGCATAGGTTGAATTTCCCCCACCCCAGCCTGTCGGCGTCATGATACTTTGCACACTATTATTTGGCAACAAAGCGTTAAATTGATGTCTTGTTGTTCCTTTCTCTGCAATCATCGAATCCAACTTCAATCTCAATCCACTTTCAAATAAATTTTGACTTTTAACAAGTAAAGGAAATCCTATTAGCAGAATTGCAAGTATGATCTTTTTAACTCTAACCACAGAACTGATCAACGATCGTTTTTTCATATTTTGCCTAAATAGCGGTAATTCATTGTATTATTCTAATTTACTTTAAATTACCAAGTTAATTCTCATACAAATTTAAAATAAATTATTTAATGTTTGGTCTAATTCAAATCATATACCAATTGGCACAATATTTTAAAAAATTAATACTTTTACCTGAATCATGACCTTAGTTCAACTAGAATATTTAGTCGCATTAGACACCTATCGTAGCTTTGGAGTGGCAGCAGAAAAGTGCTTCGTCACACAGCCTACACTCAGTATGCAAATTCAAAAACTGGAGGAGTTTTTAAATGTAAAGCTTTTCGACAGAACTAAAAAGCCAATCACACCTACTGAAATTGGAGCTCAAATCATCGCTCAGGCACGTATTACGCTACAAGAAAGCCAAAAGATTAAAGAGATCATTGATAGCCAAAAAAAAGATTTAATAGGAGAATTAAAGATTGGCGTGATTCCCACAGTAGCCCCATATTTACTTCCTGAGGTCATGACCAACATG
The DNA here is from genome assembly GCA_964592575.1 of uncultured Pedobacter sp. GTDB lineage: Bacteria > Bacteroidota > Bacteroidia > Sphingobacteriales > Sphingobacteriaceae > Pedobacter. The sequence continues at coordinate 156,268 of CAZQFF010000001.1, forward strand.
CTTCACAAATACCCACATATGCATATTTCAATTTGGGAATTTACCACAGAAGAAATTATTCAAAAACTTAAAAATGGGCAATTGGACTGTGGAATTTTAGCCACACCTTTAGTGGAAAGCCTACTCAATGAGACCCCACTTTATTACGAAAGCTTTGTAGCCTACCTCAATAATAATAGCCAACTTTTACAAAATAAAAGGCTTTCTACACAGGATTTAGATCAAGAAAACATTTGGTTACTCAATGAAGGCCATTGCATGCGCTCCCAAGTATTAAGCATTTGTAGTCATACAAAAAACCCCAATCAAGGCTCCTTAAATTATAATACAGGCAGTATAGAAACGCTGATTAGGATGGTCGACTTAAATGGGGGGCTCACCTTAATTCCAGAGCTCTTTTTAAATAAATTAGAGGGCTCAGCTTTAGAAAAAATTAGACATTTTAAGGATCCAGAACCTGTTAGAGAGATTAGTTTAGTTACTGTTCAAAACTTCGTCAAGAAACGCATGTTAAATGCGCTAAAAGAAGCGATTTTAGAAATCATACCCGAACAAATGACAAAAACTACGAAAAAGGAATTAATAAAAGTAAATAATTCCTAAAAATTAGGGATTATTTACTTTTTTCAAACCTTCAATACCAACAACCTTCTCCTCTTCTTGGTTCTTTTTATTCTTTTTCTTTTTATTCGGATCAACCCCGCTCAAGCGTTCCTCGATAATTTTATTATACTCTAAAACTTGCTCTGGTTTTAAAACGGCTTTGATTTTATCATTGGTATCGTGCATAGTTTTATAATAGCGCGTCATCTCCTCATCATTATAACCTTGTGCCTGTTGTTTCTTCATCAGCTCGATTTGCGATTTAGCTAAATCATAGGCATACTTAGTAATAACTGATTTTTGGGTGGAGCTCAAAGTCAAGCGTTTCTCCAGTTCTTCTACATTCTTTTTAGAAAGTTCTTCGGCTGTAGGTAATTTTTGAGCAAAACCTACCATAGTAGCACTTATCATCAAGAAAAATAATACGACTAATTTTTTCATATACTTATTGATATTTTAAGCTTCAACCCTCAAATTTAATAAAAATATAGTAAGCTTTTAAAATAAAGGAGCCGCTTCTATTTAGAAGCGGCTCCACTCAAAAAACCTAAAAGCTATTATAAAGCTTTTTTATATCTTTCTGCAACAGCATCCCAATTCACAACATTCCAAATAGCTGCTAAATAGGATGGACGCATATTTTGATACTTTAAATAATAAGCATGCTCCCAAACATCAATCCCAAAAATAGGCGTACCTTTTTGCTCAGCAATATCCATTAAAGGACAATCTTGATTAGGGGTTGAAGAAATAAATAATTTTTTATCTGCACCTACAGACAACCAAGCCCAACCTGAACCAAAACGAGTGGCTCCAGCATCTTGAATTTTAGTTTTAAATTCTTCGAAAGATCCAAAAGTTGAACGAATAGCTTCCGCTAATTCACCTATTGGCTCACCTCCCTTATTTGGGCCTAAAACCGACCAGAATAAGGTGTGATTATAATGTCCACCGCCGTTATTTCTAACAGCCATTGGATATTTTGAAATGTTCTTGATAATGTCTTCCAAATTAGCATTAGCCTCAGGTTTACCCTCTAAAGCTTTATTTAAATTGGTAACATAAGCTTGATGATGTTTACCATGGTGGATTTCCATAGTCAATTTATCGATATGCGGTTCTAATGCATCAGTAGCGTAAGATAACGCAGGTAATTCAAATGCCATAATAAATAGAGTTTAAATTAATAAAATGATATACAAATATAATGGACTTAATGGAAAAATTAAACCTAGTAATGTCAAATTTATTGTCTTTTGGATTTAAAAAAATCACGCATTAATTGTGCACATTCCTCTGCTAAAACTCCACCTTTTAATAACGTTTTAGGATGTAGAATGTTTTCTTCAATCCTTAAAAAGCCGCGCTTTTCTTCTCTTGCACCATAAACTATCCTGGAAATTTGAGTCCAATAACTAGCCCCAGCACACATTACACAGGGCTCAATAGTGACATACAAGGTACAATCTTTCAAATATTTACCCCCTAAAGTTTCTGCAGCTGCCGTAAAAGCTTGCATTTCAGCATGAGCCGTTACATCATTCAATTTCTCCGTTAAGTTATGTCCACGCCCAACTATTTTACCCTGACACACAATTATTGCCCCAATAGGTATCTCTCCATTTTCTGCGGCCAATTGCGCTTCATGTAAAGCTAATTTCATAAAATGCTCATCTTCAGCCTGAATAGAATCTTTACCCTCAAAATTATAATAACTCATAAAATCTATTTTAACTTATTCCCATTAGGAACCTTTTGATCAATAGTCGTAAGAATGATATCTCCCTCCTCATTTTCAAAACCCGTAAGTAAAAACTCACTCATAAAATTGCCAATTTGCTTCTTGGGAAAGTTAACAACTCCTACAATTTGTTTACCAATCAAGTCTTCAGGAAGATAAGCCCTGGTTATTTGTGCGCTAGTTTTTTTTATGCCCAATGGCCCAAAATCAACTTTAACTTTATAAGCAGGACGCTTTGCTTCAGGAAATTCCTGCACGTCGATAATCGTGCCCGCCCTAAGCTCCACCTGCTCAAAATCCGCCCATGTTAAATTATTTTCCATATCCATTCTTTTAACAAATGTAATAAAACTAGAATTCATACCTTTGCTTCATGGTTTCAATTAAACTTAAAAAAGGAAAAGAAAAAGCTATTTTACTAAAACACCCGTGGGTATTTTCTGGGGCATTAGACAAAATAAAAGGTGAGCCTGAAAATGGCGAAGTCGTTAGGATCATCAGTGCCGACGGAGAATTCCTCGCTTATGGATACTTTAATAGCCATTCCCGTGTTGCCATTCGTGTCATCGAATGGGATGAATCTCAAGTAATTGATGAACAATGGTATGCGCAAAAAATTAAAAATGCCATTCAATCCAGAAAAGATTTAATTGAAAGCGATCATACAAACACCTTCCGTTTAATTTTTAGTGAAGCCGATTACCTACCTGGTCTAATTGTTGATCAATATGCTGATTATTTGTCTGTACAAATTCTCAGTTCCGGAATTTTCAAAGCAAAAGCGCATATTATAAAAGCCCTAATTGACATCGTAAATCCAAAAGGTATTTTTGATCGAAGCGACCTGACGGCCTTGAGTCATGAAGGTCTAGAAAATCATAACGGATTATTATGGGGAGAAAACCCTCCTGAATTCTTAGAAATTAAAGAAAACAATATCAAGTATTTGGTAAACATTGCTGCAGGACAAAAATCAGGATTTTACTGTGATCAAAGAGAAAACAGAAAAATTGTAGCTCAATTTGCTAAAGGAAAAACGGTTTTAGATTGCTTTAGTTATAGCGGAGGCTTCAGTTTAAATGCTTGGCAAAATGGAGCAGCAGAAGTTACCAGTGTAGATAGTTCTGCTTTGGCTATTGAAACACTAAATCAAAACCTAAAACTAAATGGCTTTGATCAATTTCCTCATCAGGCTATACAATCCGATGTCAATAAACAATTGCGTACATTTAGAGAAGAGGACAAAAAGTTTGATATCGTAATTTTAGATCCTCCTAAGTATGCCCCCTCAAAATCGGCATTAGATAGAGCAGCCAGAGCATACAAAGACTTAAATCGACTAGGAATGGGTCTAGTTAACACAGGTGGGCTCTTAGCCACCTTTTCCTGTTCAGGTGCCGTTGATATAGATACCTTTAAACAAATAATCGCTTGGGCTGCATTAGACGCTGGAAAGGAAGTTCAAATTATTGATCAGTTTTGCCAGCCTTTAGATCATCCCATTCGACTATCTTTTCCTGAGGGAGAATATTTAAAAGGCCTTATACTAAGAATACTTTAATATTCTTCTTCTAGGGCATATTTGCCAAATATCATAAGGCCCATTGATATAGGAATAAATACCAAGAGGATAATTCCCCATTGGAGCGCGGTATTCAATTGATTGCTCGGATCAGCCTGTGAAACCTTTTCATAGGCCTGATAAAACATGAAAATAATACCAATTGGACCTAAGGCAATCCAAATAATTCCTAAATATTTTTTTAGTCGCTTCATTTTATTCTTCTGCTAAAGATTTATTATTTAAATAGATTGCCCCGATAATAAAGGAGACTAAAGCCACCCCAATTGGGTACCACAAACCCGACAAAGGTGTAGAACCAGGGAAACTAGCGATTAATGTGGCAATAAATGGCACTAAACCACCGAAGACTCCATTACCCACATGATAAGGTAAAGACATCGAAGTGTAACGAATTTGCGTAGGGAATAGCTCCACTAAAAAAGCAGCAATAGGTCCATAAACCATGGTTACCAATAAAATCTGAAAAAACACTAAACCTACAAAAAGCCAAAAGTCCGACGCACCAAGCGTAATATCCTTTATTTCGACAACTGGTGTATCCTGTTCAGCACCAAGCTTTACTTTTTGCACTTGCTTAAAACTACCCCCATCTTGTAGGTAAACCATTTGCGTGGTTAGCTGATATCGCTCACTTAAGTTAGGGCTTTCTGAGTAAGTGATGGCAGCCTCTCCTCTACTAGAGATTTCTTGCTCGGCGATCGCTGTTCTATTACTCTTATCTAAAAAGGTTTGGTAGATAGGCCTGTAAAAAATAACGCCCAAAAGCATTCCAACGAGCATTATCCACTTTCGACCAACCCTGTCTGACCAAGATCCAAAAATGACAAAAAATGGCGTAGCAAAAGCGATTCCCCAAAGTAAAATATATCTGGAATCATTGAAATCAATCTTACAGGTATTCTCTAAAAAGGACTGTGCATAAAACTGCCCTGTATACCAAATCACACCTTGCCCCATCGTTGCCCCAAACAAAGCTAAAAGCACCATTTTAAAATTCCTTTTTTTACGGAAGCTTTCCGCCAAAGGATTTTTTGATACTTTACCCTCCGATTTGAGTTTTTCAAACAAAGGCGATTCATTCATCTTTAAACGAATGTAAATAGAAACCCCAACCAATAGGATAGATAGAAGAAAAGGAATTCTCCAAGCCCAATCTTGAAAGGCTTCAGCTCCAACCATATTCTTCACCAATACAATAACCCCTAAAGAAAGGAACAAACCTAAAGTTGCTGTCGTTTGAATCCAACTCGTAAAAAAGCCTCTTTTGCCCTCAGGAGCATGTTCCGCCACATAGGTAGCGGCTCCACCATATTCCCCGCCTAGGGCTAATCCTTGAACCAATCGAAGCACTAAAACCAGAATAGGGGCTGCATAACCTATTTGCGAGAAAGAAGGAATTAAACCAATTAAGAAAGTCGATCCCCCCATTAAAATTAAGGTCAACAAAAAAGTATATTTTCGGCCAACAATATCGCCTAATCGCCCAAAAACAATTGCCCCAAAAGGTCGCACAATAAAGCCTGCCGCAAAAATAGCTAAAGTGTTAATGAGAGCTGATGCCCCTGCATCTGCTGGAAAGAGTTGAGCACCTATTACAGTGGCTAAACTTCCAAAAATATAGAAATCATACCACTCAATTAAAGTCCCTAAGGAAGAAGCGCCGATAACTTTAAAAATACCCTTAGATGGTTTTGTAGAATCCATAACATGTTGTCTCTAAAACATGAGCAAACCCTCGCAACACCTATCCGCGCTTAAGCTGATGTTTATTTATTCTTCAGATTTAAAAAATACTTTATAATAATTCATCTCCTTCTCTTGATCAAAACCCTTTTCAATCAATTCCTTATTTCCATGAATGTAAATATGAAAATTTTTATCCAATTTCAAAATGCTTTTGAATGTTCTAGCCTGCTTTTTAACCGCAGCATCAGATATTTCAAAACTATTGGCAATTGGCGCGTCATACTCCTCTTCATAGGATTGCTTGTACGCTTTAAACATCGCTATTCCCGCATCATTGGCAATAACTTCCTTAGAAAACTCATCCAAATCAAAAGTATCCTTCTCTTTAAAATACTTCATGGACTTATTTAATAAATCAATTTTATCCGCCTTGCTCACTTCAAATTCTTCATCCAATTTTTCTGTGATAAACTGCTTATAAACGCCAAGCACATTTTGGGTTTGTGCATAAGGATCATTTCTAAGTTTTAAATTCAGGAATACATCTTTCCAAAACGAAGTCCCCGTTCGGGAACCTGTTTCATAAGCCGCAACTTTATAGCCCTCTGCTTCTTCTGTCGAGTAAATCAAACAGGCTTTATCTAGCTTATTCAAATTTACCCCTTCTGTTTCATAACTTAAATCAAAACCATCTGTTGAGGGGAATACTTTTAAAAAGGTTTCCTTGGTTTCAGATTTAAAAATACCAATAGCAGGATGCATCTCCCCTTCAATTTGCAAATTTTGAAAATAAGCTACATATAACTCCCCTGACTTGTGTTTAGGGTCTTCCATTAGCTGGTGGTATAACTGCGCTATTTGCTGGGAAACAGATAAAAAATCCCCGCCATTTTTAAAGTATTGCTTTACTATGGCTAATAGCGCATTATCAGCACCTTGCTGATTCATTGCCTGCAAGCGAAAAACCTCAGGCGTTTTTTCAAAGGGGTTTAAGAAAAAAGGAATTAGAATCGCTCCTAAGCCCTCATCGCTGTATTCAAATAATTTATTCGATTTGACTACCCCCTGATCTAATAAAGGATTACCAATATGATGTATGGCTAAAGCATCGAGCGTACCCGCAGAAAATTGAAGCATATAAGAAAGATTGACGATAAGATAATATTGTTTGTAAAATTATACCACGTCGTCTATACTTTCTGGCGTATTTCTCAATTTAACAGGGTCCTTGTCATTTTTATTCATGCGTAAATTCAGCATTTCAACTAATACCGAGAATGCCATAGCAAAATAGATATAGCCTTTTGGAATATGCTGATCTAAACCTTCTGCTAATAAAGACACCCCAATCAATAATAAGAAAGAAAGGGCTAACATCTTTACCGTTGGATGGCGATTTACAAAATCACTAATGGCGCTTGCCGATAACATCATAATAATAACCGCTATGACAACAGCTGCTACCATAATTTCAATATGCTCCGCCATACCTACCGCTGTAATCACCGAATCTAATGAGAACACCACATCTAAAAGTAAAATCTGGAAAATCGTACTAGCAAAAGAGTGCACTTTTTTAACGCCAAACTCACCTTCTTTTGAACCTTCTAGCTTATTATGAATCTCGTGTGTACTCTTATAAATTAAAAATAAACCACCCACCAATAAAATGATATCTCTTCCCGAAATAGAAAATTTAGCCAGCCATTCTGGATTTGAAAAACCCAATAAGCCTGCAGCATTAAACACCTCGGCCGTTAAACTCATTACCCAAGACAAAGAAAGCAATAACAAAATTCGAGTAATCATGGCTAAAGCCAAACCCACTTGTCTTGCTTTTTTCTGTTGATGTTCAGGTAGTTTTCCAGATAAAATGGATATAAAAACAATATTGTCAATCCCTAATACAATTTCTAAAACCGTTAATGTAAGTAGAGAGATCCAGGCTTCTGGAGTAGCTAAAAATTCCATAGATAATAAATTATCCCTCTAAGATAAAAAAAGCCCATTGAAAATATCAATAGGCTTCATTTATTTTTTTTGTTTGCTTTACTTGAGCACCACATTTCCGTATTTGGACTCAATATTAATTTCATTTCCAGTGCCCGTACCAATTCCGCCAAGGTATTGTTTAATGGCAGCTGATTTATCAGGTGATACTAATTGTGCTTTAAATCGATCTCCAAAATTAACCCCGCCATAATAGGTAGACACTCTTAATGCCGCATTATAGTTTGGATCAAAGCCTATATTGATGGGGGTATAAGCCCCATCCACTGTAATCTGTTTAGGTCCTGCCTCAACTCGCTCAATGTTTAACTTACCATATTGTGCCGCTCCCTTAAACGATCCAGCCAAGGTATTCAGATTTAGGCTAGTATATTGAGCTGAATAATTCACGTTCTTAGCATAGTCCAATTTAACCCCGCTGCCATATTGCATTTTTATAAGGGCATTATCTCTCACCGTATTAACCGTTAAGCTGGTGTATTGTCCTTGAAAATCTAAATTATCAATTTCCGATATCACTAGGCCTTTTCCATACTGCATTCTAAATTGGCCTGATTTATGCACTTTAGGGATAGTCAAACTAGAATATTGAGAACTAACTTGAATATTTTTTGCTTCCTTCACATAGGAGTCTTCACCATAAGCTAAGGTCAATTTAGCTTCATTTAAAGCCCCAGTCTTAACTTTACCATATTGCACAGAAATATAGTTGTTTAGATGATTTAAGTTTCCAGCATTCAAATTACCATATTGAACTTTTAATGCCGTAGGACCATCATGATCTCCCATATTTATGGGTCCATAGGCTTGGGTTAAATTGATAGCTTGGCTAGCTGGCACATACAGGGTCATATGAATTTTAATTTCTCTTCTCCAACGAATACCGTTTCTAGTGCCACTTCCAAAAGAATTAATTCCCTTTAAATCTAATATCGTTTTATAGCTTACCAAATCTCCCGTCTTGATGGCTTGAATCTGGGTACGATCCAAAAGATTCTCCACCTCTTTTTCTGAGCGCGCGAAAGCCTCAATTTGCGCATCCAATTTCACTTCCGCTTTGGACCAAATTTTAACGGTTATACTTCCATAACGATTATTCACCTCCACTTTGTCGTTTCCACTTAAACTAAAACTCTTTGAAAAGCTTTTAGATTTACTGGGGTCAGAACTTTGATCTTCAGCTACTGAAGATTTAAGATCGCGACTATAAGTAAAGCTTACTGAGGCTTGACTAACTTGATCTCCAACATTAGCCGACTGTGCAAATACTGCAATAGGTAAGCTTAAAATCGTGCTAACTAAATAATTCCACTTTTTCATAAGATTTTTTCTTGTTTTACTTCATTAACTTGATGGAATACTTGCAGCTGTTGACTTAATATATTAGCTCTAATCTCTAAGTTCTTAATCATTGCCTGCACCACTACTTCTTGGTTTGGACTAGTTTTTAATTGTTCTTGTAGTTTGATATAATCCTCATCCAGACGCTTTAAATCGGAAACAAATTGTTGATATAACTCCGGGTTCTTATGAGAATAAATTTGTAAACTATCCCGTTTTTCCTCAATCAAACTCGTAAAATGAACCTGCTGATCTTTAAAACTATTTCCACTTTCGCTTTCATTGTTCAAAGCCATTTTTTTACTAATTCCAATGGTAATGGCTACCGTTAAAACAACTAGCGCCATCGCAGCTACACTCATCCATCTACTCCAAATGAACTTAGTCACGGGTTTGGCTTCTGCAGCATCTACTTTATCCAATTCCGCTTCAATTCTTTCCCAAAGTTTATGGGATGGCTCCTCTCTATTGAACTCCGATTTATTAGCGTTTATAAAGTCTTTTAATTGGGTACTCATCTTTCTACTCCTCTCGTTAATAATAATTCATATAGTTTTTTCTTAGCGCGCATGAATTGTGACCTAGAAGTACCCTCAGATATTTGCAGAATATGCGCAATTTCCTCGTGGTCATATCCTTCAAATAAATAGAGACTTAAAACGACGCGATACCCATCGGGCAGAGCATTCATCGCCAATTTTATGGCCTCTACTTTTAACTGAACGGCTTCATCACAGTCAGCTTCTTCAGCAGGGAAATCCTGTTCTTCTAAGGATACAAATTCGGCTTTACGCTTCCTCAAACAGTTGATCGCCCGATTGATAACTATTTGCTTCAGCCATAAACCAAAAGTAGATTCATGCCTAAAATCGTTTAATCTTTTAAAAGCATCTAGAAACGCTTCTTGCAAAACATCTTCGGCCTCAGCGGTGTCAGACACAATTCTTAAGGCAACATGGTACATCGCTTGAGAATAACGCTTGTAAAGCTCAAATTGAGCTTGGCGACATCCTTTGCGGCACTCTGCTATTAAATGTAAATGCGGATCTAAAATGGCTTCCAATTTTTAAACTTTCTTACCTAAGAGACAAGCTTAATTCTTAAACGTTGCATCTAGCTTAAAATAAATTAAAAAAATCAATACTTTTGTCACACAATTCATTAAACAATGCTTAGAACAACAACTTGTGGAGCCCTAAATTTAAATAATTTAGGCGAAAATGTTACCCTATGTGGCTGGATGCAAAACTCCAGAGATTTAGGAGGGATGACTTTTATTGATATAAGAGATCGTTATGGAATAACCCAGTTAGTGTTTAACATGAATGACAATGCCTCACTCTGTGAGGCCGCCAGAAATCTTGGAAGAGAGTTTGTTATACAAGTTACAGGTCAAGTTATTGAGCGTTCCAATAAAAATAAAGAAATACCGACTGGTGAAATTGAGATAAAAGTTAGTCAACTCAATATACTTAATTCTGCCAAATTACCCCCGTTTTTGATTGAAGATAAAACGGATGGAGGTGACGATCTTAGAATGAAATATCGCTATTTAGATCTAAGACGTAATCCTGTTCGAAACAATTTGATTCTTAGACATAAAATGGCTCAATCTGTTCGTCGCTATTTAGATGAACTTGATTTCTTAGAAGTAGAAACGCCGGTATTAATCAAATCGACTCCAGAAGGCGCAAGAGATTTTGTCGTGCCAAGTCGAATGAATCCTGGTGAGTTTTATGCCCTTCCACAATCGCCTCAAACTTTTAAGCAATTACTGATGGTTTCAGGATTTGATCGTTACTTTCAAATTGTAAAATGCTTCAGAGATGAGGATTTAAGAGCGGATAGACAACCAGAATTTACTCAAATCGACTGTGAAATGGCTTTTATTGAGCAAGAAGACATTCTCCACACTTTTGAAGGATTAATTCGTCGTTTATTTAAGGAAGTTAGAAATTATGATCTTCCGGAAGTGCCAAGAATGCAATATGCAGACGCCATGCGTTTATATGGATCCGACAAACCTGATACGCGTTTTGGAATGCCATTCGTTGACCTAACAGATGTAGTAAAAGGAGCAGGTTTCCCTGTATTTGATGCGGCTGAATTAGTCATTGCTATAAACGCAAAAGGTTGTGCACATTATACCAGAAAACAATTAGATGAATTAACTGATTTTGTTAAACGTCCACAAGTAGGTGCCACAGGACTAATCTATATGCGCCATCAAGCTGATGGCAGTTTAAAATCATCGGTTGATAAATTCTATGATGAAGAAAAATTAAAAGCATGGTCAGAAGCTACAGAAAGTGAAGCAGGCGATTTAATATTAATTATGGCTGGACAAACGGACAAAGTTCGCAAACAATTATGCGAACTTCGTTTAGAAATGGGCAATCAACTTGGCTTAAGAGACAAAAATACCTTCTCCGCACTTTGGGTTTTAGATTTCCCGCTATTAGAATGGGATGAAGAAAGTGAAAGATATCATGCGATGCACCATCCATTTACTTCACCTAAGCATGAAGACATTCCATTATTAGACAGTAATCCTGGTGAAGTAAGAGCAAACGCTTACGATATGGTGATCAATGGTACAGAAGTAGGCGGTGGTTCTATTCGTATACACGATCGTAACCTGCAAGCACTTATGTTTAAACATTTAGGTTTTAGTGCGGAAGAAGCTCAAAAGCAGTTTGGTTTCTTATTAGATGCCTTTGAATATGGCGCTCCACCACATGGCGGAATAGCCTTCGGCTTTGACCGATTATGCTCTATTTTTGCAGGGCAAGATACCATTAGGGACGTCATCGCTTTCCCTAAAAACAACTCCGGAAGAGACGTCATGATTGATAGTCCTTCAACAATTGATGAAAAACAATTGCAGGAACTAAAGATTAAATCCACGATATAAATCATAAAAAAAACACCGCTTAAATTAAGCGGTGTTTTTTTTAGCCTTTTAACTAGTAACGCATAAATATAGCATTGCTAAATAACTGTTTTCCGCTTTCCCAA
>CAZQFF010000001.1:168261-185330 GCA_964592575.1 uncultured Pedobacter sp.
AAAAGGCCCTAAACAAAGGATTAACACCCAAATACACCACCACACCACGACCCATAGGCTGCGTGGCAATTAATGTACCTGAGGCTAACTTTTTCTTCACATTTGCCCCAACCACTCCACTCTTATAACTAGATTCACTTAGTTTAGCTACATTCAAACCATTACTCAAAGGCTCATATACTTCATCATCTGTTTTGATGACATAAAACTTATTCCCTAAGCCAGCACTCATGGGATGCGTCTCATCTAAATCTAAACGATAAATCGCTCCTGGTATAGCATCCTCTTTATTAGACTGATAACGATCGGCAAACACCCTATCTTGTGGAGCAGCACTATTCTCTATTTTAACTTCTTTTCGCTTAAGGTCATAACCCTTTTTACCCACAAAAGCAGCGATAGCATTTTCCATTAAAATTAGCCTTCCACCAGCACTAACCCATGGCGCTAATTGCTCAGCAATTCGATCATTATAATAACCATTAGGCAAAATCAAGACATTGAACTGGCTTAAATTGATACCCCCTAAGTTCGACGTTTTAAGGATAGTGCTTGGATAAGCAATTTGTTGATCAAAAAAGTGCCAGACTTCTCCAAAATCTAAGGAAGACACTTCGTCTCCAGCATAAATCGCTACTCTTGATGTCGGCAAAATAGGATAAGCCCCTGAACCAAAATCTCTACCTTGGTCCATTAATCCAGTTTGAATCGGTGAAAAGCTTAAAGCTTCTTGCATTTGAACTTGTTGCAGCCAAGATTTTAAGTCAGGAACTAAGCGTTCATTCTCATGTTTAAATAAAACAAAAGAACCCTGCGGGAAATCTTGTCCATTAACCTTAAAGGCTTTTTGAGCATACCTTACTCTTAAACCTTTCGCTTGAAGTAAATTCAAAACTTTAAGCTCTTTTAAGCCATGATAAGGCATCGCCCAAGCTAAAGCATCACTTATAAGTGCTATCGTTTTATTTTCTTGCATGGTCTTATGCTCTCCGACTAGCTTTTCGGTAAATGCATAAGCCTTTAATCCATAAGCATAAGGCATGGCCCAGGCCGTAATATCATAGGTGTTTGAATCGCTCACCTTAGTATTCGGCTCAAAAAGCACTTGTGCTAAAACCGACTGCGCTTGATATAAGTTTATCACCATATCATTTCTCTCTAGCTTTAAACGTTCTAATCGCTGCGTTTCAAAACTATAACCATTCAAAATTCTTTGCCCGCCAAAGCTGTATTCAATATCATTCTTATCTAATAAATCCGCCAAAGCTTGTAAACGTTGCGGAGAGTCCGCTTTAATCACAAAAGACTTATAGGCGCCAAGAGGTTGATTGAGGTTTTTTTCAAAATAACTTTTAAAGTTTTTTAAAAGTTCAGCCTGATATTTCGACACTATTTCTAAAGTGGACATCGAAGTTGTATAATGATGGGCTATTCGATCGCTAAGTTTAAGCGTATCACCAGTATTGGTAACAACGGCTAAACCTGCACGAATACCGCCTTGTTCATAGGTCATGCCAATGGCCCCATTATACATTGGATAAGTATCGCCATAGGATGGATAAAGTAAATCGAATCTTTCCTTGGTAAAATATTGCCAGCCTTGTACATCAAAATATTTAGCATTGTTTTTCCCAATTAATACCTGGAAGTCCCTTTGCCAAGGACTGACTAATTCATGTACAGGCTCTGCAGCTGGTGCAAAATAATAGGGATCATTATAGCCCTGCTCATGAAAGTCAACATGTACTTGAGGCAACCATTCTCTATAGGCTTTAATTCTTTGTGCTGATTCCTGTTGAGATTGCCATACCCAATCTCTGTTTAAATCAAAATAATAATGATTTGGACGCCCACTTGGCCAAGGTTCTTGATGCTCTCTCGCTAATGGATTAGCATCATGCCAGCGCCCAAGGGTCGCATTATAATTATTCACGTAACGATCTCTCCCATCAGGGTTCAAACAAGGATCAATAACAACTACCGTATTTTTAAGCCATGCTTTAGCTGTAGGGTTTTCATCGGCCACTAAATCATACAGTACTTGCATAGACGTTTCTGTAGAATTTGCCTCATTCCCATGTACATTATAGCTAAACCAAAGTATGCTGGGTTGATTTGGCCTTATATTTATCTCTTTTTTGCCCGAAGCAAGCTCTAAATTATGCTTTCTAATCTCTTCTAAGTTAGTGATATTACTTTCCTCCGAAACCACCGCATAGATTAAATCCCTGCCTTCATAAGTCTTCCCATAGGAAACCAATTTCACTTTTTTACTGCTGGCCGCTAACTGCTTATAATAATTTACAACTTGATAATGAGGGGTAAATCTAGCGCCAAGGGGATAACCCAAAAATTTCTCCGGACTGACAAGCTGAGCGCTCAAAGGCATTACCCAAAATAATAGCCCCACTAAAAAGTAATTAAGTTTAGAATTCATGGAATAAAAATTGAATCAAAAAATAAATGCCTTAATACTGCAATATTTGTAAATTTACATAGAAATTTTCGAAATCTATGTTAGCTATTGAAAGCCTTTATCAAACCTATTTAAAACATCCTAATATTTGTACTGACACCCGAAAAATCGAAGCTGGATGTCTATTTTTCGCCCTTAAAGGCGAGCATTTTGACGCCAATCAGTTCGCCGCTAAAGCCCTAGAATTAGGTGCAGCATATGTCATTATAGATAATCCAGATTTTGCTTTAAATAGCCAATGTTTGCTCGTTTCAGATGTACTGGAGGCCCTACAAGCCCTTGCAAAAATGCATCGGGAGCAATTTAATATTCCCTTCATTGGACTTACAGGCAGCAATGGTAAAACCACAAGTAAAGAATTAATTCATGCGGTTTTACAAAGAAAATTTAAAAGCTATGCGACTAAAGGTAACCTGAATAATCATATCGGTGTTCCTTTAACTATATTATCTCTTCCAAGTGATACAGAGATCGCCATTATTGAAATGGGAGCTAATCATCAAAAAGAAATCGAATTTTTATGCACTATTGCTCAACCCACTCATGGTTTAATCACGAATATAGGAAGGGCGCATTTAGAAGGATTTGGAGGGTTTGAAGGGGTTAAAAAAGGTAAATCAGAGCTATACACTTACTTAAAAGCTAATAATGGGCAAGTATTTATTGATCAGGATAATCCTATTTTAATTGAGCTTAGTGAAAAACTTCACTTAGAAGGCATCCATTATGGTACCAGTGAAAATAACTTAGTGAATGGCGAGCTAATCGCTAATGATCCTTATTTAGTGCTTTCCTGGAAAAAAAATAGTGATATAACAAAATCTTATCTTGTAAACTCTCAATTAACCGGCAGTTACAATTTTAGTAATATGTTAGCGGCTATTTGTATTGGCACTTATTTTAATATGTCCGCTCAAGACATTATCGAAGGTTTAGAAAACTACAAGCCCCAAAATAATCGATCCCAAATTGAAAAAACCGCTAATAACACCGTTATTTGTGATTATTATAATGCCAACCCAAGTAGTATGGAGGTGGCTCTACAAAACTTAGCTAAGCTTCAGGCCCATAATAAGACCATCATTTTAGGCGCTATGTTTGAATTAGGGGAAGAAACTGGTCAACAGCATCAAATTATACATGACCTAGCTCTTTCCTTCCATTTCGATCATAATATTTTCATTGGAGAAGCATTTTATAAGCTTGCCCAATCAGATCAAGCTAAATATTTTAAAACGCCTAGTGAAGCGGAGTTGTATTTGCAAGAAAAACCTTTGCGCGAACAAATGATTTTACTTAAAGGCAGCCGCGGTATGGCATTAGAAAAATTGATGCCTTTTTTATAAAAAAATTAGTTCTCTAAAATAGAAATCCCTACATCGCTAACCCCGATTAAGGGATTATCTTTCATCAGATGTTCTACTTCAATAAAATATTTTCCTGCCTGTGGGAATCTAAATGACTTAACAAGAGTCAGGTGGATTTGGAATCGATCGCCTGAACCTTTACCTATCCACATACCCGTACTATCAGAAACTTGAATCTGATATTTTAATTGCTTACTCAAACCTGGGCCATTTAATTTTAAAAGCACCCACAGATTTTGAAATGGATAAGCGGAGGTATTTCTAAACTTAAAATCAATCGCATAAGTTTTCAAGCTATCTTTTACGATTATTTCTTGAATCAAAGTCTGATATCTATTCCAGGCATGACCTTTAATAGCCATATTGTGCTCGATTACACCTGGTTTAGAGCAGGAAGCTAATACAAAAGCTACCAGCATCAAAAAAAAACAATGATTAAGCTTCATTCGGTTTATCTCCCGACCTGTTTTTATTCCGATTTTTATTTCTAAAGCGATTCTTATTGGTATTCTTCTTAACCGATCCTTCTTCTCCCGTTGAAGGTTTATTTTCAGCGGCTTGAGCATTTGGATTGGGCCTAGCTGGATTTGGCCTAGGCGGGTTAGGTTTAGTCGAATTCGGTTTATTAGCCGGATTTGCTGGTTTAGCCTTCGCCTTATTTTTATTTCGATTCCGATTATTATTGGATTTGCGGTTTTTATCGTCTAGACGCGTTAAACTATCTTGTCCAACTACATTTTCATAATCAGTCGAAACTTCATCAACTGCAGGGGTGGTTTTTAATTCAACCGCTTCATCTTTTAAATGACTAGGCTTCTCTCCTCGCTTATTCATCGCCATGATTTCTTTCACCCGATTCACTTGTAAAGGAATCCAATCCTCTTGGCCATCATAGCTAAACCACATGAGTTTTTTGAAAATATCTGTTTTCTGATGTCGGGCCAATCCGGCAACAGTTTGCAAATTATCAACACGATCAGGAATATCTTTCAAGGCATCCAAATAGGTATCTAATTCATAATTTAAGCAGCATTTTAATTTACCACATTGCCCCGCTAATTTTAAGGTATTTAAAGATAGATTTTGATATCTAGCCGCAGCTGTAGAAACCGTTTTAAAATTAGTCAACCAAGTTGAACAACAAAGCTCTCTTCCACAAGATCCAATTCCGCCTAATCTACCTGCCTCCTGGCGCATACCAATTTGACGCATTTCGATTCTCACACGAAAGGATTCAGCCATCTTCTTGATCAATTCTCTAAAGTCTACACGACCTTCTGCCGTATAAAAAAATGTAGCCTTAGTTTTATCTCCTTGGTAATCCACATCAGAGATTTTCATAGATAGGTTTAACTCCAATGCCAAAGTACGTGCTTTATGCATGGTTTCCCATTCCATATCCTTCGCTACCTTCCACTTCTCTACATCGGCTTCAGTAGCTTTTCTATAAAGTTTTCGAGTTACTTGGTCTAAAGAAGTTTTGCGACGCTTCATTTGTACACGAACTAATTCCCCGGTTAAGGAAACATGTCCAATATCATAACCTCCTGTCGCGCCTTCAACAGCTACCAACTCGCCAATTTCTACATATATATTGTCTGCGTTCAAAAAAAACTCTTTTCTCGAACCTTTAAATTTTACCTCAATAACAGGGAAAGGCGCAAAATTCGACGGCATATCTAAATTCGATAGCCAATCATGCACCTCCATTTTCTGGCATCCTCCAGTGAGGCAAGAACCATTACTTTTACATCCTGCTGGAGTGCAACCTCCACCTGATGAACAACTTCCACAAGCCATGTTAATTGTATATATATTGAATCCCCTGAGGGAGTGATTTAAATTTAATTATTTTTACAATTTGTAAAGATACATCTAAAAACAGAATTTTTGTGTTCGCATTTCTCTCCACATGGAAAGTGGCTAACTCTAGCTCCGAAACCAAGGCTTCGATTGAAGCCGTATCTAAAACTTTAACGGAAAGATTTTTCGCCACCTCCAAGGCCTCAGCAGGTAATTTTACGAGTTCTTTTGCTTCATTTAAAATTAAAGCACATTCTCTTAAAAAGCTAATCCCATAGCGTAAAAAATTTTTTTGCGCTTCCCTTCCCCAGCCCGAAATCTCTTCACTAAAATTCATTAAGGCTAAGCCGTCATTTCTAAAGCCCATCCTTAACCAATCCGTAAAAGCATAAAAATAATTATTCGTAGCCGAAGTTGCCAAGAGCTTAGCTTCAATCAAATTTCCATCTGCTAAAAAACTATAAGACTCCAATTGATTTTCTGACAATCCAAAGGCACTACTTAAATAGGTTTTAACATCCTGATCCTTTAATTTAGGAATTTTTACTAATTGAGTCCGAGATAAAATTGTAGGTAAAATTCGATCCCTTTGTTGGCTAACTAATAAAAATAAAGACTGTGCAGGAGGCTCCTCCAAAAGCTTTAGCAAAACATTTCCATCATTTTCCAAATACTCCGGAAGCCACATAATGACCACTTTCACCTCTGCCTCAAAAGCTTTCAGGCTCATTTTTTTTATGATTTCATGGCACTCTGCTCGGTTAATATTAGCCTGCTTTTTTTCAGCATTAAGTTTATTCTGCCATGTCGTCAAATTAAAATAAGGGTCTTCCAGCACCATGGCTCTCCATTCCGGCAAAACCGCTATAGCTGATTTAATATCCTTAGATGCAAAAAATGGATAAGAAAAATGTAAATCCGGATGAATTAACTTTTCATATTTCCGACAGGAGGAACATTGTCCGCAGCTATCTTCTTCTTGCTTATCTAAACAATTGATATACTGCGCATAGGCTATAGCTAAAGGCAAAGCACCTGAACCCTCTTCACCCAAAAACAATTGTGCATGACTAACCCTATTCTCCTTTACACTTTGGAGCAATTGTGCTTTCACTGCGCTTTGGCCTATGATCTCCTTAAACTGCATGGTGCAAAATAGAAAAATACTTTCAGAAATTGGAACAAAATAGAAGATTGTAAAAAATAGTTGACATATCAACTATTGATAGCGCAATTATTATATTTGCCTCAAATAACAAACCATGGAAAAGTTAGCTAATACCCTGCTCTATACGATTGATAAATGTTTTAGAAGTTATCACCAATTTGCTCAAAAAAACGTAAAAAAAGCAGGATATGATATCACCATAGATCAATGGCTTATCTTAAAAAGCATACATGAAAATCCTAATTTTTCGCAAAATGATATAGGTAAGATCTTATTTAAAGATAACGCATCAATCACTCGAATCATTCAGCTTTTGGTCAAATCTGGTTATATAACCAGATCAACACATGCCGATGATCGCCGTAGAGTACAACTCCGTTTAACGGAAAAAGGGAAAACTGTAACGAAAGATGTCCATCAAATCGCTCTTGACAACCGTGCAAAAGCACTGAAAAATGTTGACCCCGCTCATCTACAGGAAATAAAAGCAATCTTAGAGCAAATAATCCAAAATTGCAGCACAAAATGAAATAAACACACACACAAATAAATCAACTATCTACCTATGAAAACAATTTTTTGGACTTGGCTCCTATGCAGTCTAATTTGGAGCTTTGATAGCTTAGCTCAAAAAGCAGAAAACATTTACTTCAGTCTAATAAGTGAAGATAATTTTCCAATCCCAAATGCCAAAGTCGAAATCATTACACACCTAAATGAAAAAACTATTTGGCTAGGCGCTACAAATGAAAAAGGACAAATCAGCGCGCATTTATCCGAAAAGGGAAGTTATTACTATAAAATAAGTTCTTTAGGATTCATTAGTCATGGCCCTATACAATTCGAATTTCAAGGCCAATCACTAAACTTTGATGTCAAATTAAAAACAGAAGTACAGACTTTAAATGCCGTAAATATCACTGAAAAACAAGAAATAATCGAGCGACGCGATGGTAAAATGATCGTAAATATTGAAAAATCTCCAAGCTTGGCTGGAGCAAACGTCTTAGAAGTTTTAGAACGATCCCCAGGCGTAATGCTTGACCGAAATGGAAACCTCACCTTACAAGGAAGAAATAGTGTTTTAGTCTTGATAGATGATAAACCTACTTATTTAGGGGCCAGCGAATTAAACAGCCTTTTAAGCAGTATGAATGCGGCTCAAATAAGTCAAATCGAAATTATAAATAACCCAACAGCTAAATATGACGCAAACGGCAATGCAGGTATAATCAATATCAAAACTAAAAAAAACAAACAGGCTGGGATTAATGGGAATTTAAGCCTAAACATCGGAACAGGGAAATATCTAAAAAATAACGAGAATCTGTTACTCAATCTAAAAAAGAGCAAAATAAACACCACACTTAACTTTCTAAATGCCTATAATAAAGGATTTATGCAAATAGGTGCGCTTAGATCCTATTTAGGAAACGATGGACAAGTTCGCTCTTACTTAAATCAACCAAGCCTATTAGGAAGCGTGAATAAAAACAATAATCTTCGATTTGGATTGGATTATTTGGCTTCCGAAAAACATATATTAGGTCTTACCTTTAATGGAAATTTCATAAAAAGAGAAGGTGCAGGAGAAGCTACAGCCTATTGGCTAAACGCTCAGTTGCAAGCAGATTCTAGCATCAATACGCAAAGCAACACCGAAAACACCTTGAATAATTTTGCTTTTAACCTCTATAGTCGTCACCAATTTAGTAAAAATTCCAGCTTTAGTATAGATGCGGACTATGCCAACTATTTGTCCGAAAACAATCAACTATTCTACAATATTCGAACCGATCAAAACGCCTATAATCAAGCATCAAAAGGTGATATTCCAACAGAAATTAAAATTTATGCTTTGAAGGCGGATTATACTTGGCAAATTAAAGAAAGCCAAAAACTAGAATTTGGATTAAAAACCTCTTCTATTCATACAGATAACACCGCGAATTATCAAAAATTCAATAATGGAATATGGACAGCGGATCTAGCTAAAACCAATCACTTCATTTATGATGAACGCATACATTCAGCATATCTGAATTATGATCAAAAAGTCGACAAGCTACAATATCAAATAGGTTTACGATATGAGAACACCGAATATCAAGGGGAACAATTAGGGAATGCTCAGCAACTCGGTTCTACTTTTTCCAGAACTTATCATAATTTATTCCCTAGCGCCTATCTGCAATATAACCTACAAGAAAACCATGTCTTAAGCTTGAGCGCAGGGCGCAGAATTGACAGACCTAGCTACAGTAAACTCAATCCATTTATATTCATTATTAATAAATTCACTCACCAAAAAGGCAATCCCTACTTTTTACCACAGCATACTTGGAATCTTGAGCTACAACATAGTTATAAAAACATGCTCTTTACAGGATTAAATTATAGTTATATAAAAAACTACTTTTCCCAATTATTCCTATCTGAAGGTAATGACATCTTAATTTATACCGAAGGAAACGTAGCTAAAATGGAGCAAGTGGGAGGCTTTATTGGTCTACAATTGAAACCCCTAAAATGGTGGAATATTAGCATCCAAACTAATTATAACTACAAAAACATGCAAGGTTTCGCCAACTCCAACTATAAAGGAAACATCCACCAATTTCATCATACTATGAATAACCAGTTTCGCATAAACAAAAGCCTAAATGCAGAGCTGTCTGGCTTTTATACTGGTAAAGCTAGAAATGATATTCAGGAACACCTCGTGCCTACAGGTCAACTTACTTTCGGCTTGAGTCAATCCTTGTGGAAGGGAAATGGAAGTATTCGATTTACGGCAAGAGATTTACTTTACACCCAAATCATGAAAGGAGAAACAGACTTTCCTTCTGCTTATGAAAGCTTTTACGTTTGGCGAGATAGCCAAGTATTTAGTATAGGATTTCAATATAAGTTCGGAAAAAATTTAAAGGCTCCGAAACGTTCCTCAGGTGGGGCTACCGATGAGCTTAATCGCGCAAACAATTAGCCTGATAAAATGTATCTTTGCCCTATGGGCAGATTAATGGCAATTGATTATGGAACAAAAAGAGTGGGTTTAGCGGTAAGCGACCCCCTGCAGATTATTGCTACGGGCTTAGACAATATCCCTACAGCAGAAATCTTTAGCTTCCTCAGTCAATATTGCCAACAGGAAAATGTTGAGGCCTTTATAATAGGGCAACCCATACAAATGAATGGAGAAGTCTCTCCATCTGCTCAACACGTCGTTGGCTTTTCCCGAAAACTAAAGAAGTTATTTCCAAATATACCTCAATTTGAGGTCGATGAAAGATTCACCTCCAAAATGGCCGAAAAAGCCATTTTGGAGAGTGGTCTTAAAAAATCAGACCGTCGAGATAAAAGTCGAGTGGACATCATAGCTGCTACCATCATATTACAATATTATATGGAAATGCATCGTTAATTAGCCAACAAACCAATATGATTTCAGAAGAATTACAAGAACTCATCCTTCAATATACGGAGCCCGAAAATGAGCTTTTACAGCACATTGACCGAGAAACCCAAACTAAGGTGCTGATGCCTAGAATGATCTCCGGACATTATCAAGGGCGCGTATTGAGTATGCTTTCCAAATTAATTCGTCCAAAGCGTATTTTAGAAATCGGCACCTTTACCGGATATGCCACTTTATGCTTAGCCGAAGGCTTAAGCTCCGATGGGATTATTTATACGATCGATAAAAATGAAGAACTTGAAGACCGTGTAAGCACATTTTTTAAATCCTCGCCTTATAGTGCTCAAATTCAGTACCTCATTGGAGACGCTCAAGCTCAATTAAAAACACTAATAGCCGAAACATTTGATATCGTGTTCATTGACGCTGACAAGAAAAACAATGGCACGTATTATGACCTCATATTTGATCAAGTTAAACCAGGAGGATTAATTATCGTTGATAATGTGCTTTGGAGTGGCAAAGTTTTAAAAGGATCCAATGACACAGACACCCAAAATATCATTAGTTTTAATGATAAAATTAAGCATGATTCCCGTGTAGAGAAACTCATTCTACCGGTACGCGATGGTTTATTCCTAATCCGAAAAAAAGCCTATGTATAGACAGTCCTTTTATATGATAATTTTACTAGCCCTTTCTTTAAGTGCCTGTAAAACTTCACAGTTTAATAAGAACAACCAACAAATTCAAAAAGAAGCGGAAAAGAAAAACCCAAATCCGCTACAATACACAACGCTTACCTATATCGAAGCCTTTAAAGATATTGCCATTTCTCAAATGAATATAAATGGAATTCCAGCTAGTATTACCTTAGCGCAAGGCATTTTAGAATCTGGTAGCGGCAATAGTGAGTTGGCCAAATTTGCCAATAATCACTTTGGTATAAAATGCACCCAAGAGTGGAAAGGAAAGGTTTATTACAAGCATGATGACAAATCGAATGATTGTTTTCGCGTGTATGCAGATGCCCGAGAATCGTTTAAAGATCATGCGGAATTTCTGAAAAGAAAAAGATATAGTGCCTTATTTGAATTGGATAAAAATGACTATAAAAATTGGGCTAGAGGATTAAAAGCAGCAGGTTATGCCACTAACCCACAATATGCCGAATTACTCATCAATTTGATTGAAAAGTATAAATTGTATCAATTTGATAGCCCAGATGGCGTACAAGAAAAACTCCAAAGAGAGGATAGAATTTTTACTGAAATCAACAAAGAGATCCCTAATGAGTTTTATACGGTACAAGCTGGAGACACGCTATTTGGCCTTTCAAAACGCTTTAATATTAGTATTGAAGACCTAAAGCGTTTGAACAACTTAAGTGACAACACCATAAAAATTGGACAAAAACTAAAACTAAAATAGCATTAATGTAAATTTGTAATTAATGAAGCCAATTAAACTCCTTTTTTTATTGACTTTTCTTACTTGCTTTTGTTTTGTCCAAAGCACAATGGCACAACAAGTCCCTATTAAGGGCTTTGTAATTGATAAAGAGAGTAAAGCTAGATTAGCAAAAGTTTATATCTACAATGCCTCCAGTGCAGATGGCTTTTTTAACAATTTAAAAGGTGAGTTTACGCAGGTGGCCAAAGTAGGTGATACTTTATTTGCCGCCTTATCTGGATACGCTGTTGATACCTTAATCGTTAAAAACCAAGGCACCTTAGTATTTCAACTCAAACCCTTATCTATTCGTTTAAATGAGGTTACAATTCAAGGCAAAAAGCTAAGCCCGCAAGAACAATATGCTAAAAGTCTTCAAGAATATCGTTATGCCTTAGTCCAAGGTAATACCAAAGATTTATTTACGATAGGAAGCGCTGGTGCCGGGCTAAGTATAGATGCGATTTACAATCTGTTGAGCCGTAAAGGAAAAAATGCGCGCTATTTGCAATCCATATTAGAAAAAGACTATAAGGAAGCGATTATAGACTATAGATTTAATCCCGAATTTGTTAAAAGCACATTAGGACACTCCAACTTCGATATCAAGGATTTCATGCTTCAATATAGGCCAACTTATCAATTTGTTTTAACGGCTAGTGATTATGCCTTTTCTCAGTTTGTAAGAAACTCTTATAACTCTTATAAGCGAAATCCTAATATATTACGCCTGCCTAAATTACCTGATTTTAAGCCTTTGGTTCCTTTGGGTTCCAAACCATGACCCTAGGTCCAAATATTTTTAATATTTTTGCCAAACATGATGACCAAGAAGCAAATTTTTCATTTCCTAACGGTTCTCCTTTTCATTCCATGTTTTGCGCAAGCACAAGAAATTGATACCATTCCAATTTCCACAAAAGACATGGACATTAAGCTCAAGCGAAGCCCTCTTCCTACGCGAAAAGGCTCCTTACACTTTGAGCCCGTTAGCATGGAAGTCAAAACGGTTAATGCTAAAGTGAACTATTGGAAAACAAAAACATTAGTTGGCATCAATGTGAATCAGGCCGCCTTTTCAGATAACTGGAAAGCGGGAGGAGTAAATTCATTTGCCTTAGGGGGAGTGATAAACTATAAAGCCGAGTACAGTAAAGAAAGTTTTAGCTATACCAGTGAAACCATCTTACAGTACGGAAAAATTAAAAACAAAAATCAATTACAAAAGAAAACCAATGACCGGATTTATTGGGATAATAAAGCGGCTCTTCAATTATCTAAAAATTGGTATTTTTTTGGCTCCATAAGTTTTGAATCACAATTTGACAAAGGATTCTCTTATCCTAAAGACGCCCGTGGCAAAGAAGTAGAAAACTTACTGTCCAGATTTATGGCGCCTGGATATTTAACCGAATCTCTAGGTTTTGAATATAAACCTAATAAAGTTTTCTCTACCCGTATTGGTACCGGAACGGCCCGTCAAACTTTTGTATTGGACACCAATCTGTATAAAACTAATCCGAATAATTTTGGGGTCGCTAAAGGCAAAACCTTCCGAAACGAGCTCGCTTTTCAAATTGTAACGAGCTACGAGAAAGAAGTGGCCAAGAACATCGTATTGAAATCCAGATATAATATGTTTATCCCATACGATAACTTTGGCCACATCGATCATCGTTTAGATTTTAATATAGTGGCCAAAGTTAATCGTTTCATGAATGTTTCTATAACTGGAGTGGGCTTATATGACCGCGACAATGATAGTAAAATTCAAGCCAGTCAGAATTTAGCTCTTGGTTTATCCTTTATATTTCCACGGTAATCCAATTGCTTATTTTTCTTGAATTGTAAATAATCGATGTAATAAAGCAATTTAACCGAAAAGGTTTGATTTTGTGGCTCTGATAAAACCTCTCTCAAATTTCTAGAATATCCCTTTCTGATATCTTGCTCGCTAAGTTCTCCGGCATTTTTGTACGCTATGCTCAGCTCGCTACCCGCTCTAAACTGCCAAGTGTACACCATATCAATATTGAAAACATTATAATTTCGGTTCATAGATGTATAGGTATCCTGCTCTAAAAGATCCAAGCCTCCTTGGCTATTTAACTTATAAAAGGCCTTATTTCTACGATCTGACCAATAATGACGACCTATAAAAGTAAGTCCCATTTTTCGATTAAAACTATATTTTACATAAAATAAGTTTTCTACCGTTTCTCGGTCATAGCTAGAGAAAATACTGCCATTATTAGCTTTAGTGAGCCAATTCAACAAACCTCTGCTAGGACTATAACCCGTTTCTAATGTCAAAGCCAATTTGTCGTTTACGCGCCAATTTTGAAATAAATACGTATTCCAAATCACTCCTCCCTGATCAGACATACGTGTATATCGAATATTTCCGCCAAAATTATAGGCCTTTGTATGATTAGGGTTCACATACAATCCTATTCTAAAACGAGCTGGTGCTTTAAATAAGGAACCATCTCTAGACTCATAATAATCGTGTTGAACTGGCAAATAATTTCCATTAAGCTCTACTGACCAGAAATTTTTAAATTGCATATAAAGCCCTGGATAAAAGCCCACACTTTGATAAGCAGAAGGTCTAAAACGACGAGAATATTCCATAACAAACCAAGCTTGTAAA
Source organism: uncultured Pedobacter sp. (assembly GCA_964592575.1). Classification (GTDB taxonomy): domain Bacteria; phylum Bacteroidota; class Bacteroidia; order Sphingobacteriales; family Sphingobacteriaceae; genus Pedobacter. Next base: position 182,599 of record CAZQFF010000001.1, read on the forward strand.
CGATTATATAACTGATTAGGTTTATAATCATTGTAGGTTAAATCTATCCCCTGATCTAAAAAATTATTATTCGTATAATAACCCAAATCCGATGGATTAAAACGCCTATCCGCCGCATTTTGTGTATAGGAATAAGTCCAATTTCCACTTTTCTTACCCAAGGAAATGCGATAAGCTGTTCCATAGCGCTCCTTGACTATTGGGTTTTGGGTTAAATAGCTCAATTTAGATTCTAAATTTAAATAGTACTTATTCCCTTTGGTATTTAAATTAGTCATTAAAGCCGTAACATTAGCATCATAAGCTGTTCCTTGTCTCCAAACATTAGTATTCACAAAAGTTAGTGAACTGTTATGCTTTAAATTTTGGTCCAGCACCAAAACATTATAATTGGTAAAAGGTTGGTTTTCCACTAAACGTCTTTCTCCAAGAGGACCAACCACCTCAGCATACATTCTATTCGTAACCGCATTAATTAAACCGATTCCTAAGCCCGAAGCGGTTCTCCCCGATATTTTACTCGCATTGATAATCTTTGATTCTGTAGGGTAGTTTTCTAATCTTTCGCCCGCTCCCAAACTTAAATCCTGATAGTAATTAGGGATGGATCCAATACGTTTGGAGTAGAACAAATCGCCCTTGTTAAATAATTCTGTACCCTCCGTAAAAAATTGCCTATTCTCATTAAATCTAACTTCAAAGGGACTCAAATTCAATACCCGATTATCACTCCTTACTTGTCCAAAGTCGGGGATTAACGTCATATCTAAAGTAAAGCTCTTATCTATCCCAAATTTCACATCCATACCTCCATTGAGGGTGTTGGTCCAATTCTTCGCTAAAGGTGAAGGGTAATGATTTGTGGATGAAGATAAATAAGGTGAAAAGGCCAAGCGTAGTGGGGCTTTGATAGATTCTAAATTCTCTAAAACCCCAAACTGATTAACCAAACCGCTCACTTTTGGGTCCACGAAACTCCAAAACCTTTGCTCATTCTTTCCCGTTCTATTTCGAATAATATTAAAGCCCCAGTTCTGACTTTCTTTATTTGAAAAGCGCAAAGCCGAATAAGGAATTTTTAATTCTGCTATCCAGCCATCGGAAACCATTTGCACTTCACTTTCCCAAACCGCATTCCAATTGGAGTCCTCACCTCCTACCACAGAATATTTCGCGTCAAATTGAACTCCAGCTGCGGTGACAAAAAAACCATTGGCATTAATCCCATCTAAAAAAGTATCGAAAAAAATGCCAAAAAAATCAGCATTGCCGATTTTATCTCTAGCCCTTAATTCCTTAGCAATGTCCTGAGGCTTATCATACATTTTAGCGCCCACATAAATGGCTTCATTATCATAAAGGACCCTAACTTCCGTACGCGTTTCCTCGTCTTCCACCTTTCCAGGATTAGGACGAACTTGGGTAAAGCCCGAAAGTAAAGGCGCTTTCTGCCAATCTGATTCATTTAAATGGCCATCAATTTTAATCGTTTGGGTGGCTCGAATAGCCATCGTTTTTTTCTTCATGCTTTCGTCAGCCTGCACGAAGGTAGCCTGCCCCAGAAGGAGCAATAATAGGTTACAGTAAAATAGTTTCATAGGTTTGTGTAATGTAACTTAAAGACACAAACCCAAAGGAAACGTTGCATGAATAGGATAAAAAAATGAAAAAAATCTTATTCTTTAGAAATTTACTAACTTTGTGGGCAAAGAATTACAGAGACTATGTTTGAAAATTTACAGGATAAACTCGATAGAGCATTTAAAGTATTAAAAGGACAAGGAAGCATCACGGAAATCAATGTGGCAGAGACCATGAAAGAGATCCGAAAAGCCCTTTTAGATGCCGACGTAAATTATAAAACGGCTAAATCTTTTACCGATGAAGTAAAGGAAAAAGCCCTTGGTCAAAATGTATTAACCAGCATTTCACCTGGTCAGTTGCTGACTAAAGTAATGAACGATGAACTGACGGCCTTGATGGGTGGTGAGGTAACCGAATTAGACTTAAAAGCAAATCCAACTGTCATTTTAATTGCCGGTTTAAATGGTGCTGGTAAAACTACATTCTCTGGTAAATTAGCCTTACATTTAAAAAGCAAAGGTAAAAAACCCTTATTAGTTGCTGGTGACGTATACCGTCCAGCAGCGGTTGATCAATTGCAAGTATTAGGTAGCCAAATTGGGGTACCTGTATATGCCAATACCGAATCAAAAGATCCTGTTGCTATTGCTATGGAAGGTATTGAGCAAGGCAAAAAAGATCATCATAATGTGATTATCATAGATACCGCGGGTCGTTTATCTATTGATGAAAGCTTGATGAATGAAATTTCAGAAGTTAAAGCTAAAACGCAACCTCATGAAATTTTATTTGTAGTTGATGCCATGACTGGTCAAGACGCCGTTAATACCGCTAAAGTATTCAACGATCGCTTAGACTTTACTGGAGTAGTACTAACCAAATTAGATGGTGATACCCGTGGTGGTGCGGCCTTATCTATTAAGTCCGTTGTAAATAAACCTATCAAGTTTATTGGTACGGGCGAGAAAATGGAGGCCTTAGATGTGTTCTATCCAGATCGTATGGCTTCCCGTATTTTAGGTATGGGTGACGTGGTTTCCTTAGTAGAGCGCGCGCAACAACAGTTTGATGAAAAACAAGCCGCCGAATTACAAAAGAAAATCCGTAAAAATAAATTCGATTTTAACGATTTCTACAGCCAAATCCAG
>CAZQFF010000001.1:185340-246596 GCA_964592575.1 uncultured Pedobacter sp.
TCATGGGTATGATTCCTGGTGTTGGCAAAATGATGAAAAATGTAGATATCCAAGACGATGCCTTTAAAGGGGTAGAAGCGATCATTCAATCGATGACGCCATTTGAACGGGAAAATCCAGATAGTATTCAACAAAGCCGTCGTTTACGTATTGCAAAAGGTTCAGGAAGCAAAGTTGAGGATGTGACAAAATTGTTAAAACAATTTGAGGATATGAGAAAAGTGATGAAACAGTTCTCTAATCCAGCCGCAGCCGCTAAAATGATGCGCAATATGCCAAATGTACCTGGCAGAAGGTAAATATCAGGACACCAATAAAGCACAACACTTTATAAATCAATTTATTAAGGACTTGTAAGCCTTGCATTTCAGGAAAGACGCTTAATTTCCGAACTTCAAGCCATGATAGTTAAAACTTATGGCTGTGCATTGCAAGGCATTGAGGGCTTAAAAATAACCATCGAGGTAGATGTGAGCAACGGTTTGCAGTATCATACCGTGGGCTTAGCCGATACGGCTGTTAGAGAAAGTATGTTTAGAGTAGGCGCCGCGATTAAAGCTAGCAAATTAAACATGCCTAAAAAACGAATCCTCGTTCATTTAGCCCCTGCCGATATCAAAAAAGAGGGCTCTGCTTACGATTTACCCATTGCTATTGGAATCCTTGCGGCCTCCAAGCAAATTCCTCATCAAGCATTAGAAAACTATTTCATGATGGGAGAACTCTCGTTAAGTGGAGAATTAAAACCTATCAAAGGCGCTTTATCAATGGCTCTACAAGCCCAAAAACAAGGCCTTAAAGCGATTATCTTACCTCATCCTAATGCAGAGGAAGCTAACTTAATTCCAGACTTTCCAGCTTTTGGATTCCATCACCTTAAACAAGTCATCCAATTTTTAAAAGGTGACCTTCCAGCTCCCGCCTTACACAAACCCAATTGAGCAGAAATTAATCAGGTTCAAGAATCCGGCAATAGCTTAGATTTTAGCGATGTCAAAGGACAAGAAAACTTAAAGCGAGCTCTAGAAATTGCCGCTGTTGGAGGCCATCATGTTTTATTGTGTGGACCACCAGGCTCAGGAAAATCTATGCTTGCCAAAAGACTCCCTAGTATTATGCCTCGTCTCAACTTAAATGAAGCCCTAGAATGCACGCAAATCTATTCCGTGTCTTCTTCAAGCCACCAGCAAAGAAAACTGCTTACAAGCCGTCCTTTTCGCGCGCCACATCATAGCAGTACTAGCATGGCTTTAATTGGAGGCGGTGTGCATCCTAAGCCAGGAGAAATTGCGCTCGCGCATCATGGAGTTTTATTTTTAGACGAATTACCCGAATTTAAAAGGCCTGTATTAGAGATGCTTCGTCAACCCTTAGAAGATGGTCATATCACCTTAAATCGGGCACATCATACCATTAGCTATCCTTGCCACTTCATACTTGTAGCCGCTATGAATCCTTGCCCATGCGGCTATGCTAATCATCCTCAACAAGACTGTATTTGTACGGCTTATCAAAAAGCGCAGTATCTGCATAAAATCTCTGGGCCATTATTAGATCGGATCGATATTCATTTAGAAGTTAATCCGATAAGTTTTGAAGAAATTCATCAAGGCAAAAGCACAGAAAAAAGTGTCCAAATCAAAGAAAGAGTGCTTCAAGCCAGGATTTTGCAACAAGTCCGATTCAAAAGTCTGGGCATAGCTAATGAAAAAACAGGCTTAAATGCACAAATGAGTAGTAAACTAATACAGCAATGCTGTGAAATCAATAAGGCTAGTCAAGAATTACTCAAAAATGCAATGACCAGACTACACCTTTCAGCAAGAGCTTATGATAGAATATTAAGGGTTGCCCGAAGCATTGCCGACTTAGAAGCGACTGAAAAAATTCAAACCAATCATATCGCAGAGGCCTTACAGTATCGTAGTATATTTTAAGTTCTTGAAGGCTTATGTAATTTACTGGACTCGTATCGCGCGGCGTCCGACCGAAACCTGACCGAAATCCGAAGGTGAAGCAAAGCTAATATAAAGCTGACAAGAAGCTAATCTATAGATTGATCATTCGTTTTTAAAACAATGGCTTTAATCACAGCGTCTAATTCATCGGCCGATACTTGCAAATCTTTTAAAAATTTAATTCGCTCTTCTTCCGAAACCACATCGCTATTAAATAGACTAACTAAGCCCATAATTCTGGCTAATGGTGCCCTAACCAAATGAGATTGCTCCCAGGCAATTTTAGCTAATTGCTTGTTTTTTGACTCTAAATTAGAGAGGGTTTCCTTTTGCAGCGTGATATCTTCTTCAACACAAATAAATTTGGTTATCTCTCCCTCCGCGTTCACTACCGGACTGATATAAGCTTTTACCCAATACAAACTACCATTTTTTCTCTTGTTGCAAAACTCGCCTACCCAAGATTCTTTACTTTTAAGTTTTGACCATAATCTTTGATATTCTTCTATTGGCGTAAAGCCTGATTTTAGAAGGTTGGTTTTTACCCCAATTATTTCTTCTAAAGTGTAACCTGATGACCTGCAAAAAGATGGATTGGCATATTCAAAAAAGCCATTGATATCCGTAATCATGATGGAGGTGGTACTTTGCTCGATAGCCAAAGTTAGCGTATCAATCTGTGCTTTAGCCAAATGGTGTTTCTCCGCTAAAGCAAGATTACTCATCGCAAAATTGATATTTTCATTGATACGATTCATTAACTCTAATTCTTCCTCATTAAAGAAGTTGGCTTTATTCGCGTATATCGAAATTTGCGCAATCGTATGTCCTTCTAACTGCACAGGGAAAGTTAATGAAGACAGGAATCCTCTTTTTAAGGCTTCTTCTCTCCAGACTTCCATACTAGGATCATTGGCTATATCATTGCAATAATATATTTTACCTTCTCGAATAGCTCTTCCAGAAGGACCATTACCTTCAGGTATATTTTTTAATGAAATATTCTTTTCAAAAAAAGCTAGGTAACCCGCCTCAGCTCCAGCGTATTTATAAGGCTTAATACTTTGGTTCACATCATCTCTTAAACCAACAAAGGCAAAAACAAAGCCTCCCGTACGCACAGCAATTTCACAAAAGCCATCATATAAATCTAAGGGCTTTTGGGCATTTAAAATCAAGTCATTAATTTCAGAAGAGAATTTAAACAAACGTTTAGATCGAATTAGAGCGGCTTCATAGCACTTTTGTTCGGTTACATCTTTCCCTATCAGATAGACTAAATTGAGTTCTTTATCATATTTGCCCGACCAAGTAAAATCCAGTTGATCTCCTTGTTTGGTGGTTAATTTTACACGTTTATCTTTAATAGAACCTTGCTCAAGCAATTCCTTTTTTGCTTGCTCCAGAAGATGTGTGTCTGAATCTGATACCAGAGAAAAGGCTTTACTATTATATAATTCTTCTAAAGTAAAACCGGATATATCAGCTGCCGATTTACTGATAAACACCTTTTCAAACTGCTCATTGTAAACAATAATAGCATCATGAGCAGATTCAAGAATGCTATTTATCATTTTGTTAGATTCTACAATTTTTAGCTCCTTCTTTTTAAGCGCATCAATCTCACTAAAAGTAACTATAATACACTCTACCTTGCCATTTGCATCTAATTTAGGAATAGCGGAGGCCAAAATCCAAACTCTATCGTTGGTAAGGGGTCTGAAAACACCCATAACCAAGTTTTCAACAGGTTTAGCGGATTCTAGTGCAAGGGATACTGGATGCAATTCGACTGGCAAAATTTTTCCTTGCTCATCAATTACATGCCAAGATAGATCAAATGAAGTTTTCCCAATGAGCTGATCTCTAGTCAAACCTAGTAATTCCAAGGCTTTCACATTAGCCATTACAATACTTAAATCCGCTCTATGTTTCACCACACCAACAGCAACATGCTCAATAAGCTCCACAAACTGGGCTTGTGCAGCAGACTGAAGGTCGGATGGTAAAAGAGGGGATTTCATCATGTAAATATAATATATTATTTCTAGATTAGTTCGCTTTATGAAAAAGCTATTTGGCCTAATTTGCGCGGTATTCCTATTCCATCTATTATTTGCTCAAACAGCGTCTATAGACCCTGTTTTACTTGAAATCCCCAGGATTAAGCCTAATGAAAAAGTTATCCATCGCACAGGCTTTAGTTTTAGTTATAATGAAGATCATGAACAAGCTAATTGGGTAGCCTATGAATTAACTCGCCAAGAAACCACTAAAATTTATCATCGTACAAATCGGTTCAAATCTGATCCATTAGTTGAAACAGGCACCGCTAACGATAATGATTACAAAGGCTCAGGCTTGGATCGAGGGCATTTAGCTCCGGCTGCAGACATGAGCTGGTCTTTATCCACTATGCGCGAATCTTTCTATTACAGCAATATTTCTCCTCAATACCCTAGCTTTAACCGTGGAATTTGGAAGGTATTAGAAGATCAAACTAGAACTTGGGCTATAGAAAACGAAGCGGTTTATATTGTAACTGGCCCTGTGTTGAACGCTCCTTTTAGCACCATAGGAAAAAACAAAGTTTCTATTCCTAAATACTTTTATAAGGTGATTCTAGATTATCGAGAGCCTATTATTAAAGGCATTGGCTTTATCATACCCAACACTAAATCAAACTTAGGAATTCAGTCTTATGCCCTTAGTATTGATAGTGTAGAAAAATTCGCCGGCATAGATTTCTTTCCTGCTCTACCTGATCACCAAGAAAAAATAATAGAATCTTCTTTGGACTTGAAACTCTGGACTTGGTTTTAAAAATTATATTTCAAAGAAGCATAAATACTTCGTGGCCTTAAAGGAATACTTCTAAAAACCTGGCCATTCATTGAGTACCGCTTCTAATGCCTTTATTGCATCAGACATTCCTACATAAATGTTTAAATAACCACGCTTTCCAAGTTCTGACTGACTTTTAGCCGGTTTTAAACAAGAAATGAGTATTGGAACTCTATATTCAAGATTATCTGAATCCCCTAATATAGGATCAATAGCAACAATATCCTTTACAACAGCTTTATTATTTAATTCCTTTTCAATTTGATTAAATAAGGATAAAAGGCTATACTATCAGGATAGACATTAAAATTTTGTTTCATGTGTAAAACACTATTTACTTGTTTTACAATAGCCTGCTGTTCTTTACTTAGTTTTTCAAATTTTTGAACATAAGTAAAATTAATCGCTATGCCGAATAACAATATTGAAGTAAAAAGAAATTTATTCATAATTATCTAATTTATTAAGGACACTTTGTCCCTTTGTAAACTCCATATGTAGTACTATTAGTATTTCGCTCCGCTATATTAATAAATGGAATCACTCCAGTGTGAAGAGAGTCTAGCGATGGGAATATTCCCTAAAGTAATCAAAAAAGTGGTCCCGACGGGAATCGAACCCATATCTAAAGTTTAGGAAACTTCTATTCTATCCGTTGAACTACGGGACCAAAAAAGGGATTTTACTATTTAAATATACCCTTATCCTTTAAGAATTTTGCCCACACCTCGTATCCTGCTGGAATTAAATGAAGACCATCTTTAGTTAATTCTGCTCGAAGTTTATTTTCTGAATCAATAAAGGCAGGGTAAAGATCTAAAATTTCTACCTTTTTTGCTTTAAGTTTTCGAATTTCATCATTGATATACAAAATACGATCATCTTTTCCATAGTGATTTTTAAACTTCCCAAAACTAGCATTCACAGGTAATAAGGTATACATATAAATCTGTGTTTTCGGGGAGCCTTGACGTATTCTGGAAATTATTTTACGATAGTTTTGAAGAATTAAAGAATCCGGAATATTTCGAGAAATATCATTTATACCTATCAGTAAAAATATACTCGAAGGTTTACGGTCTATAACTTCTTGTAAGCGCTCTACGACTCCATAAGTAATATCGCCTGATATACCACGATTCAAACTATTCTCCAGCTTTAATAGCTTGCCCCAATCTGTACCCGCCGTGATACTATTACCTAAAAATATAATCGGTTTTTTGGCCGAAGTTTCTGCCTTAAATTTATTTACTAGTTCGGCATATTTAGCCGGACGATGTGTCGTATCATAATTTAACTTTTGAGCTTTTGTGTTTAAGCTCAAGCCTAGGAAAAGCGCTATAAGGAATACTTGAAGAAAAGATTTCATATGCTAAATACCTTTTAAACTTGTTGTAAATTAATTTTTTCTCGGTTCCATGTAAGGGCAGAGAAACCAATAGCTAAAATACAGGATAAAGCGATCATCAAAAAGCCTCCATCCCATCCCCAGAGATCTACCACAAAACCTACTGCAATATTAGCAAATAGAGCTCCACCCAAATAGCCAAATAAACCGGTTAATCCTGCTGCAGTACCTGCTGCCTTTTTAGGCGCTAAATCTAAGGCTTGAACACCAATTAGCATAACAGGGCCATAAATTAAAAAGCCAATTATAATTAAAGCACTGATATCAATCCAAACATTTCCAGGAGGATTTTTCCAATACACTAATACCGCAATAAATACTAAAGCCATATAAATGATGGTTGCCGGAGCGCGTCTGCCTTTAAATACTTTATCAGAGATATATCCACACAATAAAGTACCCGGAATACCCGCCCATTCATAGGCAAAATAAGCCCAACTCGACTCTTTAATAGAGAAATCTTTAGCTTCCTGCAAAAAGGTAGGCGCCCAATCTAAAACTCCATAACGCACTAAATACACAAAGGCATTGGCAAAGGCGATATACCAAAGCATGCGATTATTAAATACATATTTGAAAAATATTTCCTTAGAACTTAGTTCTTTCTCGCTATCCGCCGAATAGTCTTTTGGATAATCTTTTTTATAAACTTCAACAGGTGGCAATCCGCATGATTGGGGTGTATCTCTCACGAGTACATAAGCTATGACTGCAAAAATTAAGGCGATCATGCCTGGGAAATATAATTTAGCTTGCCATTGAGCGAATATTTCTAATGCTAATATCGCAATTGGCCCAACTAAACCTCCCCCAACATTATGGGCTACATTCCAAATAGACATGGCTGTTCCGCGTTCTTTTATAGAATACCAATGTACCACAACTCTTCCGCATGGAGGCCAACCCATTCCTTGAAACCAGCCATTTAGGAAAAGAATCACAAACATAACCGCAATAGATGAGGTTCCATAAGGAAGTATCCCCATAAAAATCATAGTGAAAGCGGATAATAATAAGCCTAAGGAAAGAAAAATACGGGCATTGCTTCTGTCTGAATAACTGCCCATAATAAATTTACTCAATCCGTAGGCTATAGAAACTCCTGACAAGGCGATTCCCAATTGCCCTTTGGTATAACCTAATTCTACTAAATCCGGAATGACTAAGGAAAAGTTCTTGCGCACTAAATAATAGCCCGCATATCCTAAGAATATTCCTAAGAAAACTTGAAAACGTAGTTTTTTATATTCAGGATCTATTTTTTCAGGAGGTAGAAGTGGTTTATGTGCCGCAGGGGCGGGAAATAATCTAAATGCCATTCCGTTTGTTCTTATTAATGATTAGGTGTTAAAATAAGTTTGGATAATCTGTTATAATTCCATCTACTTTAAGCGCTTTTAAAGCATCCATGTCTTTTTTAGTGTTAACTGTCCAAGGAATAACTTTTACGCCATCTGCGTGCGCCTTTTGCACAAAATCAGCGTCTACAATCTTGTAGTTAGGACTGATGATAAAAGGTTTGAATCCTAATTCCTCGCGATAGAAAGTATAGCTGTTTTTGTTACTCACCAAATAAGACGCTTTTATTTTAGGATATTTTTGATTTAAGTATTGAATCGTTCGTTTATCAAAAGATTGTATAACGACAAAGTCTTGGCCTTTTTTCTTTTGAATAACTTGCATTAACAAATCTACAAATTCTGCTGGAGCAGGGTGAAGTGTTCCGTCGCCATCAGCTACCGACTTAGTTTCAATATTATAAAACACTTGTGGACGACCTGTTTTTTTGATCTCAGCTTGAACAGCGTCAATTAATTCCTCCAAGCGAGAAATATGGGTTTTTATTTTCTTTTGATCGGGATAAGTCCCATAAAATTTAGTCCCAATATCAAATGCTTTGATTTCCTCATAATTCATTTGATAGATAGCATATTTTTTATTGTCCGATTTAGGAATATCTTTTCCCTCTGGGCTCAACATAAAAGCTGGATTCAAATAAGGATCGTGTGTCACAATAACTTGTTTATCCTTAGTTATATGTGTGTCCATTTCTAATGTGGTTACTTTATCATTTCTCAAAGCATCCAACATGGCAATAATCGTATTTTCTGGCATTAATCCACGACCTCCACGGTGCGCTTCTGCACTAAAGGCTGGAAAATCAAGCGCCCCTTTAGCAGAAGATGGTCTCAAAGATTGACAAGCGGAAAAGCTCAGCAAAGCGCTTATTCCCAGGATAAAATATGGTTTTTTCATAAATTCCCATTAATTAGTTTTTTCAGCTATATATTGATTCCCAAAAGGATCAGTAGCTACAATTTTAACATTTTTTAGCTCAGGTCCGGCATGTACCATAAAAATATGATCCGTACGCTTAGGCTCAGGGAAAGTTCGTCCAGCCGGCATGTTATTTCCCTTATACAATCTAACCGCCTCAGGATCAAAAGCAGTATGTCTTTCCATTTCCACTTTTTTGCCGTCTAAAAAGCATTCTATTTTCCAATCCGGATCATAGTTCCAAACATTGGCTAAGACCCTTTTTTGTTTGGTTAATTCTTCAATATCAATAGATATTTGATGGGCCCTAGACTTTCCAGTTGCTTTGTAGTACCAACTCAATTTTTTTCCTTTTACTTCATACACGCCATAGCCTCTTGGTGTTCCGTCTTCACAAATTGGACCGGTCCACCATGCGCCACAAACGGCTCCATGATTATGTTCATACACCCCATTTTGAATAACGTTCTTATTGTAGTGTGTATGCCCCGACATAATATGCACGTTTTTATGGTTCTTAAATAAAGCATAAAAATCTTCGCGATTTTTTACGGAACTATGAACGGGAATATGCAGATTAATAATGACTAACTGATCACTTGGCACTAAAGCTAAATCTTTTTGTAACCAAGCTAATTGGGCTTCAGAAATATAACCATCATAATTTCTATCTGTACCTAAATATCGAACATCATCTAATACGATATAGTGAGCTTGTCCACGATTAAAGGAATAAAAGGTTGGGCCATAATATTGCTTAAATGTTCTATCCGAGGTTTCATCTCCGCCTTGACGATAATCCATATCATGATTTCCTAATGCTTGGAAAAATGGAATACCCATACGCGTTACGGCTAGATTATAATCTGCAAATAATGGCAATACATCCCAAACAATATCTCCAACACTAATGCCATGCACCAAGGCATTTTTTCCTAGATCCTTTACCAATTTCTGCACATCAGGCACACTGCTTGTCATCATTTGATCAATATCGTCCTTGTTTTTGATTTGAGGATCGGCCCAAATAATAAAATGATGATGGTCATCATCTTGCTTTAATTTTTGCAGTTTAAAATGATACTCATTACGAGCGCCTAAGTGCTCATATTGTTGCACAATATGATTGTTGCTTTTAAATTCATAACCAGCAGGGGTGCTTAAAAACACGCAGTCCGCTAATTCATGAGGTTGCAATTTATAATAACCGTCTTTGTCTGTTTTTACGACCGAATATCCATCTGAAACTACAGCTCCTGCAATTCCTTTACCTTCACTACTTACCCTACCACTGATGATTTCTCCATGTTTTAAGCCTGTAATTGCCGAGGCTTTAAGCGCAATAAAAGCACTTCCAGATACTAATCCGAACTGCTTTAAAAATTCTTTCCTATTCATGATGAGTAGTTTCTTTCGCTATTATTTTATAAGTCTTTTTTGTAGGGGAAAAGAGAAACCCCTCGAACAAGTTCGAGGGGTTTAATATTATTTTAAGGTTGTAGAGCCTTCGCCTTGAATCTCACTCACACTGGATGTTTTTTCCAATACTACGTATCCATTCGAGCGGGCTTGTACCCATTTACCTAAATTGGTATCAAAAACTCCGCCTAATTTGTAGAAAGAACCTCTATCGGCTCCGCCACCAAAATAAGTAAATCTTTGTGTGTTTGATCCTGCCATGAAATATGGCTGAACATTACCTGTGATCGGATCGATTACATCATAAACGTCGGTATTTCCAATTCTATAACCTCTGCCATATGTAGGTGCAGGACCTGCTGTGTATAAAGACCCCCCATTGTGCACAAATACCACATCAATAGGTTGAGTATCTACAGTTACCTGTAAACCTCTAAATAACGCCATACCAAAAGCATTTCCACTATTAGCCAATAAATTGGTTGTGGCTGTACCAAACTCTGAACGTGTGCTATTGAAACGAGGGCTCGCTGTATTATTATAACTAAATTCTGTAATAAATTTAGCCCCATCCATAGCATTTGAACTCGGACCATTGATTAATTTGGTTGGAGCACCTACATAGAAAAACTCGCCCTTTTTAACCGTACCTGATTTTAATTCAAATTTATAGGTTTTAGCTTGACCCGTTGCCCATCCTAAAGCAGGAACACCTGTTGGCACTGTAGCGCCGGCATTATTACAGGTCGTTAAAGAGAATGGGGTAACAGAGAAATCAATATCCTTAGTTGCGATTAATTGGATATACTCATAGTTTGAGTCACTTCCAATTGGGTCGTTTAAGAATCCTGAAATGATTATCTCAGGAATATCAACCGTAGAACTTAATGTGACAATATCACTAGCTACTCTAACTTTGTGGTATGGATTTAATGCGCCATTTGCACCTACTTTATTAAATACAATCCCTTTATAGTTTCCTGAATAAGGAGGGGTCATATTGGCAAAAGTAGCGTTGTTAGATGTCACAATTTTTAAATCAGATGTACCATCATTTAACAACTTTTCTCCTGCTAAAACAGCATTAGGATTCAGCGTTGGATTATAAGTACCTTTTACAATATTTAATAACGTACTTTCAAATCGATCAGGGAACTGATTAATCAAATTCGCATAACCTCTGTTCGCAATTACATTAACCCCTGAAGCTTTTTTATCCACTTTATCCGGACTAACTCCAGTAATCGTTAATATTCCATCCACTCGATTGATTTTTGCGCCTTCAATCGTAACATGAACCGAGTCACCTGGCACATATTTAGCCGCTTCTGCGCCAATATTAATCGCAATTCCACGTAAGGAATCAATACCGTTTCCAGCTGTTCTTAAGTTTTGGATAATTAATAATCCTTCAGGCAAGTTGTTTCCAGAGTGATCAGAGATCACTTGACCTTTTACAATACTTGCCCCACGCATATTTTCTTTAGTAAGTTCAACTTCCTTACCCATGTAGATCTTTCTTAGATCTAAATTAGCTATATAGTCGCTTGGGGTGCTTATCACATAATCACTATCACGCTTACAGCCAAACGATAGGGCTACTAAACTCAGTAGTAAACTCCCATATATGAATTTCTTTTTCATAACCTTTTCTTATTCTTGAAAAATTAAGGCTTTTGCCACCAAACTTTAGTTCTAATATCATCAGTTCCTTGTGCCGCTACCGCATTTCTATAGTTGGTAGGATTGGCCGACTGCGTAATAATTGGGTAATTTAAGCGTGCTGGCATTTCACCACCATTAGCTAATCCTGGCCCTTTTGGTAAAATAGGGTGGCCAGTTCTACGATGCTCTATCCATTGTTGGAAATCTACTAAGAACATCGCATAGTATTTTTGTAAATGAATCATAGCTAATTTACTATTCGTCCCAGGAACTTTGCTGTCTAATGGTAAAGAATTATCCCACATCAGATCGGCGTCACGAACATAATTTATGAAATTCGCGTCAGTAGGCTTAGATATATAATTTGGCAACCAATAATTCAAACTATTTGCCATTCCGGTATAATAATGAATTTCAGGTGAAGAAGATATCCATCCACGAGCAGCCGCTTCAGCTTTTATGAAATCAACCTCGGCCACATTCATAATAATACCTGTATAACGATCGGTTTGCAAAGTAATTCCTGCACCTTGTGCATCTGAATAAAAATAAGCTTGTTTAGTAACCCCAGCACCTGGCGCATAACCAGAAGGCACACCTGCCCATCCATTTGGACCCTGAGAAATTCCCCATCTTGGTGTACCGTTAACCCCTAACGAGCCTTGTAGTCTTGGATCATTCCAGTTACGTAAATGATCTATAAAGAACTCCGTAATAGCTGGAGTACGGAAATCTACTGCACGTACATTAATCATAAACGGAGAAGAATAAACGGCAGAGCTACTATTTGTACCATTCCACAAAATTTTAGCCGTATGCGTATTATCCTCCATTACAGGGTATTCACTAGTTTTTGTCTCCAAGATTTCTTTAATTTTAGCAACCACTTGAGCAGAAACATCAGATTTATGGGCAACACGTAGTAAAGCTCTTAAATATAAAGAGTTTCCAAATCTTCTCCATTTGTTCAAATCACCTTGATAAACTGGGTCGCCAGTAGGAATAATAGCTTCTCCAAATTTTAATAAGGTATTCGCTTGTTCGTACTTGCTAAACAAATCTAAATAGATGTCTTTTTGAGCATCAAATTTAGGCTCATAAACGCCTTGACGACCTTCATTTGCTTCTGAGTAAGGGACATCACCATATACATCAGTAAGCAATTGAGAAACCCAAGATTGGGTAATTAAAGATATGGCTTGGTAAGATTTGTTCTCTTTACCCGGTTGGCTAGCAATACGACCCATATCTTTTAAATTGGTTAATTCGGGATACCAAACGTTCCAAGTATAATCCGACCAAGTTCTTCTAAAGTCATAACGAAATACTTGTGCTTCGGCATCACTAATGTTAACCGTAACTTGCATTAATTCATTATTAAAGTTACGATTTCGGACCATATTAGCCGACAATACATTCACCATAGCTGGAGCTAATAATTGGTTAGGCGTTGTTGTTCCTTTACCAATTGGATCGGTATTGATTTCTTCGAAATTTTTATCACATGCGCTGAATAACATACCCACGGCAAATAGGGCGCATAGACTTTTCTTTATGTTAATATTTTTCATGTTAATTCAAGATTAAAGACCTACAACTAAACGTGCTCCGAAGGTTCGAGTTGAAGGCAATTGCCCTGTTTCAAATCCTTGGGTAATGTCTGTACCAGATAATGTTCCAAACTCAGGGTCGAACGCTGGCCATGGTGACCAGATAAATAAGTTACGTCCATAAGCACTGATACTTAATCTGCTTAAGCCCATTTTTTTAGCTAATTCTTTTGAGAAAGTATAAGTAATGTTGGCCTCTCTGAATTTTAAGTAATCGGTTCTAAATATTGAACCCTCTGCTTGATCAGAACCATAAAGTGCGGTATAGTAGTTTTCGAAGTTCGTTGCAATAACATCGTTCTTACGATAAGTACCATCTGGGTTTTGTACTACACCATCTCCAATTACCCCATTGTAACGACCTGGTAAAGTTACTTTCAACTTACCTAAAGCTGCCATTCTGGAGAACGTTAAAGAGTGTGCTTTTCCACCTAAAGTAGCATCAAATAAAACGCCCGCGCTGATACGCTTGTTATAGCTCACATTTGTTCCAAAGCTAAATCTGAATTTTGGAATCGTGTTTCCTAAATAAATTAAGTCGGCTGTATTTACTTTAGCCACACCAGTTTTTTCGTCGAATACAATTTGACCATCAGGAGAACGCATATAACCTCTTCCGTATAAATCACCCATACTGCCACCCACATTAGCCACCACTTGCCCACCTCCTAGTGCTCCACTACGTAATACAATCGAACTATCCGCTAGTTCTACAATTTTATTACGGTTGGCACTGAACGTAGCCATAGTTGTCCAAGTGAATTTACGAGTTTGTAAAGGCGTAGCGTTTACAGCAACTTCAATCCCTTTATTATCCACGCGTCCTGCATTAAACATCGCTACACTATAACCTGTTGCTCTATCTACTTGACGGCTTAAGATTTGATTTTTAGTGTTTCCAGAATAAGCGGCAATATCTAAGTTTAATCTATTTTTAAAGAATTTTAAATCTAAACCTGCTTCATAAGTTGTGGTTTGAAGTGGTTTCAAGTTTGGATTAGGTAAGATATTCGGATTTGTCATCGCGCTATCTACGTAAATTCCATTAGAAGCTAAGATATAGTTATAGGCAGTACGATAAGGCGTCGTTCCTCCAGAACCTACTTGAGAAACAGAGAATCTGAATTTCGCGAAATTAATAGCGGTAGGTAACTGCCAAAAATCTGATGCCACAAAAGATATACTTGCTGATGGATAAAAGAATCCTACATTGTCTGTACGAGTTGGCGTAGCCAATACTGAACTCCAATCTTGACGGCCAGTTAAATCTAAGTATAGATAGTTTTTAAAGGCAAAGGAAATAGCCGAATATAAACTGTTAATTCTATATCTAGCTGTATCTGGAACATAAATTAAAGGGTTTTCATTGTTCTTTAAGTTATAAATACCTGGAATAACTAATCCATCTGCTCTTGTTTCACTCTTTTTATATTCATTTTTTAATTGACTTCCCCCAACTGAGGCATTTAAATTGATGTTTTTCCCTAACTGCTTGTTATACTTAAACATAAAGTCTCCACTTAACTCATAAGAGTTAATATCTTGAACACGATATGATCCATGAGCAAATCTATTCCCTGCAGCGTCCCAAGGTCTTTGAGTTTCGCGGAAATCATGCACATAGTCAATAGATCCTCTAACCATTAAACTTAACTCTTTCGTAAAGTTATAGGTTGCCGAAGCATTACCTGTAAAGCCATTTCTTCTTTGCGCATTAATATACTGCTCAGAAATTGCATATGGACTTTCTGGGTTTGTAGTCGTAATATTTACAAATTGAGTCAACTCTTTACCTTCTGCCCAATAATCTCTATACCAATCTGTGTTTACGTTTGGTTGAGCAAACATGAACCAATACATTAGAGATTGGTTACCATATCCTGTTGCTGGTAAATTATCAGAGTTACGATTATTATAAATTCCTTTAAAACTAACCGTTAACTTATCGTTTACTTTGGTGTTGGTTGTTAAAGTTAAATTGGTTCTTTCTAAACCTGTATTGTGCACAATCCAATCACTTGAACCATGATTAGCTGAAAAACGCGCGGTGGTTTTTCCAATATTTCCATCTAAACTCAAGGTGTTTGTATTATCTACACCTGTTCTAAAGAAAGAATAAATAGGGTGTTCATAAGCTACCCAAGGTGTACGTGTTAAACCTCTTGATTTTGTGGCTGGATCATATTGATAGAACATCCCCCCTGCATTGAAAGGAGCACCCCATGTAGCACTTGTACCGTTGGTGCTGTTTCCATCTTCTGATGCTCCGTAAGAGAAATAAGATACGCCATATTGACCTTGACCAAATTCAGTTTGAATGTCTGGTGCCTTATTTACATTTTCCCAAGAGAAGTTAGAATTAAAATTAACCCCTAAAGATTTTTGTTTAGAGCTTGCTGATTTTGTTGTAATGATAATCGCCCCATTTGCACCTCTTTGTCCATAAAGAGCCGCCGCTCCAGGGCCTTTTAATACCGTCACATTCTCAATATCATCAGGATTTAAATCGGCTAATCCACTACCAAAGTCAGCTGGCATAATATCTCCCGAGGTACCATATACACCACCTCCAGAAGCGGCTGTACGCCTAGTACTGCTACTTACTACGACACCATCAATAATAACTAATGCTTCATTATCACCCGTTAAGTTATTTTCTCCACGAAGGATAATTTTATTGGATCCTGCAGGGCCTGAGTTACGCACTAAATTTAATCCAGCTACCTTACCTGATAAAGCATCAGTCCAGTTACTCGAAATAGCGGTAGTTAAAGCCGTACTGTCTACTTTAGTTACGGCATAACCTAAGGATTTCTCTTCTCTTTTAATACCTAAGGCCGTTACTACAACCTCATTTAACTGACTACTCGATGATTTTAATCGAATGGTCAAATTAGATTGACTTTGATTAGCTGTGCCTACATAAGAGGTATAGCCTATCATATTAATAGTAAAGCTAGTTCCTTTTGGCACCGAAATAGAGAAGGTTCCATCACTATTGGTGAGTGCCAATACGCGACGCTGTGCATCTAAAATGGATGCGCCTGGCACATCGGAGTTGTCGCTGTCATCTACCACTTTTCCTTTAATGGTGACTTGCTCTTGAGCCTGCACGAATGTCGGCATTGCTCCTTTAGCCTCTGCGACTCCTGGCAATTGCAGGAAACAGATGCAAGCGAACAGTGCTACCGCGTACTTTCTTGTTAGTTGACTGTTTCGCCCTTTTACCCTTTTTTTAAGGTGTTCAAGTAAAGCTTTATTCATCATGATTTTTATTTGGTTGGTTTTTCTTTTTGTTTCATTTTGCTTCATTTAACCAATGACGCAAATCTCTATGTCTAAAGTAAACTTTATGTTAAGCCTTTATTAATTCCGTGTTTATTAAAGCGCATTTATCTAATCCTGTCAATAAATATTCCGAAGCAAGTTTAGTAAAATCATGTATTTGCTGATTAACCCAATCTTGATCCTTTTTTAAACAATTTGCCATCACTTCTGCAACAGCTGGCGCTAATTCAACGGCAGCTTTAGCATCCAAAAATAAGAGTCTCCATCGACGCGCCATGACATCTTCAATATTTCTTGCCATTTCAGCCTCAACCATCCATTGTACTTCGGCTTTTACATATGGATACTTAGGGTTTAAAGCCCCTGAAAGTGCGGGATCTGCTTTCATTAAGTTTCGAATATTTTTAGCGTCTGTTCCAAAAATACTCAAATGATTCTTTTCCGCTTGCGTCTCATGACCATGTATAGCCACGTTTTGCGTATTACATACTCTTTGCGGCAATAAATTTAATGAGATTACTTTATCGACAGTATCTGAAGCCATTTTTCTATATGTAGTCCATTTACCGCCAGTAATGGTAATCAAATGAGACTGACTTACCATGAGTTTATGACTACGTGAAATTTCTTTGGTACTATTCGTATCCTTGCCAGGAGCCGCAAGCGGGCGTAAACCCGCATAAACTGCTAATACATCCTTTTCAGTTGGCACTTTAGTTAGATACTGCCCAGCTGTTTTTAAAATAAATTCAATCTCAGAAGCTAAGGCTCTAGGCTCTAATTGATGTTCATTAAGCGGCGTATCCGTCGTTCCAATAAGCACTTTTCCATGCCAAGGCACAGCAAATAATACACGTCCGTCTGTTGTTTTAGGAATCATTAATGCCGTTTGCCCAGCCAAAAAAGATGCATCTAAAACTAAATGCGCGCCTTGACTTGGCCTAACCATTGGAGCTTTATTTGGATTATCCATATTCAGGATATCATCTACAAAAACTCCAGTTGCATTAATCACAGATTTAGCCTTTAAAGTATAGTGTTTCCCTGTTTCCAAATCAGTGGCTTCAAGTCCCGCAACCATTTGATTCTCTTTGATTAATTGCGTTACTTTAACATAGTTTAGCACCGAAGCCCCTTGATCAGCAGCAGTTTGCGCTAAATTAACCGCTAAACGCGCGTCATCAAACTGACCATCACTGTATCGAACACCACCCTGTAAACCCGCGGGATTTATTCCAGGTATAGCCTCTATAACTTCTGCTTTGGTTAAATATGTTGATTTCGAAAAACTACCCTTTCCTGCCAATAAATCATAAAACTTTAATCCTACTAAATATTTTAATTTAGAGAACCAGTCATATACGGGAATTATAAAAGATTGCTCTTTAACTAAATGAGCGGCATTTTTAAATAATAATTCTCTCTCATGCAAAGCTTCATAAACTAAAGCCACATCTCCTTGCGCTAAATAACGAACCCCTCCATGCACGAGTTTAGTGCTTCGGCTAGAAGTCCCTTTAGCAAAATCAGATTGCTCCAACAATAAGGTTTTATAACCACGGCTAGCTGAATCCACGGCAATTCCTAATCCAGTTGCCCCCCCACCAATTATAATCATATCCCAAACCTCTTCTTGGCTAAGTTTGGCTATTGCACTTTCCCTATTTAATGCCATATAATTCTATTTTTCGCTTATTTCGTTTTGTTTCGTTTTAGACAAAACTAAGCATTAAACGAAACTAAATAAAAAAATTCTTCTTTCAAAAAGAATTTTCACGCATATAGAAGGGCTTTTATTAGAATAAAAAAATATTTCTTTAAATTGACCGCACCAAATTATAGCTCTAACATGATCGGTATCGCAGAAAGACATCAAATCATTTTAAATCATTTACATCAAAAAGGAAGTGTAGATGTACAAAGTTTATGCAGAGACCTGAAAGTATCTTCAGTGACTATCCGCAAAGACTTAAAACTTTTAGAAGATAAATCTCTGTTGTATAGAACTCATGGGGGTGCGACTTTAAATAACCCATATACCTCGGATAGGCCGGTAAATGAAAAGGAATTATTGCAGGCAGCTGAAAAAATGCATATAGGAATGGAAGCCGCTAAACTTATTGAAGAAAATGATTCCATTATCATTGCTTCGGGAACAACCGTTTTAGCTTTTGCACGACAAATTCACCCAAAAGACCATTTAACAGTCATTACAGCCTCTTTAAATGTAGCCTTAGAGTTAGTACATTTGCCACAGGTTGAGGTTATTCAATTAGGTGGACTGTTGAGAAAGAGTTCTTCTTCTGTGACCGGCCCTTATGCTGAGGGTATGCTCGTAGAATCTTATTGCTCTAAGTTATTTTTAGGTGTAGATGGTATCGATTTGGAATTTGGATTAACCACAACAAATGCCTTAGAAGCTCATTTAAACAAGCAAATGATAGGGGCGTCCCAAAAAATTATTGTTTTGGCTGATTCTACTAAGTTTGGCAAAAGAGGTTTTGGCAGAATTTGTGGCTTAGACAAAGTTGATCACATCATTACCGACAAGGGGCTTTCGGATGCCAAGCGTAAAGCTCTGGAAAGCTTAGGTATTAAACTAACTATAGTTTAAAAGGGCTTTTACGCGCTCTATGAGCCGCCTCTTGCGCTATTTTTGCCTCCTTATCAGTCACTTTTTCAGGCTTAAAACGATTTCCTACAACAGAGGTTTTAAAAAGCATTTCATACCAAATGCAAGCGGCAATATAGCGTCCTATTTGTTGGTTTAAGTGATAGCCATCGCGCGTCAAATCTAATCCAAGTTCAGTCTGACGAGCATTTTGAATGGCCGTGCCCGCCGGAATTACCATGCTAATTTTAAGCTTATCCTTAACCATTTTACTTGCTTCGGCTATTTCTCTGTACATTTGATTTTGGTTTCGATTATAGTTAGCAAAACCAGTATGTTTAGCATCTGGTGAATAAGCCCAAGTTTGATGAAAGGCATATTTAGGCATAGAACTACTTTTATACTTGTCAGAATGCCTAATTTGCGCTTCTACATAGGCTTTTAATAAGGGTAAATGCTTGGCGATAGTTTCATACTTTCCTGATAATGGACTGGATTGTTGAAAGCTAATTAGATCCCATTTCTCATCATTTAACGCTTGTGCTATGCTGGTGTTTGGAAATTTATGCTTAATTCCATCTAAACCTATTTTTCTGTAATTATAGGCCGCTAAATTAGAATCTGCATTTTTCCAATGCAAGGAAAGTGGGGCGCCTCCTATGTATAAATTACCTATAATTATTTTCTTGCCATCTGCCTCAGCTAATTTATGCAAATAATATTCGATGGCATCTTCAGAGAAACTGTTTCCTATGGCCAATACTCTTAAAACCTTTTCTTTTGGATGTTGAGCCTGTGTATTCAGACCAAAGCCCAAGCTTAAAAAAAACAGAAAAAACAGGGTAAGCGTAACTTGCTTACCCTGCTTTATAAACCACTTAAGACTCATTATTTATTGGCTTTCAAAGTATTATCGAATAGCTTTAAAATACGCTTGTATTCATCGGTCCAAGAACTAGGCTCTACAAAACCATGATCCTCAACTGGATAAGAAGCTAATTCCCAATTATCTTTTCCAAGTTCTATAAGCCTTTGTGTTAATCGGATAATATCCTGATAATTAACGTTAACGTCAACTACGCCGTGGGCCATTAGCAAATTCCCTTTAAACTTATCAGCAAAATAAATTGGTGAACTACGCTTATAAGCCAGTGGATCGTTAACAGGTTCGTTTAAAATGTTTGAAGTATATCCATGGTTATAATGGGCCCAATCGGTAACAGAACGTAAAGCCGCGCCAGATTTAAATACTTCGGGTTCTGTAAATAAAGCCATTAAGGTAATGAAACCGCCGTATGAGCCGCCATAAAGGCCTACATTTTTAGGATTTACCCCATAATTATCTACTAAGTATTTAACGCCATCTACATGATCACTTAAATCTTTTCCGCCCATATGTCTATAAATACCTGTTCTATGGTTTCTACCATATCCTGAACTTGCTGTGAAGTCTATATCCATAACGGTATAGCCATTGTCTGCTAATAAGTTGTTGAACATATACTCTCTAAAGTATTGACTCCACCAGAAATGTACGTTTTGTAAATAACCTGCTCCATGTACAAATATAACCGCTGGTTTGTTTGGGTCTGGATTTTTTGCTGGATACACCCTAGCATATACATCATCCCCATGACGGTTTTTGAATTTTACCATCTCCGGCTCTCTCCAAGCATAAGAATCAAATTCTGCGGTAGTTGACTTTGTAATTTGCTGCGCTTTTGCACCTGGGCTATTGGCTTGAATATATAATTCCCAAGGCTTATTCATATAAGAATAATTAATAGCAATCCACTTTTCATCAGGCGACATCGTTACTTCATTTCCACCTTTCATCGTGGTAATTTGAACTAACTCTCCGCCATTTACAGATAATTTATAGAAATGCGTGATTCCTGGATGCTCCTTATTGGCTGTGATATAAAAAGTTTTCTTGTCTTTTGACAATTGAACTCTTTGCACCTCGAAATTGCCACTTGTCAATTGTTTCTTTAATCCGTTTTGCGTATTATAGGTATATAAGTGAGAATAACCAGTTGCTTCGCTTTGGAAGTAAAATTGATTATCATCAATCCAATTAACCCCTCTAGCCCCAATTCCTGGCCCTGCAATCCAAGCTTCATCTCTTTGTCTGTCGATAAGCTTTAAATCACCTGTTTCATTAACTAAACTTAAAATCCAAAGGTCCTTGTTGTCGGTTGATGTAGCCACATAAAGGCCGACAGTTCCAGCGCTATTCCAGATAGGACCAGTCAAGTTAACTTGTCTGTCTGCATTTTTTTGCTGACGCTCAGCCAAAACTTTTGGATAGTCCTTTAGATAGTCTGGCAAATCTTTAATTCCTGGGATTCCTGAAGTTTTTACTTGGTATAAACTATCTTTCTGTCCATCATAAACAAAGTTTTCTGACTTACTTAAAGTCTCTCCTACCTTCGTTCTTCCAGGGATATTTTCTGTAAAACCAGATGTTGTCACATAATTAGGCACGACAATATTTTGATTTCCTGTAGCTGGACTTAACAAACGATAGGTAATAAATCTTCCATTTGGACTAATCATTAGAGAGCCCAATATTTTATCCTCTAAATAAATAGCCTTTAAAACTGAACTTCCTGTTGCGGCTTGCATCTGGCCACGAGCACCTGCAGGCATTTGCCCAGCTCGACCACTTTGCGCGCTACGCGTATTTTTCTTGAATACATCAAACAATTCCATTTGATCATTTCTCAGCCACGTTTGTTGTTCAGAGCTAATCGCTCTTGCAGGAGCAGCAGGGCGTTTTCCTCTAATAAAATTTGTTCTTTGAATAGTTTCACCAGTTCCCATAACCCATTGAAACAGGTTATCACCCTTTTGGTAAACAATATCATTATTAGTTAAAAACCTAGATCCAAATTCTCTGTCCAATGTAGAGGTTAATCGTTGTTCCTTTTTGTTTTTCATATTTACCAAATAGATATCGCCTCCCTTTTCTAAAAGAGCTAAACTTTTATCCTTATTATACACATAATTGGGCTCCATAGCGGCTTCCATTTGTGTATTATCACTTAATTGAGGTTTAGTTTCCCCCACCTTTATCACATATTTGGAATCATTAGATTTTTGCTCAGGATTCCAATTAAAGTAAACACTTTTACTATCAGCAGACCATCTAAATTGAGTTGGAGAAGTGCCCATCCATTTTGGATCACGCATTATTTTCTCTACACTTAAAGGCGCCAATTGCGCCGTTTGTGCTTGCGCATGCACTTGAATCCCAAAAGCGAATAAAAAGAAAAAGATTTTTTTCATTTGTCGGTTAATCATTTGATTTAGTTAGAATATGTGGTTTCACCACCTTTTTTACTGATTACATTCACGGTAAATTTTTTAACATTACCTTTTACAATCCAGCGTACGGTTACGAATCCATAACCTGGAATATTATCTACTTTGATGTTGGCGGGATCTCCAATCTGCTCTGTAGTTAAATTAAGATCGCGGTTTTGAACAATCATGCCTGCTACCACTTGCCCGCCGCTTAAACTAATGATATCTGGAACTTCAATTTTGTTCTTAATATCTTGACTAGAGTGTGTTGGAATTAATCTTTCATTATTAACCACTGCTGTTACCTCCGTAAAACCGCCTGATAAAGGCTTAACACTTAATTCAGAGACACTAAGTTTTGGTGTATTGTACGCATGAAATACTGAGAAGGCCATATTTCTATGCGCATCACTTTCTAATAAAAAGCCCGGATGCAATCTAGTATAAGTTTTTTTGAAGCCTCCAATTTCAATATCGCCATATGTTGGATGTTTATAGGGCTTCCAATCTACAAAGGCGTCTTGCATCAACAGGTCTTTATCAAAACTATAAAGTTTAGATTGAGAGTCACCTGCATCAGGTTTACTATACATAGAAAAACTTGTCCATAATTCATTAGAAAAGGTATAGACTCCTCGACCACCATAAAACCAATCTAATTCACCTCCATAGGCTGCATATAAATCTTTATAAACCACTAAATAGCGATATCCAGGCAGCAATTCTTCTCCTTTTTTTCCCAAGGCGTCATAGACGCGAACATCTTGAGCGTTGTAGGTATCTAAATCTTCTGGCGAGCCTGGCCCTCTTAAAATCATACCTCCATTGTTATGATACGATTGAGCGGCTGCTATATTTGGCTTTTTCATTACAAAATCTACTACTGCTCTATTCTCTGGCAAAGAGAAGGGGTATTTATAGGCTCCTGATTGGATATAGTTTGGCTGCCATCCCCAAGCCCAATCGCGATTTGGATCATAAGCTCCTACGCCATCCTCATTTACTAAACCATCCCCATCATTGTCGATTCCTTCAGAGCCTAATAATTCATATTCACCTTTTTGACCGGGAGCGACCATAATCATACGACGGTTATCACTTGGGTCTATAATATAACGCCCGTTTGGATTCTTTCTACGCATACTTACAATATGTCCATCTCCGTCTAAGTCATCAAAACCATCTTCGTTATCCAAGCCATCTCTATCATTATCAATTGGGATTAGACCCGTTCTTGGCGAATGCGCTGTATTACCTTGGTGAAAAAAGTGATCCCGAGCGTCAGGATTAATAGTAGGGGCTATGTAGAATGTTTTTTCTGCTAATAAAGACTGTACAGCGGCGTTTCCTTGATTAAACATCTCGACTAAGTACCAAGCGGTATATAAGGCAAATTCACTTCCTTGAATTTCATTCGAGTGAATATTACCATCAATGTACATCGCTGGTTTTTTGTCTGGACTTCCTTTCTTGAGGTCAGATATAGTCATTACCCAAAGGTCTTTACCTTGAAAGGATTTGCCCATGGATTCTAATTTAACCAAATTAGGATGAGCAGCCGCTAGTTTTTTAACTATTTCTGTTATGCCAGCGTAATCATAATATCGATTCCACGACACCGTTACTTTTGGATTAGCGGGGCTACCAACTGCCGCTAACACTTGTTCTGGTTTTTGTGCTTTAACCATCCCGCTTAATCCAGCAAAGATAGCTAATGTATATAAAAATTTCTTTTTCATTTGATCTGGGATTAAAGGGATAAGTCAATAAATTTAGAACCGGTTGTAGGGCTATTGGCTTCAATTCGAATTTTACCACTACCTTTAATAAGCCAAGTAATTGAGCTATGGCCCTTACCTTCTATACTCTCTAGATTCTGAATTTTTTTACCACTAATTACTTCTTGATTATTATTTAATTGAACCTTAACGTTAACTTTTTTCAAGAAATAACTTCTATCTCCCACTTTGGTATAAGTAGGCAAATCACCTGGGTTCAACACATCAAGTGAAACCCTAGTTAAGCCTTCGCTTAATTTTTCAGTTTTCACATTCACAAAATCTATACTTGGTGCCATATCTGCTAATCCCTGTATAAATTGGGTATGTTTGGAAACTAAATCAGGGACTAATTTATACGGAGGATTATGTAATACAAAAGGATCTATTCCTCCTACTTCTACCGTTTGATTAGGAAAGTCAGGATGATTTACTTTAGTCCAAGGCGTGAACGTTTGTGTTATTCCTTGTGAAGCTGCCCATCTTAAATAATTGGCTTGAGGATCTTCAAATTGCAAAGGCTTTTCTTGTTTTGAAGCATCAGGCGCTACTTTAGGCACCCACCAGCCTGGTGTGCTAAAACTATACCTTCCATAATGAAAGTAGGCCCATTGTGAGAAATCCCCTGGCTCAGCTTGTACACGAGGTGCGTCTTTAACTTTCATAATTTTATTGTAGCGCTCAGAAACTAAGGCATTAGCTTTGATATCGGCATCAAACCATCCCGATATTATTCTTTTAGCTACGGCAGATGGGTTAAAAACTAATGGACTTGATAGATTATTCATAGGTCCAAAACTCACCACGGCATAGACATTAAAGGCATCATAAAGAAAGTCAAACATCGCTCGGTTTTCCTTTTCTGAAACAGGATAGTCGCCAGCACCTGGTCCAAATGGTTTATAATTATAGGCTGAATTTCGATTGAAAAACACACCTCCCTCTAAGTCTTCATTAAAGTTCCCGTCTTTATCATTATCTATCCCCTCTCTCAAAAGCTTAAACATGCCTTTCTCTCCTTTGCTTGCATCAGCCAGAATTAAGGAACGCGAGTCATCTGGATTTAATCTATAGTTTCCTGTTGGATCGGTTATACGCATCCAGGTTATTTTTCCATTTCCATCCAAATCTTCAAATCCATCTTCGTTTATTTTACCGTCACGATCATAATCATTGGAATTAGCATTACCGCTTCTTTCGAATTTAGTTTTCGCAAAATACTGCTCTGTAGCATCAGGACTCATATTTGGAAACACATAAAAGCTGTGTCTAGAAAGTAGCTTTTGAACAGAATCTGTTGGTTTTGACAAAAGTTGTTCGGCAAACCCAATGGCAAGCTCTACGCCTAATAAGTGTTTGCCATCGACACCCCCTACTACAGCGATAGCGGGCTTTTGACTTTCATCTCCGCTACCAATTTTTAATAACCATACCGATTTTCCTCCATGGGTTTGCGTTAATACGCTAGATTTTAACCATTGTGGATACTTTTGGCTAAGCGCTTTAACACGTTGGTTGAGTACCGCTTCTGAACTATAATCGGTTTGTGTTTGTGCCAATGCGCCCCCACTTATAGCTAGAAGGAACAGACTTAATAAATAGTGTTTCTTCATTTTGTTTAGGTTTATTATGCAATTTAAATAAAAAACCTATTAGTGATGAAGAAGCTCCTCGCTTTTTCAAATTGTAACTTGATTTATACGATAAATCCAAAATCTACTTTAAAATTTTGCCGTTTTTATCAACTGCCACATTGAATGGAGGCATAAATTGCTGTGCGATTATCGAAAATTCTCGACGACTTAGGGCTTTATTCAAATCCATGGGCTGTTTAATCTGATAAACTTTATCCCAGTTCTTTTGTAAGGTTTCCGTTATTTGCTTTGTCGTTTTTTGTCCTACATAAGCAATTAGCTCTATAGCTTTTTCCAGAGTAAAAGGACTTTCTCCCAAATCTTCAAACCAAATATGTGATTTGGCATAGAGTTCTTTATAAATTTCTCTAATTTCTTTTGCCGTTACCACAGAATCTGGATTAAAAGACCAACCTAATGCTGTTTTATTAGCTTTAAAAACTCCCATCAGCGTTATCGCTTGAATGGCACGCCAGTTAGGGTCATTTGGCCTTAGGTCAGCCAAAGGCATTAAGGCTGATTGATAAGCAAAGAGCTCTCCTTGTATAACCTTCAAATTCCCCTCCGATAATTTTTTTCCAAAAAAACACGCATATGCAGCCATTGCTCCAGCTCCTTGACCTAAGACTTCTGGAGCATTTTCTGAAAGGAATAGAAGATTCTCTTGACCAGGGATAATAAGGTCATAAAATGAATAAAAATAGGCTGCCGGAGGGTTTTGACCCTGGATTTGGGCTGTAGCGGCTATACTAGTTCTATATTTTGGTTGATTATAATTAATCTCTAAAGGCTTTGGTGCCAAACTATCTGGAGAAATTTTCAAAGCAGCAAGGGCAGCCGTTTCTCCTACAAGCAACAATACCTTGGCTTTTTTAGTTTTTCCATCACTTAATTTTAAGGTAAAACTATTCCCCGAACGCTGTAACTTTTGCCAACGTAATTGTCTGTGAATCGTTAAATTTTTCAAGGAATCTAAGCCTAAATTTAAGGCAGAAGGATGAATTTCTGCATCTTGAATTAACAACTCTGTATAGGCTCCTGATAAGGCCGATTGCTTAGCCGCAGCTACTGCCGCAGGGTTATTTCCAATAATAAAAACGTTTGACTTGGGGTTTTGAGCAAAAGCAACGCCCCCCCCAATAAGAAATGTGAATAGTAAATATATGTTTTTCATGCTCTTCAAACTCATGTATAGAATAAATTGCAATATCTTATTTCTTAGCTGAATTTTAAAATATTGGGGGCTTTTAACTATATTTAATAGATAAAATCGATTCTTTTTATGCATTCATCATTCAACGATATCTTTGAAAAGCAAGGCTCTTTGGTTCTTGAAAATCGGCTTTCAAGTGCGGCTACTCGAATTCAAAAATTAAAAAAATTAAACGCCTGTTTAGAAAAGTATGAAGATCAAATATTAACCGCGTTAAAGGCAGATTTAAACAAGAGTGCTTTTGAAGCCTCTGTAACCGAAATCTTCTTTATTTACGGAGAAATTGACTTTGCTATAAAGCATTTAAAATCTTGGATGAAGCCTAAAAGAGCGGCAAAGGTTTGGAGCAATTTCTTTTCAAAAAATAGACTTTATTATGAATCTAAAGGACGTTGCCTAATTATTTCACCTTGGAACTATCCTTTTCAATTAACCTTTAGTCCATTAGTTTCGGCTATTGCTGCAGGAAACTGCGCAATGATTAAACCTTCAGAATTTAGTCCAAAATCTTCTGAAATGATTGCTCAAATTATTGCTGAATGTTTTAGCCCGCAAGAGGTCGCTTGTTTCTTAGGAAATGCTGAGGTTTCGCAAGCTTTATTAGAATTGCCTTTTGACCACATCTTCTTTACGGGCAGTACAGCTGTAGGTAAGATTGTTATGCAAGCAGCTGCTCGACATTTAAGCTCGGTTACTTTGGAATTAGGTGGAAAATCACCCGCTATTATTACTTCAGATGCGGACTTTAAAAAGACTGCGGAAAAAATTGCATGGGGGAAATTGATAAACTGTGGACAAACTTGTATTGCTCCTGATTATGTTTTAATTCCTGAAGCCCATTTAGATGAATTTATTGGCCATTTTAAACTTGCTGTTAATCGTCTTTATCCAAACTTAGAAAAAAATACAGACTATGGTAAAATCATCAGCGATAGGCATTTTATGCGATTACAATCTATGGTTGATAATGCTGTGGAAAATGGAGCTAGGTTAGCTTTAGGAGGACAGAATAATCTCTCTAAAAATCAAATGGCACCGGTGTTAATTACCCACTTAAAACCTGATGATAGACTATTAGAAGAGGAGATTTTTGGCCCTATTCTTCCTGTTATTACTTATAAATCTGAAGAAGAAGCTTTGAATTTTGTGATGAATAAGCCTAAGCCATTGGCGCTTTATATTTTTGCCACAAGCGCAAAACAAAAAAACTACTTTTTACAAAGGATTTCAGCTGGAGGCGTGGCCATAAATAATGTTTTAGTACATATAAGCAATCCCAATCTTCCTTTTGGGGGCGTAAATTCCAGCGGAATAGGCAGTAGCCATGGCTTTTATGGATTTAAAAACTTTTCACACGAAAAGTCGGTCTTGTTTCAATCTAATTTAAGCTTCAATTATTTAGCTTACCCTCCTTTTAGAGATAAAAATTGGGTTTTAAAGCTATTAAGAAAAATTATGTGATGAAATTTTAACTCCAGTCATAGTTAAGGAACCTCCTACGGCCATGTCGTTAAAAAATGAAACTTGATCTGTATTATCTTGCAAGCCTAAGGTATAAAGCAAAGGTAAATAATGCTCTGGCGTAGGAATAGACAATCGACCTGCTGTACCCAATCCTTCGTATTGAATCAATGGTAAATGGTTTTTTTCCATGATTAGCTTTTTAAACGTTTCGTTCATTTCAATAGCCCAATCATAACCTCCTCCATTCATCATACTCCAACTAATCATACCTAGATTATGAACCATATTACCAGAGCCCACAATTAATACGCCTTTTGTTCTTAAATGAGCTAATTCCTTAGCTAACTCATAATGAAATGAGGCTGATTTATTATAGTCTATGCTCAATTGTAGTACGGGTATATCCGCATTGGGATACATATGCTTTATCACCGACCAGGTGCCATGATCTAAACCCCAATCATGATCTAAAATAACGTCAGCAGAAGAAGCTATTTGCTGAGCCGTGTACTGCGCTAGCTCTGGATATCCTGGAGCAGGATATTGCACATCAAACAACGCTTTAGGAAACCCATAAAAGTCGTGTATTGTAGGTGGATTAGACATCGCTGTAATTCTTGTTCCTGGAGTAAACCAGTGTGCTGAAACCACTAAAACAGCGTTAGGTTTTGGAATTTCCCTTCCTAACCGTGCCCAGGTTTGACTAAAAGGATTCGTTTCTATTCCATTCATTGGAGAACCATGACCCATAAATAAAACAGGCATTTTTTCGGTATTACCAAGTTCTTGTACAAAGCTTTTGAATTCACTAAATGTGTTCATTGTGCCCTATTTATAACGCTATCCTAAGCAAATGCTTAGGACAGCATTTTTATTTTAATTAACTATTGCTTTTTAGATAACGCATTGAAAAAATTAAATTCAACACGCGCTAAAAACATGTTCTTATTATCTCTTTGCATGTTTTTATTATCTAGTTCAAATCTATAGCCTAAATCAATTCGAGTTTGACTATTGATAATAAATTGTACGGCTGGCGCTAAGTCTAAGTATGAAGCATCTAAATCTGGGTTTGACTGCCCTAATAACTCTAAATATAAGTTAAAATTTGGTTGTTTATAATTTTTATAAACGAATGGCAGCAACAAATAGCCAGAAGATAAACTATAGTTATAAGCGTTTTTTGTCTTATTTAAGTCTACGCCATTTGGAATAATATTATTTGCTGCATAACGCTCTCCTATTTTTTCAAACTCTTGATTATAAGAAAAGGTAGCGGACAGAGCCAATTTATGTATCAACTGCGTAAAAACTACGCCCGTTTGCCAACCTGAATGACCTCCCTCTAAATTAATATTTTGGGTAAATCGATCTTGTTTAGAAAAGGCTACTTTGCCGAAAACAGCTGCTCGAAAGTGGCTTTGTTCTTCATCTAAAGACAGCACTCTCACTTTAGAATAAAACGAAGCTCCTTCTGGAGCAAAACTTTGATTAACATTAGAGAAAAAACCTTGGGCATGAACCATCCAATTTTTATTAATGCCAACCATCAGTTCCGTCGCTGTTCTGTTTTGGGTACCTGAATTATTCATCCAATCCGTAGAAACACGCAAACCTATAGATTTGGCAGGCATATTACTAGCTGGCTCTGAATAAACATATAATTCTTGCGCATACGATTCTGCTCCAAGACTTAGTCCTAGAAAGCAGAAAATCCATTTAAACCTTTTCATTTGTCTATAAGCTTAAATGGTAAACTCTTGTGTTTTTTCCATTTATCAAAGCTGTTCCTGTTGGTAAAGACGCTAGCTTTACTTCAGCTTGCTTTTGCTTAAATTTAGAGGCTGACATAAAGTTTTTGTCAATAACTGTAACTAATGTTGGGCCGTTTAACACCTTATTTTTCACATTAGAAAAACGATAAACTTTATTGCCAATTATAGCTTGGCCTTGATCATCAACTTTAACTTGATTAAAGTTAATCGTAGCTTGCATAGCGCCTACAGAGAATCCAGCATCTTTAACCTTTTTTTGCAATTGATCAAAATCAACGGCATTAGGATTTTTAAAGGTTACTTTGAAAAGATTCTTGTTTAGATCTGCTTCCATATTACCAATATATGGCAATGTACGCATTGATTTTTCTGTAGCTTGCGTACACATCGAGCAGGTTAAACCAGTAATTTTGATTTCAGCATCCGTAATTTGTTGTGCTTTTGCGGTTTGAATAGTAAAAAGGGCAAAGAAAAGGCCCAAAATAGATACAAATTTCATTTTATAATTCTTTGGATTTTTATTTATACAATTACATGCCCATCTTTTGGGGCAAAAAATAAAGTATTGGCATTTTAAAATTATTGCCTAAAAATCCTAAATTCTAAAAACCTGATTTTGTATGTAAATTTTCTGTAAACCGACTAAGCCTAAAGGGGGTCCGTGAATTGGTGTAAAAGCCAAATTAGCTTCATTCAAGCTTAGCTTAATTTCATGCTTATTAAAAGGACCCCAAATTGTTATTGGAAATAACTTTGGTAATTTAAAACTATCGGTTAATTGATGCTGATCTTCTACTTTAAGCTCAACCGTAGTGTTTTTACAGCAATTATTGTCCTTTTTTAGCTTTAGTTTTGTGCTTTGTGCACAAAGCTTACAGCCTTGATTATTTTGCCCAATATTTACCGCAGCTAATTTTCCCGCACAAAAGTGCATACTCAACGCCAGACCTATTACGCAAACCACGTAATAAATACTTAAACTTAAAGCGATATGTCTTTTGAATTGCATTATTACAAAATTAAGCAATAAATTGGATTGTAAAATATATGATTGTTAGGATCTAGTCATTTTAGTCTCGTGATTGTTTGTGGCATCCTAGTTTTTTTTAAATAACTTAGCTAAAAAATTAAACATGAAAAAAATTCTTTTGCTGATCAGCTTTATGCCTTTTTTGGCGTTCGGACAAAAAGTTAAAAATCATTATGTGCGTATATCTAGCCCACATGGAGAAGCCTTTGTGAGGCTCTATAATGAAACGCCTCAACATCGTGATAACTTTTTGAAATTAGCCAAGAGTAAATATTATGACGGCATACTCTTTCATCGTGTCATTAAAGATTTCATGATTCAAGGTGGTGATCCAAATTCACGCGGAGCACATCCTGATTCTTTGTTGGGTAAAGGTGGGCTTAACTATACGATACCAGCGGAATTTAACCCAAACTTATTTCACAAAAAAGGAGTTTTGGCTGCCGCAAGAGATAATAACCCAGAAAAAGCCTCTAGTAGCACCCAGTTTTATTTAGTACAAGGAAAGGTTTTTACCGATTCTGCACTTACCGTAATTGAGGAAAGAAGGCTTAAGTTTAGACTTCCAGAAGCTCAACGTGAGGTGTATAAAACGCTTGGCGGCACGCCGCATTTAGATCAAAACTATACCGTTTATGGCGAAATCGTTAAAGGAATTGAAATGGTAGATAAAATCGCTGCACAAGAAACAGGAAAAGCAGACAGACCTAAAGTTGATGTTCCCATGAAGGTTAGCGTATTGAAAAAAAGAGAAGTTAAAAAGTTAGAAAAAGCCTTGCCTCAACAAAAATGAAAATCATCTCCTATAATGTAAACGGGATTAGAGCTGCGGCCAATAAAGGGCTTTTTACCTGGCTTCAAGCTACTCAAGCCGATATGATTTGCTTGCAAGAAATAAAAGCTCATCCGAATCAAATTCCAGATATTATTGCCGTCATTGAACAATTAGGGTATCATCACTATTGGTTTCCTGCAGAAAAAAAAGGCTATAGTGGTGTTGCCATTTTAACCAAGATACAGCCTAACGAAGTGGTATATGGTTGCGGAGAGCCTTGGATAGACGCTGAGGGAAGAATCTTAAGAGCAGATTTTGATGAATTTTCTTTAATTAGCTTATATTTGCCTTCAGGATCCTCAGGAGATTTAAGACAGGAAAAGAAATATGAATTCCTAGACTTCTTTAGTGGCTATGCTGAGGATCTAAAAAAAACATTACCCAACTTAATCATCTCAGGTGATTACAATATTTGCCACAAAGCAATTGATATTCATAATCCTAAATCTAACGCCAATTCTTCAGGCTTCCTTCCTGAAGAAAGAGCTTGGATGGATAGCTTTATGGAAATGGGTTGGATTGATTCATTCAGGCACTTTAATCCTGATCCACATCATTACACGTGGTGGAGTTATAGAGCAGGTTCAAGAGGTAAAAACTTAGGCTGGCGAATTGATTACCACTTAGTTAGTCAAGCTATGCAAACTCGATTAAAATCGGTTAAAATATTGCCCGATGCAGTTCATTCTGATCACTGTCCTATTTTGCTTGAATTAGTGCGCGAGTAATATGTCTATACTGATTAAAAATATTAAATCGATTGTCGGTTTACACGAAAGCAAGGTTCAACTTTGGGGCAAAGAAATGGATCATCTTCCGCAATTAGACTATGCTTGGCTGGAAATTGAAGGCAATAAAATTAAAGCCTTTGGTCCTATGGATTCTTGTCCAGAAGCCCCTAAAGAAGCAGTAGTCATTGATGGCACAGATCGTTTTTTATTCCCTTCTTGGTGCGACAGCCATACCCATATTGTATTTGCAGCCTCTAGAGAGGAGGAGTTTCAGATGAAGATCGAAGGAAAAACTTATGAAGAAATAGCTGCTGCTGGTGGGGGTATTTTAAATTCTGCCGAAAAAATGGCTTTGGCTTCTGAAGAGGATTTAATTAAATCGGCTTCTATTAGGCTAAAAGATATGATTCGACAGGGAACTGGGGCTGTAGAAATAAAAAGTGGCTATGGTTTAAGCTACGAGACAGAGTTGAAGATGTTACGCGTAATTAAACACTTAAAAACTCTTTTTCCTATACCGATTAAAGCCACTTTATTAGCGGCGCATGCTATCCCTAAAGCTTATCAAGATAACCGTAAGGCTTATATCGATATGATTATTCAAGACTTGATACCAGAAGTAGCGAATAATCAACTTGCCGATTATATTGATGTATTTTGTGAAAGAGGTTTTTTTACCATAGAGGAGAGCAAAAGCATTTTAAAAGCCGCAGCAGCATACCAATTAAAACCAAAAATCCATGTTAATCAACTTTCTATTTCAGGTGGAGTTCAGCTTGGCGTAGATCATCAGGCGGTTTCAGTGGACCATTTGGAAGAAACAGATATGGACGCTATTCTTTCGTTGAGTGGCAAAAGCACAATAGCTACACTGCTGCCTTCTTGTTCTTTTTATTTACGTATCCCATACGCTAACGCAAAGGAAATGCTTAAACAAAATGTAAGTGTTGCAATAGCGTCCGATTATAATCCTGGTTCTACACCTTCTGGAAATATGAATTTGGTTGTTTCATTGGCATGTATAAAAATGCGAATGACGCCTTCGCAAGCAATTAATGCGGCCACCTTAAATGGTGCGGCAGCTATGGAATTAAGTAATCAATATGGCAGTATATCCAGAGGAAAAGTGGCTAATTTATTCCTAACAAGGCCAATGAGCTCATTGGCGTATTTGCCTTACAGTTTTGGTCAAAGCCAACAAGAAACTATTATCTTAAACGGAACAATATATCATGGATAAGCTACAAATCTTTACTAAAGAAGATATTCGATCTTACATTAATTTTCGTGAAGGCGAAACAAAATTAGGAGAGGAAATATTGTCTGTTCACAGATTGGTAGATTTACCTAAATTTTCTGCTCCATTTGTAATATTGGGGGTTCCTGAAGATTACGGTGTTCAAGCTAATTTTGGATTAGCTGGAGCAAAAAGTGCTTGGAACGAATTTTTAAAGACCTTTTTAAATCTTCAAAACAGCATTCACTTAAAAGGTTCTGATTTCATTTTATTAGGTCAAGTTGAAATTGATCCGCCAAGCTCATTTAAAACTGAACATTTACGAGAGAAAGTTTATCAAATTGACAATATACTTTATCCTATCATTCAACAAGTTATAAGCTGTCAAAAGATTCCAATTGTAGTTGGAGGCGGGCACAATAATGCATTTGGAATGATAAAAGGATTTAAATTAGCACAGGGACATCCTATTCATGTCTTAAATATTGATGCGCATGCTGATCTAAGGGATTTAGAAGGACGCCATAGTGGAAACGCCTTCTCCTATGCGATAGAAGAGGGATATCTTTCCCATTATGGAATCTTTGGCTTACAGCAAAACACCATAAACCACTATATACAACAACAAATTGATAATAATAAATCAATCATACCAGTATATTTTGAAGACTTATTGCGAAGCAAAAAGTCAATAGTAGATAATTTTGAGGTATTATTAGAAGAAATTCCATTTCCAAGAGGTTTAGAAATAGACTTAGACGCTATTCAATTCGTATTATCTAGTGCCATGAGTCCTTCTGGGTTTAAGCTTGATGAAATTCGTCAAATCTTACTACATTTTGGGAATCAATTTAAGTATCTGCACTTGTGCGAAGGGGCCGCAGAAGTAGAAAATGGTTTGAAGGAACCGTTAATAGGTAAAATATTATCTTTTTTAATCAGTGATTTCGCTAAATCCCATACCCCAAAATAGCCCTTTATAATTCTTCAGCCTCATATCGCTCAGCTGCCTTTAACATGATTCCGATTTGCTTTATTTGGGCAGCCGTTAGGGGTTCTTCTTGCTCTTGGAGTTCAAAAACTTCGATCATTATTTCTTCATATTGCTTTGCCGAAGTAATTCTAAATTCTGTATCCATAACTCCTTTAATTTTAAAAATAAATAATCCCCTCAGGGGTTAAACAAGCATCTAATTTTAGATCCTTCAAATGTACATCATTAATTTCGGTTGAGGCTTTAAAAAATGATATTCCCAATCGAAAAGCATGGCTATTTTCTAAAAATCTATCATAAAAGCCCTTGCCATATCCTACGCGATAACCTCTTTCATCAAAAGCTAAAAGTGGAACCAATACTAAATCAGGACTTATCTCTTGCTCTGACACATATTTTGAATTGGTACCCGGCTCAGGAATTCCGTATTTATTGATAAGGAGCTGTGATCTGTCCTCGTATAAATAGTTACGCATGCTATGATCCTTAAAGTTTGTTGCAGAAATTAATATCTTAATATGCGGGTAAAACTCCTTTAACCAATCTATTAATAAAAAAGTATCAGGCTCTTTTTTTGACTTAATTGGCAGAAACATATGGACAGCCATAATTTTGGAAAAATCAAGCGTTTTAAAGCCCCCTAAAAGCCTTTTGTTTAGTCTTGCATATTCTTCGTCGCTTAAAGCTAATCGTGCGTTTAGCGCCTGTTTTCTTAATTCCGACTTTTGCATCTTGTAAAGATGCAAAAAAAATGGCTTCGGGAACCACTCCGAAGCCACAATCAACCTAAACCTAAAACTAAACTATGAAAATGTTTACTTTATTCTTTCCATGTATTCCCCTGTTCTAGTGTCCACTTTTACGCGATCACCTTCATTTATGAACATTGGAACTTTAATTTCTACACCTGTTTCAACAGTAGCATATTTCAATGCGTTTGTAGAAGTATTGCCTTTTACTGCAGGCTCAGTATATGTAATAAGCAATTCTACGTGTGAAGGTAATTGAGCCATGATAGGTTCCTCACTTTCAAAAGCAACAATAACATTTAATCCTTCTTTAAGGAACTTAATTCCTTCTCCAAATAAATGTTTTGGAATATTAAATTGCTCATAGGTATTGTTATCCATAACGACCAAATACTCGCCATCTTCATATAGATATTGATAATCGTTAGTTTCAACACGGCAAATCTCAACCTCTTCATCAACACGAAATCTGTATTCTACCAGCTTTCCTGTTTTAACATTTCTCATTCTAGCTTGATAAAAAGCTCTTAAATTTCCTGGAGTACGATGAATAAACTCTTCTACCGCCACTAAATCTCCGTTAAAACGAAGAATATTACCATTTTTAATGTCTGATGCTTTTGCCATTTTTCTTGAAATTTCGCCTATTTTTACAGCTTGATTTCGTGCCGCAAAGGTATAGACATTTTTTATATTTTACAATAGTGTTTCTAAAAATTTAATTATGATTAATAAAAGGCTTAAAATCATTTTAACAAATTTAATAAAATCTGTTATTTATAATCACTTATCCATAGTTTGTTTTCACAAAATTCATATTCATAATCCGTGTTTGAGCCAATGATTATGGTTTTGTTTTGTGCAAAACGATTAACTAATTCATGGTACCAATCAATACCTTGTATGTCCAAATTTGAAGTTGGTTCATCCAGTACCAAGCAAGGGGAGTCAGAACAAAAAGCCAAAACTAGTTTTGTCCTTTGTTTCATTCCGGATGAAAAAAACTTGAGTTGTTTGTCTGCTGATTTTTCTAATCCAAGTAACGCTAATACGTCTCTTTTATCTATACCATGGGCTAGGCCTTTAAATTGAAAATGAAAATCAATGGTTTCTAATAGGGTAAAATCTTCTATTAAATCTAAGTAAGGCCCAGCAAAACTCAATAAATTAAAAACTTCCTCAACAGAAATTGGTTTTTGATGATAAT
The DNA here is from genome assembly GCA_964592575.1 of uncultured Pedobacter sp. Lineage (GTDB taxonomy): Bacteria > Bacteroidota > Bacteroidia > Sphingobacteriales > Sphingobacteriaceae > Pedobacter. The sequence goes on from CAZQFF010000001.1 coordinate 222,377, forward strand.
ATTCTATAGCACCCTCAGAAGGTGTTAAATTACCCATTAATACACTAAGCAGCGTTGACTTACCAGAACCATTGGGCCCTAAAATAGCATGTCTTTCACCTGCCTTAAACGTATAATTAAGCCCTTTGAATATCCATTCTTTATTAAAACGCCTTCCTGTATTGTCCAGAACGATCTGCATGAAAAAGTTTCTGGTTAAGGTTTAGCGTTCTCTAGTTCCACTTCCAAAGCCTCTCATCACCCCTCTGTTAGAATTTCTTATAAAATCTACGATTTCATCTCTAATCTCTGTTGGTTGAATTTCAGCTTCAATAATATCTAGGGCCTTTGTTACATTATTGTTTTTAACAAACAACAATCTGTAAATCTCTTGAATTTCATTAATCTGCTCTGGTGTAAAGCCACGGCGTCTTAAGCCTACTGAATTAATACCCACATAGGATAAAGGCTCTCTTGCCGCTTTTACATAAGGAGGAACATCTTTACGAACTAAAGACCCACCAGTTACAAAAGCGTGAGAACCAACATGAACAAATTGATGTATAGCTACAAGGCCTGCCAAAACCACATAATCACCAATGGTTACGTGGCCAGCTAAAGTCGTGCTATTGGAAAAAATACAATAATCGCCTACTTCACAATCATGAGCAATATGGGAGTAAGCTTGAATTAAGCAATTACTGCCAATGACTGTTTTATATTTGTCTTTTGTGCCCCTGTTAATGGTAACACACTCCCGTATAGTCGTGTTGTCTCCAATTTCTACAGTAGTTACTTCCCCTGCAAATTTCAAATCTTGAGGGATACCCGAAATCACTGCCCCTGGAAAAATTCGGCAATTCTTTCCAATACGAGCCCCATCCATGATCACCACGTTTGAACCAATCCAGGTACCTTCACCAATCACTACGTCTTTATGAATTACCGCAAATGGCTCAACGACCACGTTATCAGCTATTTTAGCTTGCGGATGAATATATGCTAAGGGTTGTATCATTATACTATTTCGCTATCTTTTACTTTTGTTATTTGTGCCATCATTTCAGCTTCCACAACTACTTTATCACCTACCATTCCCACTCCTTTCATTTGAGCAATTCCTCTTCGTATAGGTTCCATTAAATCACATCTGAATACAATGGTGTCTCCAGGTAAAACTTGAGCACGGAATCTTACATTATCTATTTTCAAGAAATAGGTTAAATAATTTTGAGGATCAGGAACCGTGCATAAAACTAGAATACCTCCAACTTGAGCCATTGCTTCAATCTGAAGTACTCCAGGCATTACAGGGGCCCCAGGGAAATGCCCTCTAAAGAAATCCTCATTCATGGTTACAGATTTAACCCCAACCACGTGTGTTTTAGATAATTCTATTACTTTATCTACAAACAAAAACGGTTGTCTATGTGGCAAAATCTCCATTATTTTAACGACATCAAACAATGGTTTTGCATTAATATCGTAAGTCTTTTGGATTTTTTTACTTTTCTCTTTTTTTATGGCTGCTTTAATTTTCTTCGCAAAAGCCACATTTGCAGCGTGCCCAGGTCGAGCGGCCATAATATGCCCTTTTAAGTGATAACCAACTAACGCTAAATCACCTATCATATCCAACAATTTGTGTCTTGCTGGTTCATTTTGATAGCGTAATTCCATATTATTTAGAATTCCTTGTGGAGCTACTTCTAAAGCCTTTCTATTAAATAGCTTCGCTAAATGTTGAAGTTCTGCTTTATCAACCTCCTTATCTACAATAACAATGGCGTTATTTAAATCACCACCCTTAATTAGATTGTGTTGTAATTGATATTCTAATTCGTGTAAAAAGCAGAAAGTTCTACAATTCGCGATTTCAGTATTAAATTCAGATATACTAGAAATTCCTGCATGTTGACTTCCTAATACAGGAGAGTTATAATCAATCATACAAGTAAAGCGATAATCGTCTAATGGCATCGCTACGATTTCCACTTTTCGATCTACTTCAGTATAAGTAATGTTATGGGGAATAGAATAGTACTCTCTGTCAGCGCTTTGCGTTAACAAACCTATTTGACTCAGCACTTCAACAAATTGAATAGAGCTTCCGTCCATAATAGGGGTTTCAGGACCGTCTAACTTAACTAAGACGTTATCTAAATCCATACCCACTAGAGCCGCCATCACGTGTTCAACCGTACTTACGCTAGCTCCATTTTGAGTTAGAGTAGTGCCTCTTGCGGTATCCGTTACGTTATCACAATCGGCGTCAATTATGGGCTGCCCTGGCAAATCAACTCTCTGGAATTTAAAACCGTGATTTTCTGGTGCTGGACAAAAAGTTAAAGTCACAGAAGCTCCTGTATGAAGTCCTACGCCTTTTAATGAAACTTCGCCTCTAATTGTTTTTTGCTTAATATTCATTATTGCTTAATCCTTTCTTTCTGTCTTAGATGTTAAATTGCTAATTATTCCTTCTAACGACCTAAGTCTCTTCTCTAATTCCGGTAACCTTTTAAAAATGACAGTAGAACGCATCCACTCTTTTAACGGTTGAGCTGGACTACCATGCCATTGTTTATTTTCTTCTGTATTAAAATTAATTCCAGCCTGAGCTCCAACCTGTGTGCCCTTTGCTAACACTAAATGCCCCGCTATGCCAACTTGCCCTCCTATAACAGAATTTTCTCCAAGCTTCGTGCTTCCCGATATACCTGTTTGAGCAGCAATTACAGCATTAGCCCCCACCTCAACATTGTGTGCAATTTGAATCAGATTGTCCAATTTCGCCCCTTTTCTAATAAAGGTAGAGCCCATTGTAGCTCTGTCAATTGTTGTATTAGCCCCAATTTCTACGTCGTCCTCAATAACCACATTACCCACTTGAGCAATTTTGTTATAGGTGCCGTCTTTTTGTGGAGCAAAACCAAATCCATCACTTCCAATCACTGCGTTAGCATGAATAATTACTTTATTCCCAATTTCACAGCGTTTATAAATTTTTACTCCAGAATATATAATGCAATTCGATCCTATTACAGAGTCCTGCCCGACAAACACTTGTGATTCAATAACTGTATTATCGCCAATTACCACATTTTCATCTATATAACTAAACGCTGCAATAAAAACATTTTGCCCAATTTTGGCTGTCGGATGAACGTAACTATTTGGCATAATGCCTGTTTGCGTACGTCCTTGACTTAGGGCTTCATTATACTTTTCTAATAATTTGGAGAAGGCACTATAGGGATCTTGAACCCGTATCAAAGTAGCCGTATACGGCTGATCAGGCACAAAACCAGAGGACACGATCACTACCGAAGCTTGAGTCGTGTATAAATAACTTTCATATTTAGGGTTAGACAAAAAACATATACTTCCTTCTTTGCCATTTTCTATTTTGGCTAAGTCTCCAACTATGACATTGGGATTCCCATCTATGGTTCCGTCTAAAAAACCGCTTATCTGCTCGGCAGTAAATTGCATTTTACAAAGTTAATTGTTAATTCGACATGAACAAATCGTTCTTTTTATATTAATTTCCAACCTTCAAATAACATAAAATATGTTTTTTTACCGTTTGGTCTAAGGATGCTAAATTTGATAAATCTGAGGCTTGCGTAATATCTACTAAAGTCTTGTTCTTCATTAATATATTAATATTTCCGCTTCCCGCATTATAGGCCCTATTCTTTATCACATCTTCAAACACAAAATAGGCTAAATCTTCATCATTTAGTTTTAATTTTTTTTTGAGCTCCTCTTTTAAATGATAAACGCGTTCCCTATTCGGTTCTTCTTTAGTAATTTCTACTTTATAGAGCGAACGGCTATTCAACATGTTACAAAGCTTGGCTAAAATTTCATCCTCATCTTGTTCCCAAACTTTAATTGAAGCATAAATATCTTGATCGTCTAATTTGGCAAATTGTTTTAGATGTATTTCTTCTTGAAAAAAATTAACTTCTGTAACATCTTCCTTTAAAAAGTGAAATAAAGCTGGTGTTGCAAATAAATTACATCCCGACTTTACTAATCTTTTTGCTCGTTCTAATATTTTTACCAAAAGCATCTCCCCGGCAATTACTGTTTTGTGCAAATAAACTTGCCAATACATTAATCTTCGCGCAATCAAAAAATTCTCTATGGAATAAATCCCTTTTTCCTCAATAACTAACTGGTCATTTACCACATTGAACATTTTTATAATGCGATCAAAGCTAATTACCCCTTCACTTACCCCAGTAAAAAAACTATCCCGATTTAAATAGTCCATTCTGTCTAAGTCTACCTGTCCAGATATGAGTTGACATAAAAATTTTCGGGAATATTGTCCTTTAAATATAGCAATTGCTAAATCTAATTTTCCACTAAACTCCAAATTTAATTTATCCATCATGAGACTGGTGATGGCTTCATGCTGAACACCTTGCGCCAGAGTATGCTCTAAAGCATGAGAAAAAGGGCCATGGCCAACATCATGCAACAAAATGGCAATTGTAGCCGCCTCCTCCTCTTCAGAAGTGATTGCAGTTCCCTTTGTACGCAAAACCTCAATAGCTAAACTCATCAGATGCATTGCGCCTAAGGCGTGATGGAAACGGGTATGAAGCGCGCCTGGATAAACTAAATGAGTCATCCCTAGCTGCTTGATATATCTTAATCTTTGAAAATAAGGATGTGAAATCAAATCATAAACCAATTCCGAAGGAATAGTGATAAATCCATATACTGGATCATTTATGATTTTCTTTTTATTCAATTTCAAAAAATAACTAATACGGTACAAAAATTGCTAAATTTATCCAAACTAAGAAAAAACAAGCGTTTTATTAGTTATTAATTTACAAAAAAAGGATATAATATGCAGGAGACAAAAATATTGTGGGCAGATGATGAAATTAATTTATTAAAACCACACATCATGCTTCTCAATGAAAAAGGCTATGCTGTACATACCTGCACCAATGGAAATGACGCTTTATCTGCTTTTGAAAATGAGCGCTTCGATTTAGTGTTTTTAGATGAGAACATGCCTGGATTAAGTGGCCTTGAGACGCTTCAAGCTATTAAAAATATCCGAATAGATGTCCCTGTAGTACTTATTACCAAAAGTGAAGAAGAAAATTTAATGGAGGACGCAATTGGTTCCAAAATTGATGATTATTTAATCAAACCCGTAAATCCAAAACAAGTTTTACTAACCATTAAAAAATTAATCGATAATAAGCGATTAGTTAGTGAAAAAACATCTAGTGCTTATCAACAAGAGTTTAGGCGTTTAGGCATGACATTGAATGATAAACTAAATTATGAAGAATGGGTAGAGGTTTATAAAAAACTAATTTTTTGGGAACTAGAGCTTGAAAAATTAGACGACCCTCAGATGCACGAAATATTAACTATGCAGAAGTCTGAGGCCAATAGACAATTTGCAAAGTTTGTCGAAGATCATTATTTAAGCTGGATAAAATCACCTTCAAATGCTCCATTATTTTCAAATGAGTTGTTAAAGCAAAAGGTTTTCCCTCATATTGGAAATAAAGCCCCCGTATTTTTTATACTTATTGACAATCTACGCTTTGACCAATGGAAAGTAATTAGTCCACTCATTTCGGAACATTTCAATTTATTAGAAGAAGATACTTATTGTAGCATCTTGCCGACAGCCACTCAATATGCAAGAAATGCTGTTTTCTCAGGCCTAATGCCTCTAGAAATGGAAAAAAAATATCCTAAACTCTGGCAAAATGATGATAATGAAGGAGGCAAAAATCTTTTTGAAGAGGAATTCTTAAAAGGTAACATCCACCGTAATCTTAGAAAAGAATGCAAATTCTCTTATAATAAGGTTTTAACTTTTGATCAAGGGAAAGATTTGATTGAGCAAGTAAACAATCTTATGCATAACGATTTTAATGCTATTGTTTACAATTTTGTTGATATGCTTTCGCATGCTCGCACAGATATGCAAATGATTAGGGAATTAGTTAACGATGATGCCGCCTATCGTTCCCTGACATTGTCTTGGTTTGAACACTCTCCATTATTAGAGTTGCTTAAAAAGTTGGCCCAAAAGAAAATCAAACTTATTATTACTACCGATCATGGTACGATAAGAGTTAAGCACGCAAGTAAAGTTATTGGTGATAGAAGCACAAACACCAATCTCAGATACAAACAAGGAAAGAATTTAAATTTTAATTCTAAAGAGGTTTTCTTAATTAAGAATCCACATGAAGCTCAGTTGCCAAAGGTAAACATTAGTTCAAATTATATTTTCGCCAAAGAAGACAGCTATTTTGTCTATCAAAACAATTTTAATCAATTCGTCAATTATTACAACGAAACATTTCAACATGGAGGGATTTCACTTGAAGAGATGATAATACCAATTGCCACTTTTCAATCCAAATAAAAATTGTGTGTTATCTTTGTCTATGCAACAATTAAAAATTAGTTCCTTAAACGAGTTGCCAGACTTGGCTAAAAACTTATTAAAAGCCGCTGGAAATGAAAGATTTTTTCTAATCAAGGGACCTATGGGAGCTGGTAAAACTAGTTTAATTAAGGCTTTATGTCTTGAATTGGGCAGTAATGATTTAGTTAGCAGCCCAACATTTTCTATTGTAAACGAATATCATTGCCCAAATGGAAATATTTATCACTTCGATTTTTATCGCATAAAATCTTTACAGGAAGCCTTTGATATTGGTTATGAAGAATATTTTTATAGTGGGGATTATTGCTTTGTAGAATGGCCAGAAATCATAGCAGAAATTTTACCAGATCATTATTTTGAAGTAAAAATTGAGGTTCTAAGTCAACAAGAAAGGCGCTTTGAATTTCAACATGTAAGCTTGTAATTTAGTTGAAAATGATTAACTTCATCATTCTAATGAAAGAATAACATGGCTAATGGATTACGCGAGGTAATGGCTTCAGTAGCTAAAAAGGGTTTACTTCAAACCCAAGAAGAAATGCTGGAGACCAGTAAAAAATCACATAAATTGAAAATCGGAATTCCTAAAGAAGTTTCTTTTCAAGAGTGTAGAATTGCCTTAACTCCGCTTTCTGTCGCTCTACTTATTAATCATGGGCACCAAGTTATTATAGAAAGTAATGCTGGAAAAGGCGCAAATTTTTCTGATCGTGACTATAGTGAGCAAGGAGCCCAAATTAGCTATAATACAAAAGAGGTCTGGCAGTCGGATGTAATTGTAAAAATTGCTCCCCCAACTCTTTCAGAAATGGCCCTAATGCATAAAGGTCAGACTCTTTTTTCAACCCTTCAAATGGGCGACCTAAAAGAAGAGTATCTAAAAGCCCTACTTCAAAAGAAAATTAATGCGATATCGATTGAAAAGTTACGCGATGAAGGAAACATCCTTAGTGTTGTACGCGCAATGGGAGAAATTGTAGGGGCTACATCTATATTTATTGCCGCGGAATACCTAAGCAGCGCATTTGGCGGTAAAGGATTAATGTTAGGTGGCTTTACTGGAGTTCCTCCTACTGAAATTGTCATATTAGGCGCTGGTACAGTCGGTGAATATGCCGCCCGTACAGCCCTTTCTTTAGGCGCAGAAGTAAAAGTATTCGACAGCTCTATTTATAAACTAAGAAGACTACAGAATAACTTAGGAAGTCGGGTATTTACATCCGTTATGCAACCTATCGTACTTTCAAAAGCTATAAGAACATGCGATGTTGTAATTGGCGCCATCCGTTCTGATCATGGACAAAGTCCTTGCGTTGTATCGGAGGAAACAGTTTCTAGGATGAAACCTCAATCTGTTATTGTAGATATTAGTATTGATCAGGGAGGTTGTTTTGAAACTTCTCAAGTTACCAACCATAAAGAACCTGTATTCATTAAGCATGACGTGATTCACTATTGCGTACCCAACATAGCCTCAAGGGTACCTAGAACGGCTTCTTATGCTTTAACCAATATTTTTGCTCCTATTTTAGTTGACATGGGAGAAATGGGTGGTTTAATAAATTTAATATGGCAAAAACAAGGGATCAGAGATGCGGTATTTGCCTATCAAGGACATCTTACTAACAAAGATTTAGCAAAGCGTTTTAATATACCATTTAAAGATTTAGAATTAATAATGGCCGCCAATCAATAATGAAAAATATCTATATAACCCTAATACTGATAATTAGTTCTTGGACTTTAAAAGCGCAGGAATCAATCAAAACCGCTCAAAATCCATTTGGATTAAATTTGATCTATAGTATGGATGCTTACAAGAAATCCATCTCTACAAACCCAGATAATGAATTAATCGAATTGAAAAAGCATATACCAGGCTTGATATTGGATATTCGTTATGCAACAAAGAATAATTTTATGCATGAAATAATGTATAAACAAGCAAGAGCGTTTGCTCGAAAACCAGTAGCTGACGCTTTAAAACTAATTCAAAAAGAATTAGCCTCGCATGGTTATGGGATTAAAGTTTTTGATGCATATAGACCTTATGCTGTAACTAGGGCTTTCTATGAGAAGGCCAGCGACAAAAACTTTGTTGCCAATCCAGCAAAAGGATCAAAACATAATCGTGGCTGCGCTGTAGATATCACATTAATTGATTTAAAAACTAAGCAAGAAATACCAATGCCTACTCCCTATGACAGTTTTGAAGAGGCGGCCTCACCTAGCTACAACAATTTACCATCCCATATTATCAAAAACAGAGATTTTTTAATTATAATTATGCAAAAGTATGGTTTTCGCGTAATCCCAAATGAGTGGTGGCACTTCGATTTTGTTGGTTGGGAAAACTATGATTTAATGGATATTCCCTTTGAAAAACTATAATTCAATCTCTTTGATTTTATTTTTTGCACCATATCGGCCTACTTTTACATCCCGTTTATCACCTTTTACAGTTACCAAAAAAATGTAATTATAATCGTCTTCAGTCAAGTCTTTCACTGGTTTCTCTAAACCAAAAGCAACTATTAACTCTTGAACAGTATTCGAGTGGCCCACAATTAAATAATTTTTACCTGCCCCGTATTTAATGATATAGTCCGCTAATTGACTTTGAGCTGCGGGATTATAGGTTTTAATATTAATAGCCATTTTATCCGCTAAAGGTTGAGCCGTTAATCGAGTTCTTTTGAATACCGTCGTATAAATAGAATCTATTTTTTCTCCCTTTAACTCTTTTTGCAAAATCATGGCTCTTTCTTTTCCTTCTGCAGATAAATCTGGATCTCGCTGATCTACGCTCTTAATATCTTTTTCAGCATGTCTTACAATCCATATTTTCGTGGTTTTTTGGGCAAACAATGGCATTGATAATCCTAAAACCATTAACAGAAGTATAATTTTATTTTTCATGATGCGAGTTAATATTTTGGTTCAAAGATAAAATTAAGTTTTGTATATCATTTGGGCTATGCCAACTACTCAAAACTAGCCTATCAAGTAGCTTGCCATTTTTGTCTGGGTAAATAAAAGAGGAGATTAAAACTTTTTTCTCCAAAAGAAAATTAACCAGCCCCCCAGGCTTAAACCAATAAACAGGTAATTCAGGAATATATTGCCAATCGGAACTCAAGACTTTATTGCCTTCCCATAGTTTCATGTTTTTTTGAAGTTTAAGCCATTCTATGGCATAAATCTCCCTTCCTTGAATAAATGCATGCAATGCCGCCGCAGAAGGCGGAGATGCTCCTAAAAATATCTCGTTTTCCCTAAGCTCATTTATAATCTTCTCCTCTGATAATATTACTCCAGCATCAATTCCTAATGCTTTAGCCATGGAGGCTACAACAATCCACTTAATTTGCTTAACCTGTGATAAGCTATTTCCTATTCCTAAACCCCCATTAATTACCCCAATACCATGAGAATCATCAACTACAAAATATATTTTTTTATTCCCTTCTATCTCCTCAAAAACTTTAAAGTCAAATCTTTCGGGCTGTAAATTATTTAAAGAATTGGAAACTAAGACCCAAACATCTTGTTTACTTGAGTTTATTTCAGCAATAACCTGTTTTGCCCAAGCTGTAAATGACTGTTTTGGCTCATTGGAAAGATGAGGATATACCTTTAAAGAAGGGTGAATTTCTGGACTATATCTTAACTCTGCTTTGCTTGCAAAATGCTTTACGGCTAAGTAAGATGCCAAATAGCCACTAGATATTATTAAAGCCGCTTCTGCTTGAAAGAACTTTGCTGCGTGCCTTTCGGCTTGATCATAAATGCCTAACTGAACATTATTAGATCTACTTGTCCCATTATTTAATCCAAACTTAGATAGTCCTTCTTGAAATAATAACTGCATGCCTTGATGCTGAGGAATACCCAAATACGCCGTCCCTGAAAAATAAGTGTAAGACTGTCCATTAATATTTAAATTTGGGCCAAAGGGGCCTTCTATTTGTTTCAAATTTATTTCCATTAATAAACCCTCCCCATTTGATCGTTTGCAGCCTTTACCAAAGAGTTCTCTGTGTTCGAATCGTGTGAGAACTCCCAAAACATAATCCCATTAGTACGCTGCATAGCCAAAGCTGTTTTCGCTTTGATTAAAGCCACGCCATTAAACCCATAATCTATCCCATTAACTCGGGCTTGATTTATTTGAATATTTGCTCCTGAAGCCTCTATATCTCTGTAGCCTATTGAACCATTTGCCGACCTTCCATACAAAGGCATACCCATAACCGCTAAGCGCCTAGGCATCCCTTTAGTTTGAAGCCAAAAGTTCAAACTATTTTCGCTTAGTTTTAAAGGGGCATGATTTAAAGGCTCTGTATTATCATAGCCTGCCCCATCATATTGCATGATATTAAAAAAATCTACATGTTGATATAATTCAGATGAAATAGCGTCCCTATTTGTTGAAGTGTATACCCCTGGGGTAATGGCCGCGCTTAAGTAAATCCCCGCGGCATGTAATTGCTTAGCTAAACTGACAATAAACACCGTAAAGTCAGCATTTGGTAAATTACTTTGTGTTCTTGGATACTCCCAGTCTATGTCTACTCCTGCTAAATTATGAGATTTAGCAAAACCAACAATATTGCTTATAAAGAATTCTCTCTTCGTTGGGCTTTTACAAATCTCTACAAAAATACTTTCAGCGCCTGAAACTGAAATCCCCAATTTTAATTGATAATTTTTAGCCTTTTCTTTCAATACATTAAAATATCCTGAATTAGTTAATGGTAAAATTGACCCGTCAGCTATTGGGTTAGGTTTTAAAAACGCATAATTTAAATGTGTTATCATTTTATACTTGGCATCAGCTATCAAATTTGGATTCTTATAGTCAGGCATGTAGGCGACAATTTTGAAACTTTGGTCAGAAACATAAGGAATTTCGGGCCTAGTATTTTCGGGCTTGAGGTCCTCCTTTTTACACGCATTTAAAAGCATCAATGCAAATAAGGCTAAAAGCCACCCCGCATTTTTTTTGAATAGCAAATGCATTTAGTTTGTTAAAGCTTTAAAAAAGTCCATATGCTGTTTTATTGATTTTGCCCAATAAGCTCTATTGTGCGCACCTGGCTGAGAAATATAGGTTGCATTTAGCTTTAGTGCATCTACTTTCTCTTTTAATTTGTTATTAGAGGCGTAAAAAAAGTCGCCAGACCCGCAGTCAAATATAAATGGCTTGGAGTTACCTTTTAAATTATCAATCCAGCTCATCACACTAAAACTATTCCAAACCTCATCATTTCGGTCTTGACTTCCTAACAAATCATTTAACCCCCATTTTCCAACTCCATCTAATAAGTTTACGCCCCCACTCGTAGATCCAGCGCTTTTAAATAATTCTGGCCTCTTACTAAATAAATAAAGCGCTCCATGCCCCCCCATACTAAGTCCAGAAATAAATATTTTTTCAGCATTAACTTCGGGCCTTTTTGCTATTGAAGGATAAAGTTCTTTATAAAAGAAGTCTTCAAATTGAGAGTTTGCTTTGGCCGGACTATTAATATACCAAGAATTAAATAGGCCATCTGGACAAATAATCACAAAATTATATTCATCAGCATATTTTTGAGCATTCATAATTTGGTCCCATTGCTTATAATTACCACTATATCCATGTAGAAGTATAATCGCAGGCAACTTTTCTTGGCCGTTCCATTTTTTCGGTTTAAAAATCCAAGTTGTATCTGGTTTTGGTAAAAATCTACTTTCAAAAATCACTTGCTCTTGAGCAAAAACTCCAGACCCCAAAAAAGCTATTAATACACTAAAAAACATTTTTTTATACCACATTCCACTAAAACTTCTCATTTACTAAAGTCATTATTCTAACCATTTCTTGTCTAATTTCTGCTGTAGGAACCAAATAAGAATTGTTTAGGAAAGAATATAAATACATCTTTCCTTTTCTTGTAAAAATATACCCACTTTGATTGTGCACACCCGACAACGTTCCTGTTTTACCAAAAACAAAAGGTTTGTCTGTTTTAGCATAAGCGTTTCTCAACGTTCCTGTTTTACCTCCAGCCGGAAACATGTTAAACAATTGCTGTTTATCTTCTAATTCGTTATAAATAGAATCTAATAAAACAATTATACTCCTCGGGGAAAATAAATTTCCTCTTGAAAGACCGGAGCCATCTACCCAACGACCTAAACTTGGTAAATCTTTTAAATAATTCTTCTGAACATAACTGATTACTTGATTTGTATTCATAGGAATACCTAATTGATCCGCATAAGTTAAAAGTAATTGTTCAGCAACGAAATTATCGCTTGGAAGCATTAATTGTTTTAAAACGGAATCTCTCGAAGAATTAAAAATTCGCTTAGCATTTTGAGGCATTGGCATCTGAATCCATTCTATTTCACGCTTTAGAGTGTCCTTTAACAGCTGCAAACTCAATTGAGTTGACGTTTTAAAAGGCACCTGTTGATTAAATCCATCGGGAGCACTTTGGGTTGGAGATTTAAAAACATTTGTATTAAAATCCCTAATTATTCTATAATTTCTTGAATCTAATGTGGCATCATACTCGAAGTTTCTTAACATTAAGCTTGGGCTAACTGTTAGTCCCTCATTTTTTTCTTTTTTTATATAAACCACATTGTCATAAAGGGGCAGTTCACTAATTTCAGGTTGGTAATACTCGTTATAATCATCCCATTGCCACCCATTACCATAAAAGTCGCCTAAATAACGTCCACTTGCATAATATAATTTTTTAGGGCTTTGCTTTAAGAAATTCAAAGCATTTACCCCTTTTAATTTAGAATGTAAAAAAGATGGATCACCTGTCCCCCAAAATATTAAGGAATCCCCGCGCTCTTCATAACGGAGTCCTGGAACAGAATCCTTTAAAATTTTAAGACCAGCATAAAAAGTAAAAAGCTTTGTGTTTGAAGCGGGAGAAAAATGCAGATCAGCATTCTTTTCATATAACATTTTTTTTTGCTCTCTGTCATATAAAGCAAAGCCAACATGATATTTTTGAATTAAAGGAGACTTTTCAATTTCCTTTTTCACAAAATTTGAGACCTGCCTAGAACTAGAACATGAGCTTAACAACAAACTTAATCCAATAAATGCATAAATAGCCTGCTTTAGACTTTGGGTTGGGATATTTTTCATCGCTGAAACAAATTATATTAAAATGTGTCCTAATTTATTAATTTAGAATTACAAATCCCTACCACACATAAATGAAGAACAACTTATCTTGTTTTTTTCTTTCCTTGCCTCGATTTGCATTACTATTTTGCTTATTTTCTTCATTTTATTTTAGTCCAGGCTTCGCACAGTATTTTGAATTGCAGAGTGGCTTCCAAAAGCAATCAATTTATTTTAAATCGATTAAGAATCTAATTATTGTACCCTTAATGGTAAATGAAAAGGGGCCATTTAATTTTTTGTTAGACACAGGCGTAGGGCACATGGTAATTTTAGACTCTAATCTATTAATCAATGAAAAATTAAAAAACCTAAGACAAGTTGAAGTAAGTGGATATGGAGAAGGCGATAAAATTACAGGCTATGTTTCTACAAATGTAATGGCTAGCATTGGACGAGCTAAAATGAATAAAATTCCTACTGTGATTTTAAAAGAAGATGTTTTTAACTTGTCTCAATACTTAGGAATTCCAGTTCATGGCATTTTGGGAAATTACTTTTTTGAGAGTTTTACTGTCAAAGTAAATTATTTAAACAATAAAATAACATTCTATAGACCTGAGTCTTTTAGAGGATCTAATTGGGAAAAAATTAACATTACTCTACAGGATCAAAAGCCATATGTTCAAGCCAAAGTTATTTCACCTAGTTTTGGAGAAATTGACGCTAAACTTTTAATTGACTGTGGAGCTAGCCATGCCCTTTCGATGGAATCACTAAATCGCCAACCGATCTCCATTCCTAGTCCAAATTTTGAGGCTAACTTGGGCGTGGGTTTAAATGGCCTAATAAACGGTAAAATTTCTCGAGTAAACAGATTAAAACTAGGACAAATTAAAATCGATGACGTTTTAACTAGTTTTCCGAATTTTGAAGATATCGGGGCAAAGACTACGAGAAGCAATAGAAATGGAAATCTTGGGGCTAATATTCTAAACAAATTTCACATTATTTATGATTATCGAAATTTGCTCATCTACCTTAAAAAGAATATTAATTTTTCAAATCCATTAAATCACGACATGTCAGGTGTGGAAGTCATTTTAGTTAATGACGAATATCCACGTTATTTTATCAATCGAGTAGAAAATGAATCTCCTGCTCAAAAGGCAGGAATACTTCCTGGGGACGAAATTTTATCTATTAATTTTAAAGGAATTTCAGAATATAGTTTAGACGATATTGTTGAGTTATTAAAGTCTGAAAATGGACGTACAATACTGTTTGAATTACACAGGAATAATCGTGTTTTTGCAAAATTAGTCTCCTTAAAAAAGCGTATTTAGGTGGCAAAAAAATTACTTACTTTTGAATACAACAATTTTCAAAAAGAAAACATGAAGAAATTTATCTGCTCAGCCTTTCTAAGTTTAATACTGTTTACGAGCTATGCTCAAAATTTAGACTCCATTCAACTTGTTAACGCTTCTTGGTCAACACATAAAATTGCACCCAATACCCATCTTAAGCAATTTCATTTTAATCAGCAAAATCTTTTTAATGCCAATCAATTCATTGCCTTTATAGAAATAAAAAGAAAAGGCTCGGCACCTTATTTAACGCTTAAAAATGAGCCAAAAGTAAAAAAAACCACATCAGAGTTTGGAAATGATAATAGTGCAATAGCTGCTATAAATGGAACTTTTTTTGATATTGCAAACGGAGGCTCGGTAGACTTTATTAAAATTAATGGAGAAATTTCTCAAGATAATAAATTAGAAGCGAACGGAAGCCGCTCGGCGCATCAAAAAAGTGCCCTGACAATAGATAAAAAGGGGGGGATTAATATCAAGAAGTGGAATGGAGACAGTCAATGGGAAAAAAATCTTAGTGAGCCAAATATTATGGTTTCAGGGCCTCTGCTTCGATTAAATAATCAAGATGAAATTTTAGACAAAAATGCTTTTAACTCCAACCGACATCCGCGTACTGCAGTTGGTGTTAAAGAAAATGGAAATGTGATTTTATTAGTTGTTGATGGAAGACATGCGAATTCAGCAGGTATGAGTTTAACTGAACTACAAAAAACTTTAACTTGGTTGGGTTGTAAAGATATTTTAAACCTAGATGGAGGTGGATCAACTACATTATGGGTAAATAATTTTCCCGATAAAGGAGTAATAAACCATCCCTCAGATAATAAAAACTGGGATCATGCTGGTGAACGTAAAGTAGCAAATGTATTAGTCCTAGAAAATAAAAAAAAATAGGCCCTATCTTTGCCCTTTAATTTAAAGAACTACATGTTAATACGAATATTTCTGGCCACGATATCAAGTATACTTTTTTTTGCTTGTCAAAACTCCCCTAATCCTAATGGAAAAGATAAAAATGGACTAACCAATATCTTGCTATCAAAACCCGAAGGTCGTAGGCTAAATTTTGCTGATGTAGCTGGAATTAGGTTCTATGAAGTAAGAAGAACATTTCGAGATGGTTTATCATTTAACCAAGATGGCTTTCAACAAGAGCCTAGTTGGCAAGTAGAAGTCATTCATAAAGATTCTATTTATGCTTATGACCCGAATAGCAAAAAAATGGAGAAGTTCTTTCTTCAACACGATCACGATCGTGTTTATAATTTTGCTCGTGAATTTTTTAGGGTTAAAACTATTACATTAGATAGCATGGTCCTGCAAAGGCTTTATGTAACTGGAAAAATTATTGCTGCAGACACTAATTATAAATCTCAAGTTTATATGACTTTCTATGCGAAAGACTTTATTGAAAAAAAATTAAAAACAACAGTCGAAGAGCTTAGAAAACCCAATTCTGCTGACACGGCATTTATCAAGAACTTAATTAAAAAATCAAATACAGACCCCAGTAATAGAGATCTTGTTTTTGCGGCCAGACAACCTGTACAGATTCTAGCAAAAAGTAAAAATGTAAGCGTTGAAAAAATATCAACAATAGACACATTAAATAAGAGATTAACTTCAGTTGATTACTTATACCCCTATTATCGCCTAATTATCAACAAGTCATACAAAAATTTCAATTATAGTTTTAATGTCGTGGTAGACAAAAACGGCAAATTATATGTTAGTCGAGTAGAAGGCGTTTTGCCTGAAGATATGCCGTTCCGTAAAAAATTACTTCAAGGCATTTGCGATGTTTATATTCAAAACCTATTTCAAATTTTACCAGGAAAAACACTAGGAATCCCACACTCAAGTGACATTCGCTTGACAGTAATTGGTAAAAAATAAGGCAGTTAACAAAAAAATAATGTGTTAAAAACGTAGAAAAAAATTGAATATCAGTTTTTATTACGTACCTTGCTCGCATAATTTTTTTAATACAATAAATAATGCAAGAAGGAACAGTAAAATTTTTTAATGTATCTAAAGGTTTCGGATTTATTATCCCTGCAAATGGCGATGGCGAAATCTTTGTACATGCAACAGGCCTTATCGATGAAATTCGTGAAAACGACCAAGTTCAATACGAAGTTTCTAATGGTAAAAAAGGCTTAAATGCTATTAATGTGAAAGTAATTTAATTTATGATCATATTCCTGCCCTTCTTTTAGAAGGGCTTTTTTTTTGCCCTTTTTTCCCATTTGCATCAAATTTAAATTTCTATGTCTAAAATCAATTTTTTTACCGAAGAGATTGCTTACCAAATAAAAGCCAAGAGAAAATTAAGAGCATGGCTTACTTTTTGTATAAAAAATGAAGGGTTTATTTTAGAAGAACTGAATTTTATTCTTTGCTCTGACGACTATTTGCTGCGTATAAATCAAGATTTCTTAGAACACGACTATTATACAGACGTCATCACTTTTGATAATTCAGAAGCGCTTAAAACGATTTTGGGGGACGTTTTTATTAGCCTAGATAGAGTTAAAGAAAATGCTCGCACTTTTAAAAGCTCTACAGATGAAGAACTTCGCCGAATTATGGTGCATGGTACTTTGCATCTATTAGGATACAAAGACACATCAAAAATCGATAAAAAACTGATGACTCAAAAAGAAAACGATTATTTAGAAAAGTTTAAAGCTTTTTAGTTCACCAAAAAATAATAAACTAAATAAAAGAAAATCAGACCAATTACAGCTGAAATCAACCCTGCGATTCTTTTTTTCTTTATAAAACAAATTAATATTAAGCCTGTTAATGATATAAAAATCAAAAATATTGCTGATATATCTATTACCCAAGACCAAGCTTGACCAGAGTCTCGGCCTTTATGTAAATCGTTCATTAAAGCCATTAAGCCCATTTTTATTTCTGTAGCTTCAAATTTAGCATCAGCCCTGTCAATAAAAATATCTGCTGAATAAGCTGGCCCTTTAAAGCTTAATGTTAACTCATCATCATAAATACTAAATTCAGATAGAGTAGCTTTTATACGATGTTCATTCCTAAAGAATTCTACGATTGCTAGTTTGTTAATTTTACTGGTATCTTCTTGGGCTACCCAGTCAAAAGGCAGTTTCCCTGTAAACTTATGTTCAACTTGTTTATCTGCCCCTAACCAAGTTGGATGATTTAATGTTAAACCCGTAAACGAGAAAAATAAAACTATAGCAAAACTTACCATTGAAAGATAAACGTGCAACCACCTAGATACTTTTGCTAATTCCTTTTTAGGTTTATTTACTGCTGTGCTTTTAACTGCTTTATTTCTCATCAAAAAATCCTACTTTTTTTTAAAATCAAATAATACATTAGAAATCTCCACATTACCAGCGTTGCTTACTTTTACAGGAGATTTCTTAAGCACTAAACTTTGCTTTAAAAACTCGTCTGTTCCATGTTCTTTAGAAGTCTCAATTAAGATCGTATAAGATCCTTGTGGGACATATTTTCCTTGCTCGTTTTTTCCATCCCATTTTATAACATATTTTCCAGGCGACTTCGTAGCTCCAGTAACTGATGCAAAATTTTCTTTATTTGCTTTAAATGTGACTCCATTAATTCTGTACCAATTTCTTAAATCTGGAACCCATTTTGTTTTATTGTATAAAAGAGCCAAGTTTTTAATTAGTTTTTTTTGTGAATCCTCAACCCATATCGCTACAAACGGTCGTCTTGAGTTTCCTGAAATAGCATTAAAAATAAAACTAATTTCTAATTCATAGCGGGGGTCCCATGCCTTAGGATCTGCTTTATTATGCTCAACAATTTCATTTTTTTCTGATTTTATTTCATACTTTTTCCAGTTAGCATTCGAATATAATTGTCCATTTTTACCAACTAACAAATACGCAATATTTTCAAAATTAGACGCTAAGTTTTCAATATCTTCTAAGTTTAAAATATTAAATGCTGTAGCCAAAGCACCTGCTGTTGAGGCGTCTCCTGCAATTACAGTGGCACTCACAATATCATTGACAGGAAGTGCATTCCTAGGATCAAAAATATGAGAATACCATTTCCCATCTATTTCTAAACCTCTATAGTAATTTCCACTTGTCGCTACAGCTTGATTTTGAACCTGAATCATACTTATGGGAATTGCATTTTCTGCTATATCAAATGGATTTACAACTTTAATGTATTCCGACTCTATGCCACTTACAACTAAATCTCCCCCGCTATTAATAATTACATTTTCTACATCAGCTACAGATTTGGCTTTTTCATTAGCTTTTTGGATTATATAGCTTTTAACAAAAGTATTCATTAATAATTTTCCTTCTCTTAATTTTGTAATGCTTTTTTCCTCTTCATTAATTTGAAATACAGGATTTTGCATACTTAAAATCAATTTATTTAATGTTTTAGCATCTGGAATTTTTTGAGATTTAGCGGCCGCATTCCAAACTTCAATAAGTTCTCCAATATTAGCATTTAAGGCTCCATTTGATCTCTTTTGCCAAAAATCAAATAGTTTAAAAATTTCAAATAGCTCATTAGACGCTTTAAAACTTTTGTTAACACCTAATCTTTGAAACTCGTTAAACTCACTTTCTTGATCATATGCACTAAATATTTTTGACAATCTATTTATTTCCATTAGCGCTGCATTCTCTGCTTTTTTAGCTTCATTTTCACTGTTAGAGATAAATTTCATCTCTAGAGAAGTCCCTAAAATATGTTCATAGTGACTAACGAAAAGGTGCCTAGGCTTCTCTTCTATTAGGGAATGATTTGCCTTTGAAATGTGCGTAAAAAAGAGCGCAAACAAATATATGGGAATGAATCTAAGAGAGATTTTCATAGTATAAAAGATATGTAATTCGCTTATTAAGATTAATTATAAATAATAGCAAATGTACATCCTTTTCTGATATAATCTAATGAATTCTAAAAATTAGCATAAAAAGTATAACCAGTTCGTCGAAAAATTAACGGTGTTCGTCGAGCACTAATAGGCTCTGGTATATTATATAGATTTCGTGTGCAACCTTTTCAATCTTTTGCTGTCTTATATCCGTAACCAATACAAAAAAAGAACATTAAGAATTTTAAAAATAAAAATAATATGAAAACTTCTATTAAAAATTTAATCGCAACTACCATAGCTTGTTTAACATTATTAATTGTTGCTCCAGCAGCTAAAGCAGATGCTTCAAAAATGACGATCTTAAAAGAAGTTAAAAATGTTAAACATATTAATGTAGCTGGAAATGTAAACTTAGTTTTAGTTCAAAGCACAGATGAACAAGTTAAAGTTTATGATAACTATTACCAAAAGAACGCTTATGTACAAGAAAAAAATGGAGAGTTAAGAATAAGCAATTTTGATAAAGAGATATTAACTGTTGTAGTTTACGTACAAAACTTAAATAGCTTAACCGCTTCAGATAATGCAGTAGTTAAAACCTTTGGTAAAATTAGCACTTTAGAATTAAACGTTAATTTAAAGGACAACGTTAAAGCACATTTAAATACGAACACCGTAACCTTAAATACCAATTTAAATGGAAACAGTGATTTAGTTTTAGTTGGAAATAGTACAGAATATATCGCTTCAGTTAACAGCACATCTAAAGTAAATTTAGACACTTTTGCGGCAAGCCAAATACAATTTAAATCTAAAAATACTTCATCAGCTCCTATCACTGGTTTAAACCAGGCTTTAATCGCTGAATAATAGATTTATTTTTTCATAAAGAATTTAGTTTAGTTTTTAGTTTAGTTTAGAATAATGCGGATGGATGTCCGCATTTTCTATTTTAGGACTATCTAAAATTTTTATGCTTACTTTTGTAATTAAACAATAACCCATAAAATTAAATTGAGCACATTATTAGCAGGCGAAAACCTCAGCCATAGTTTCCAAGATTATTGGCTTTTTAAAAATTTAACTATAGGTATAAATAAAGGACAAAGAGTTGCGCTAGTTGGGGCAAATGGTGCCGGAAAGAGTACCATTCTTAAAATACTAGCAGAACAAATAAAGCCCATTGAAGGCAAAGTCGTAAAAAACAAATCAACCCAAATAGGATTTTTAGAACAAGATCCCCAATTTCCAGGAGCAGAAACAATTAGCAATTTCTTATTTTCCGCAGACAATATTCAGCAACAACTCATAAAAAAATATGAAGAAGCACTACAAAGCAAATATCCGGACGAAAATGCAATTGCCGATTTAGCTAATCAAATTTCTAACTCGGAAGCATGGGAGCATGAGCATCAAATTAAGACCATTCTGGGCAGAATGGGGATAAACAATTTTCAGCAGAAAATAAACACACTTTCTGGTGGGCAGAAAAAAAGATTAGCACTTGCAAAGTTATTAATTCAAGATCCAGAAATATATATCCTAGACGAACCGACAAATCATCTCGATATAGAAACAATAGAATGGCTTGAAAAACTATTTACCACAGGCTCCAAAACACTACTTATTGTTACACATGACCGTTATTTCTTAGATCAAGTTTGCAATAGCATAATAGAGTTAGATAATGGAAAATCATACGTACATCATGGAAACTATGCAAATTTCCTTGAAAAAAAAGCGGCACGTGAAGAACAAGAAGGCATTCAATTTCAAAAAAACAAAAGCCTTTTAAAAAAGGAGTTAGAATGGATGAGACGCATGCCTTCGGCCCGGACAACCAAATCTAAAGCTAGGATAGATGCCTATTACGACTTAGCAGATAAAACTAAGCAAAACATTGATAATCAAGAAATTACATTATCAACGAAGGTCTCTAGAATAGGCAATAAAATATTAGAACTGAAAGATGCGGAAAAATCATTTGGAGACATCTGTATTTTACAACCATTTTCTTACGTCTTTAAAAAAGGAGACAGAATCGGTTTAGCAGGAAAAAATGGAACAGGTAAAAGCACGCTATTAAACCTTATAACAGGCAAAATTCCTCCTGACGCAGGAGAAATTATTAAAGGGGAAACCACAGTGTTTGGATATTATGTTCAAAGCGGATTAAATTTCAATGAAAAAGAAAAAGTAATAGACTTAATTCAATCCAAGGCCGAATATATAGAAATGGCAAATGGGGAAAAAATTACTGCTTCCTCCCTTCTATCTCTATTTCTTTTTCCTCCCAAAAAACAATATGGCTTAATTGAAAAACTAAGCGGAGGAGAAAAGAAAAGACTACAATTAATGTTAGTCTTAATGGAAAATCCAAACTTTTTAATCCTAGACGAACCAACAAACGACCTTGATCTCGACACCTTAAATGTACTTGAATCATTTATTGAAAATTATCCGGGAGTATTAATCTTAGTCTCTCACGACAGATTTTTGCTAGATAAAATGACTGATCAATTGTTCATTCTAGAGGGTAATGGACAAATAAAAATATTTAATGGAAATTACTCCGAATATAGAATCGATCTAGAAAAAAGCAATGCTACACAAACAGATATCGCAAAAAATAAAACAATTGATATAGTACCCGAACCATTAAAACTAACCAAAAAACTATCATATAAAGAACAAAGAGAATTCGGCGATTTAGAGGATTTAATTGCCATACAAGAAAAGGAATTAGAGAATTTAAATCAAAAGTTTTTAGAAATTGACAATAGCAATTATATAGCTATTCAAGAGAACACAGAAAAAATAAATTCTTTAAAAGAAGCTCTGGATATAAACGTGATGAGATGGCTTGAGTTATCAGAAAAAACTAATATATAATTATTAGTAAAAAAACGACAATATACTGTCAATTATACAAAGAGCCTATTTAATAGATTTAGTATATGTTTTGTACTTTTGTTCTCTGATATAACGAACACAACAATACAAAACAAAAACAACTTGTTTCACGTGAAACAAGCAAACAACAACAAGATTTAAAGTTCCACGCGGAACACAAGAAATATGTTTAGAGAATACGATGTAATTGTAGTAGGGGCAGGACACGCAGGCTGCGAAGCGGCGGCGGCTGCAGCAAACTTAGGTTCAAAAGTTTTATTAATAACTATGAACATGGAGACTATCGCACAAATGAGCTGTAATCCAGCCATGGGCGGAGTAGCCAAGGGCCAAATAGTAAGAGAAATAGACGCGATGGGCGGTTATTCAGGAATAATTGCAGACAAAACAACGCTCCAATTTAGAATGCTCAACCTTTCAAAAGGGCCGGCAATGTGGAGCCCAAGAAGCCAAAACGATAGAAAAAGATTTGCAGAAGAATGGAGACTAACACTAGAAAGCATTCCTAATGTAGACTTTTGGCAAGAAATGGTATCCGGCTTATTAGTAGAAAACCACCAAGTCGTAGGCGTAAAAACATCACTGGGTGTAGAAATAAAATCCAAAGCCGTAGTTTTAACTAATGGAACATTTCTAAACGGAACCATACATATCGGAGAAAAAAGATTTGGAGGGGGAAGGACTGGTGAAAAAGCCGCAACTGGATTAACTGAACAATTAGTACAATTAGGGTTTGAAGCTGGAAGAATGAAAACCGGAACACCGCCTAGGATAGACGGAAGAAGTTTAGATTATACCAAAATGCAAGAACAATGGGGAGACGAAAAAAGAGGAAGGTTCTCCTATACAAATACTCCCCTACCTCAAAATCAAAAATGTTGTTGGATAACTTACACAAACGAAAATGTACACGAAACATTAAAGGAAGGATTTGAAAAATCTCCTATGTTCACAGGCCGTATAAAAGGCCTAGGCCCAAGATATTGCCCTTCAATTGAAGACAAAATAAACAGATTTGCAGAGCGAGAAAGACACCAAATATTTGTTGAACCAGAAGGATGGAATACATGCGAAATATATGTTAATGGATTTTCAACATCACTTCCAGAAGATGTCCAATACAAAGCTCTAATTCAAATTCCAGGTTTTGAAAAAGCAAAAATGTTTAGACCAGGATACGCCATAGAATACGACTTCTTCCCGCCTACACAATTAGATCTTACATTAGAAACTAAAAACATTAAAAATCTATTTTTCGCAGGACAAATTAACGGCACAACAGGATACGAAGAGGCTGCTAGTCAGGGTTTTATAGCAGGAATTAATGCTCATAACAAAATAAACAACAAAAACGAACTGATATTAAAAAGATCAGAATCATATATAGGTGTTTTAATATATTTTGTATCTGAGACTTGAACTACACCTTTACTTCTACCTGTTACAACAGGTGTTTTTTTGTCATAAATATATTTAGTAGATTTAGTAGTTGTTGCAATATA
>CAZQFF010000001.1:246606-299690 GCA_964592575.1 uncultured Pedobacter sp.
AAAAGATCAGAATCATATATAGGTGTTTTAATTGACGATTTAGTAACTAAAGGAACTGACGAGCCATATAGAATGTTTACCTCACGCGCAGAGCATAGGCTATTACTTAGACAAGATAACGCCGACATACGTTTAAGCCATATAGCCTTTGACTTAGGCTTAATAAATGAGGAAAGATTGGAACTCGTAAATAAAAAAATACATGACTCAGAAGAGATAGTCAAATTTACGAAAAAACAAAGTGTTCAAGCAGAAGACACAAACGAACTTTTAGAAAAATTAGGAACTGCACCATTAACTCAAAACGTGAAATTGTTTAATTTATTAAGCAGACCACAAATTCAAATCGAACATTTACGAACGGTGAGCAAACCATTTGAAAAAAAGTTGGAAGCCTTTGACGAAGAAACTATAATGCAAGCTAAAATAAAAATAAAATATGACAGCTATTTTGAAAAAGAAATGGAAATTGTATCCAAAATGCAAAAAATGGAGGACAAAGCTATAAATCCAGATTTTGATTATAATACATTAGGGTCATTGTCTAAAGAAGCACGAGAAAAACTATTAAAGATAAAACCAAGAACATTAGGGCAGGCATCAAGGATATCCGGAGTTTCACCATCAGATATTAGTGTTTTAATGATACACATGGCTAAATAAGTATAATTAATTGACAATAAATAACTTATAAAAAATTATACAGCGACGCAAAACAAAGCCCCAGAAAGAAATAAAAAAAATTTTTAAGCATATTCATCAAAACAGCAAAAAAAGCCCTTAAAAAGCCTTAAAATGACTAAATCAACAAAACTACCTATCTTATCAGTAATTCTGATTAACATTTCTATAATATTAGGTATATATGGCTGTGCAAGCGTAAAAAGACCAGAGGGCGGACCAAGAGACACAACTCCGCCTAAGGTTTTAAAAATGGAACCAGAAAATTTTACGAAAAATTTTAGGGGCGATAAAATCGTTATCACATTTGATGAATATTTTAACATCCAAAACGAGAGTGCTGAATTTTCAATAAGTCCAAGTCAAGAAGAAAATCCTCAGCTCAAAAAAAACCAAAAAAAACTAGAAATAATATTTAAAGATTCCTTAGAAAAAAACACAACTTATGTTTTAAACTTTGGAAATGCAATTGCGGACGTAAACGAAAATAACGTAGCTAAAAATTTAACCTACGCCTTTTCAACTGGAGACAAACTTGATTCCTTAGAGATCTCTGGAAATGTTTTTAATATAGGGACAGGAAAAGAAGTTTTAAATGCAACAGTATTTATATTTCCAATTGAAAGAGACACCTTATTAGGAAAAAATAGACCAGCTATATTTACCAGCACAGATAGCAGTGGATACTTTAATCTAAAACACTTAAAAGAAGGCACCTATAAAATTTATGCTATAAAAGAAGAAGGCACTGGCGATAAAATATATCAGCAAAGAACGGATGAAATTGGATTTTTAAAAGATTCAATTCAATTGACCAAGAACTTAAATGGTTTAAAAATCGGCCTATTTAAAGAAAACCCTCCAGTCTTGCGTATTTTAGACCAAAAAATAAATAGCGAAGGTATCATACAAATAGTCACAAACAAAGGTCTAGAGAACCCTAATGTAGAAATTATTAATTCCAAAGAATATAATGAAAGCAAAATATTAAAGTATGGCCTCCAAAAAGACTCTATAAATATCTGGCCGAAAGATTATAAATTCGACACTTTAGAAATTGCTATAAGCGAAAACAAAGTTCCTATAGATACTTTAAAATTTGGAATAGACAAAAGCACAAGGTTTAATCAAATTCTAACTATAAAAGATAATATTAATAACTCTAGTATTAACCCATATACCGGATTAAATTTATATTTCAACTACCCGCTTAAAAATATAGAATTAAAGAAAATCAAACTTTTAGAAGACACCATACCTCTTCAAAATTACACTATAGAAAAAATTGAACAAGATCCTTTTGCTTACCGTATAAAGTTTCCTTGGAAAAAGAAAGTAAATTATATTATCCAAGTAGAAGACGATGCTATTACAAGCATCTACGATACAAAAAATAAAAGTTATAGAAGACAATTTACGCTTGGAAATACTGATGACTATGGTACCTATAACTTATTAGTAAAAGTTCCTGATAGCGCAGCTCAATACATACTAGAAATACTCAACGACAAGAAAAAAGTCATAATGACAAATCTAATAAAAGCGGATACAACTATCGCTTTAGTAAATTATAGAACAGAAAACTACTATACAAGAGTTGTCTATGATGATAATAAAAACGGAAAATGGGATACAGGAAATGTATTGCTTAAAAAACAGCCAGAGGCAATATGGAACAATCCTCAAGACTTCTTAATTCGCTCCAATTGGATACAAAATACAACATTTATCATTCCTCCACATCCAAATTCAAAAAAGGATAAAGAACCAGAAAAAGAAAAAAAATAACTATTCAAACCATTTAGCATACATCTGATAATTATCAGGCAATCTCTTTAACAAATCAATTTGACTTTCCGTTAAAGGCTTGATTTTTTTTGCTGGAATCCCTGCATATAAATAACCAGATTCACAGATAGTATTCTCTAGTACTATTGCCCCAGCAGCTATTATAGTAAACTCATCTACCACGGCATGGTCCATAACAATGGCACCCATACCGATTAAAACATGATCCTTAAGGGTACAGCCATGTACTAAAGCATTATGCCCAATAGAAACCCTATTACCAATAGAAGTAGAAGCTTTTTGATAAGTAGCATGAATCACGGCACCATCCTGTATATTAGTTTCATCACCAATTACAATACTATGCACATCGCCCCTTATAACAGCATTAAACCATACGGAACAATTAACTCCTAATTTAACATCTCCAACAATTGTAGCATTTGGCGCAATAAAACAACCTTCTGCTATTTCTGGATAAACATCCTTAACTGGTAAGATAACTGCCATAAAATTTAAATAATTGTATCAATTAATTTTTCTGCATGAAATGGATAGTCGGTGGTAAAATGCAATCCCCTACTCTCCTTTCTAGCCTTAGCCGATTTAATAACCATATAAGCGACTTGAATAACATTTCTCAACTCGCATAATTTAACAGAAACCTTATTCATTTTATAAAATTCTTCTGTTTCTTCATATAACAAATAGAGTCTCCTCAAAGCCCTATCTAACCTAAAATCAGAACGAACAATACCTACATAATCAGACATAATCTTCTGCGTTTCACGTAAATTATGGGTAACTAAAATATCTTCATTAGACTGAATAACGCCTTGATCATTCCAGTCTGGAATATGCGCTGGAAAAGGATTTGTATTAAAATTTTTAATAGCATCAAGATAAATACGATGAGCAAATACCGTTGCCTCCAATAAAGAATTAGAAGCTAGTCTATTAGCCCCATGTAAACCAGTAGAAGCTGCTTCACCACAAGCATATAAATTTTTAATAGAAGACTTTCCAAATTCATCAACCATAATACCCCCACACATATAATGACAAGCTGGTGTTACTGGAATAAAATCCTTCGTCATATCAATTCCAATGGACAAACATTTAGCATAAATATTAGGAAAATGATTTAAAATATCCTCCTTTTTACGCATAGTAATATCTAAATAAACAAAATCATCACCTGATTTTTTCATCTCTGCATCTATAGCTCTAGCGACAATATCTCTAGGGGCCAAAGAGCCCCTTTCATCATATTCATACATAAACTCTTCCCCATTTCTTCTTCTTAAAATACCCCCAAAACCTCTTACAGCTTCAGATATTAAAAAAGATGGGTATTCACCAGGATTATATAGAGCGGTAGGATGAAATTGAATAAATTCCATATTTCTGACTTTACCCTTTGCACGATAGACCATTGCCATGCCATCACCAGTAGCAATAACAGGATTAGTTGTATTAGCATAAATATGACCAGCGCCACCAGAAGCCATTACCGTAACTTTCGATAATATTTTTTCAACATCCTTTTTATCCGTATTAAATGCATATATACCATAACATTCAATATTATCTGACCTTTTATCAAGATGTAAACCCAAATGATGTTGAGTAATTAACTCTAAACAGAAATAATGTGTTAATATTTCAATATTAGGATGTTTATGAATCTGTTTTAATAATACATTTTCAATTTCGTATCCAGTAACATCTTTATAATGTAAAACACGATGTTCAGAATGGCCACCCTCTTTAGCTAAATCATATATCCCATCTGGATTTTTATCAAAATTGATTCCATAATCTATAATCTCTTGAATTCGTTCAGGGCCTTCCTTAACTACAATTTCAACAATATTAGGATTACACAAACCGTCACCAGCAATTAAGGTATCTTGAATATGTTTTTCAAAAGAATCTTCTTTATCAACAACAACAGCTACACCACCTTGAGCATATTTAGTATTACTCTCATCTTCATTTGATTTGGTAACGATTAAAACCTTACCATGATTCGCAGCTTTCAAAGCAAAACTTAATCCAGCTATACCAGAACCAATAACTAAAAAATCAACCTCTCTCATTTTAAAACTATATAACTGTATAATGTTAAAAACTATACCAATTATGTGAATTGAATGTCTATAATAATAGAACAAATAAATTTTAATGTTTAAAGCTAAGGTAAAATGTTAATTTACTAGAATCTTTTCCATAATTTTTAAGATAAAATTCAGACTTTATCCACTTTAAGTGACATAAAATTTCTTCCACATATAATTCTTAGTAAAAAAAATACAATTATCATACAAACCTGATTATCAATAATAAAATACCATAAATTATTAACAAATTTGTGTATAAAATGAGGATAAATAACAAATGGTTAAATTTTCATAGTTTTTTATAAACAATACTAACACCTTAATAAACCATAATAATATTTTAATTAAAAAAACTATTATTTATTGGTATGTGAAAAGCTGTTAACTTTACCATTCGAAAAAAATAAAATTTAGAGCTATTAGAAAATGAATAAGGTAGAAGAATTAGATAAATATGGCTATATAGCGGAAAAAATAGATCCAACAATGGATTTATTCGAAGAAATTAAACGGTTAAAAAAAGAGAAAAATGCCATTATATTAGCTCACTATTATCAAGATCCAGATATTCAAGATATTGCAGATTATATAGGAGATAGTTTAGGTTTATCTCAAGAAGCTGCAAAGACTGAAGCAGATATTATTGTTTTTGCCGGAGTTCATTTTATGGCGGAAACAGCTAAAATTCTTTCTCCTGGAAAAAAGGTTTTACTACCTGATTTAAAGGCTGGATGTTCACTAGCCGATAGTTGTCCACCGCATTTATTTAAAAAATTCAAAGAAAAGTATCTTGATCATGTAGTCATTACTTATGTAAATTGTACTGCAGAACTTAAGGCTTTATCAGATATTGTTTGTACTTCTACAAACGCAGTTCAAATCGTTGAAAGTTTACCAAAAGATCAGAAGATAATCTTTGGACCAGACAAAAATTTAGGGGCTTGGGTAGCAAAAAAAACAGGTAGAGAATTAGTCTTATGGAATGGTGCTTGTATGGTCCATGAGATATTTTCTCAAGAAAAAATTACTCGCTTAAAAGAAAGGCACCCAGCTGCAAAATTTATTGCTCATCCAGAATGTGAAGATTCAGTTTTAGCGATGGCTGATTATATAGGAAGTACAACAGGATTATTGAAATATACAATTAGTTCTGAAGCTAAGGAATTTATTGTGGCTACTGAAAGTGGTATTATCCATCAAATGGAAAAGGCAAATCCAGAAAAAACGTTTATACCTGCTCCTCCTAATAATTTGTGTGCATGTAATGAATGTCCTTATATGAAAAGAAATACTTTGGAAAAACTTTATTTATGTTTAAAAAATGAAATTCCTGAAGTAAATGTTGATCCAAAAATTATTGAAAAAGCAAGATTGCCAATTGAAAGAATGTTAGAAATATCAGCAAAAATGGGATTATAAAAGATTAAAAATGAAAATAATGCAGTTTAAAAAAGTATTAAATAGTTTAATATTGATAAGTTGTATTAGTTTTTGCACATCTTGCGTAAGCAAGAAATCTTTTAATGAAAAAATTACTCAAAAGCATGCTGTAAATTCTATAATTCAAGATATAGATTTTGTATTTAAACAATTAAAAAAGGGACATTCGGGTTTAACTTGGTATATTGAAGAACAACAATTAGTTTATAAATTCGATAGTTTAAAAAATACTATAGATGAACCCTTAACTTCACTTGAATTATATAAAAAATTGGCACCAATTGTAGTTTCAATTAGATGTGGGCATACACGTTTAATCATGCCATATAGCCAAGCAACGAATAAACAAAAAATAGAAAGATCAAAATATTTAAATCCACTTCAACAATTTACTTTTAGAATTATTGAAGATAAATTATATGTCTATCAGCTTAGAAATAATCAAATAAGTCAGATCCAAGTTGGAGATGAAATATTAGCAATCGATGGTAGGCCAGTCGAAGAAATTTTTACTTCTTTGAAATCAGTATTTTCTTCGGATGGCTATAATGAAACATTTAAAAATGCTTTTTTAAATAAATCTTTTCCTTACCTATATAGTTTAATGTACGTTGTAAATTCCAGTATCCAATATACTGTGCGAAGAAAAGATTCAATTCAAAATTTTAAAATTGAAACTTTTAACACTAAAAACATTAAAAAAAATATTAACGATAGCACTAAACAATTAAATGTAAATTTTAAAGTACGATTAAAACAAAAGTATAGGGGTTTTGATGGACCAAATGATTACCTATTGACTTTTAAAATTTTAGACAGCACAAAAAGAGTTGCTTATTTAAAAGTAAAAAGCTTTAAGTTTCCAAAAGCTAATTTTAGTCGATTTTTTAAAGAAACATTTGCGGAGATAAAAGCGGCAAAAATTGAACATTTAATTTTAGATTTAAGAGATAATACAGGAGGAAAATTATTAGCAAGTAAAGAGCTATTTGCTTATTTAAGTACAGAAGATTTTCAATTTATACAAGAACCTAAGATTTCCAGAATATATAATCCTTTTTTTCATCAAAATGGATTGATAAACAAAATTAAAGGAATAAGCTTTTATGTTCAAAAAAATCAAATTTTTGAAAAAGAGGGTTTCTTAGATTACCGTTTAAAGTACAAGGGTACAAGTTTTGAATCACCTAAAAACGATAATTATAAAAACAATCTTTATGTAATTATAAATGGCAATAGTTTTTCTGCATCTAGTTTGTTATCAGCCAATATTCAAGAAAAAAGAAAAGCTATTTTTGTGGGACAAGAAACTGGAGGAGCAAGCAATGGATGTGTTGCAGGTTCCATTTCTCGAATTCAATTGTCTAATACCAAATTGATACTTTCAATGGGTTTATATCCTGTAAAGCCAGCGGTTAAAAGTTATACTTACGGAAGAGGTATTTTTCCAGAAGTTAGGGTGTGGGAAAATGAACAAGATTTTCTAAATAAAAGAGATCCTGAGCTTAATTGGATATTAAATGACATCCATTTTAAAAATATCTCTTCAAAATTTGATTAACTTTGTCTTTCTTATTCCATTTACTCGAAATAAAATAAAAATCCATGTTTGAAAATAGCGAACGCACATCTTTAGCTGAATTAGGTGAATTTGGTTTGATTAAGCATATCTCAGATCATTTCCCTGTACGACATGAATCTAGTGTAAAGGGAATTGGAGACGACGCTGCTGTATTAGATTCAAAAGGAAAACAAATGTTGATTTCCACAGATTTATTGTTGGAAGGAATACATTTTGATTTAGCTTATGTACCCTTAAAACACCTTGGTTACAAAGCAATTCAGGTTAATTTGAGTGATATATATGCCATGAATGCAATGGCTTCACAAGTAACGGTTTCTATTGGCGTATCTTCAAAATTTCCTCTTGAGGCAATTGAAGAGATTTACGAAGGAATAGCTATAGCATGTAATAAATTTAATGTAGATTTAATTGGAGGAGATACAAGCACGAGTAAACAAGGCTTGGTTATCAGTGTAACGAGTATTGGTTTTGCAGAATCTTCAAAGATTTGTTATAGAAATGGAGCACAAGAAGGAGATTTAATTTGTGTATCTGGTGATCTAGGCGCTGCTTATGTTGGCTTACAAATTTTGGAGCGTGAGAAATTAATATTTTTAGAAAATCCACAAATTCAACCAGATTTAGAAGGGAAAGATTATATCATAGAAAGACAATTAAAACCTGAAGGGCGTAAGGATATTGTCGATTTATTAGATCAAATCGAGGTTAAACCTACTTCAATGATTGATGTTTCAGATGGCTTAGCTTCTGAAATTTTACATATTTGTACACAGTCTGAAAAGGGATGTCATATTTATGAAGATAAATTGCCTATTGACCCCCTAACCTATCAAACAGCTCGAGATTTGGGTTTAGACCCAACAGTTTGTGCATTAAATGGTGGCGAAGATTACGAGCTTTTATTTACCATTAAACAAAGTGATTACGAGAAAGTTAAGAATGATGTAGACATCAGCATAATCGGACATATTACCGATAAAAATACGGGATGCCAACTTATCTCTAAATCGAATGTGGTACATGAAATTAAAGCTCAAGGTTGGAATGCCTTTAAGAAGAACTAATTTCTTTGCTCCCTTCCTCGTCGAGTAAATACTTTTGGTCTATTTGTTTGCTTAATTTAGTTTTTGCACCTAATTTTTTAATTTTTTCAACTTTTCCAATTAGATTACCTGAACCACTTTGAAGTTTTTTAAAGGCATCTTGGTGAGCTTTTTGGCTTTGTTCTATGAACTTACCAATTTTGTTCATATCTTCCAGAAAACCAACAAATTTATCATATAGAGAACCCGCTTCTTGGGCTATCTCGTACACATTTTTATTTTGCCTATCGATTTTCCAAATACTAGCTATTGTTTTTAAAGTAGCTAATAAGGTAGTTGGACTAACAATAACTATTTTTTTTTCCCAAGCATAATGAAATATTTCTGGTTCTGATTGCATGGTAATACTAAAACTAGATTCTATAGGAAGAAATAATAAGACAAAATCCGGAGAATTGATGGTATTTAAATGCTGATAATTTTTTTGAGCTAATTTATCGATATGCGACTTAATCGCGTGTAAATGATCCTTAAGGTGAATCTTCTTTTCTAATTCATCTATAGCATTCACCATTCTTTCATAAGCAACAAGACTTAATTTAGCGTCCACAATCAAATGTTTATCATCTGGAAGGTCAATGATTACATCTGGCTGAAATTTAGATCCTTCGGGGCTTAAAATAGATGTCTGTGTTCTGTATTCCCTATTCTTTTCTAGTCCAGCCTGAATTAATATCTTTTCTAATATTAATTCACCCCAATTCCCTTGTTGTTTAACATCTCCCTTTAAAGCTTTAGTAAGATTGTGAGCGTCTTGATGGATTTGTTTACTTTGATCCATTAATTGGCTTATTACACCTTTGAGTTGGTTACGCTCTGCAGATTCGTTTTGATAGACCTTTTCAACTTTAGCTTCAAATGCTTTTATATTTTCTTTTAAAGGGAGTAAAATTTGATCTAATTGAGCTTGATTTTGCGTATTTAATTTGGTTGCTTTATCCTCAAAAATTTGTGATGCCATTTGACTAAAACTCAATTTGAGTTGAGTTTCCATTTGCGTACTAATTTTCTGTAATTCTTGTTGAGCTTTACGTTCATAAAGGAGTTCAGTTTCAGCTTTTAATAGTAAATCTTTATGCTGTTGAAGCTCATCATTCAACTTTTGTATTTTAGCGGAATAATAGAAATATAAACCGATAATAGTAAGAAAGACGATTATCCCAGATATAATTATTTCAAATGACATATATTAAATCTCCTTTTAAATTTTAACTCCGATAAATTATAGGCTTTGATGAATGAGTTCGGCTAAATCTATTCCAGTTTGACTTCCAATTGCAATACCCATTCCATTACAGCGAACCGCTACAAAAATACCATCCTCAACTTTCTCAATAATAGGAAGTTGTTTTAATCCAAAAGCCATTATTCCACTCCATTTGTGACTTATTTTATAATCAATTTTTGGAATTATGTGCTCTTTAAGCAATTTGTTTAATTGATGTTGGACTAAAGTAGTTTCTCCAAAATCATGCGTTTCCTCGGCTTTAAAGTCTAGGTTTCTACCTCCCCCAATTAATACGCGTTTGCCTACATTTCTAAAATAATAGTAACCTTGTTGAAAATGGAAGGTACCCTTCCATTTTAGTCCAGGAACTTCTTCTGTTAAAATAATTTGGCCTCTACCAGGCTTTAAATCTAAATGAGGAAACCACTTTGAAGCAAAGGCATTTGTACAAATAGCTATATATTTAGATTTAATTGTTCCAAAATTACTTTTAACTTGGTAACCATTAGTCGTTTTGTTCCAATTTTCAATTTCGCAACTATTTAAAAATTGTACGCCAATTGAGCTTGCTATTTGCATTAAAGTTTGGATCATTTTACCAGGATGTAATTGAGCTTCTAAAGGATTTTCTATTAAGAAAGGAATGTTTTTAAAGCCAAATTCCGAAATTTTGTCAGTGTTTTGCTGAAATACCGTCTGTTTAAAAAGGTCTTTTAATATTTTATTAAAATAATCCATTTTGTCTATGCAGGTAAAATATAGATCTTTTTCTTCCTCACTAAAAATCTCATATCCGCCAAAATGTTCGTATTGAATTGCAGAATGACCTACAGTGTTTAGTAAAGTTTGCAATCCTTTCCAACGCTTTTCTACAATGGTTAAAAAGGCATCAGTACCTAGGTTTTTTTCTTGTTCTATCATTTCAGAAAGGCTACCGAAACAAGCGAAACCAGCATTTTTGGTGCTTGCGCCACTAGGTAACACACCTCTTTCTGCGATAGTAACTTTCTGATTGGGATGTTTTTTTTTCAAAGCAATTGCGGCATTTAAACCGACTATCCCTGATCCAACAATTAAAATATCTGTTTCTAAAAAACTATTTTGTTCCCAATATGATACAGGTGATTCCATTTTTTAAAAATACTGTAAAATTTTGGTGCAATCGTAATCTTTTATAATAAAGGAACGCTTTTTGATTAACCTTTGTAAAATAAATTTTAAATAATATGTCGATGTATTTTGTTTTAATAATTGGAATTCTTTTACTCAGTGTCTTTGTACAATGGAGATTTAAGAGCAAATTTGGCCAGTATGCAGAAATGCAATTGAGATCAGGTATGTCTGGAGCAGAGGTAGCGCTAAAAATGTTAGCTGATCATGGAATTTATGATGTAAAAGTAATTAGTACAGAAGGTCAATTGACCGATCACTATAATCCTGCTGATAAAACAGTCAATTTAAGTACGGACGTTTATCATGGTCGTAGTGTGGCTGCCGCAGCTGTAGCTGCTCATGAGTGTGGACACGCTATACAACATGCAAAAGCCTATAGTTGGTTACAGTTTAGATCGGCAATGGTTCCAATAGTTAGTATTTCTTCTAACTTATTGCAGTGGGTATTAATGGGAGGTGTTTTATTAATGGCCGTTTCACAAAGCACCACTCTACTATGGATTGGGGTTATTGGTTTGGCCATTGTTACCGCTTTTAGTTTCGTAACGCTTCCAGTAGAATTTGATGCCAGTAATCGAGCCTTAAATTGGTTAAAAAATCAAGGTGGAATTATGCAAACTTCAGAGGAGAACACACAAGCCAAAGATGCTTTGTGGTGGGCCGCTATGACCTATATCGTTGCAGCTTTAGGCGCTTTAGCTAACTTGCTTTATTATGCCTCTATGCTATTAGGTCGTTCTAGAGAATAATTAATTAAGTCTAAAGGGTACTATGAGCTTGAATTCTGGAATTTGAACTTGAAAAGGTTCTGAATCCGCTAAGCGAATCATTTCATAGTGCCCTTTCATATATCCAATTTCTGATTTCAAATTACAGCCCGATTCATAGACATATTTTTCGCCAGGCTGCATTATCGGTTGGTCTCCAACAACACCCTCCCCTTCAACTGTTCTGTGAAATCCGCTTACATCAAAAATATGCCACTTGCGTCTAAGCAACTGAATGGTATGATGACCTAAATTTTCTATGCTAATGCGATATGAAAACATATAATGCGAATTTTCAGGCATAGAAAACTCATCCTCATAAATAGTTTCAACCGAAATTTTTACATCTTGTGTGATTGCTGTAACCATATTAAAGAAAAATAGGGGTATTTGCGTATTTATATTCTATTTCAGCAAGTATTTCGTAAATAGTTGGAATATCTTCTTCTTTAACTAATTGCATCCTATAAGGCTTAAAATCAGGCAAGCCTTTAAAATAATTAGCATAATGTCTTCTCATTTCAAAGACCCCCACTTTTGGCCCTTTCCATTCAATGGATTTCTCTAAATGGGTTTTACAAGCTATTACTCTTTCTTCTAAAGTTGGACCAGGTAATAATTCACCACCAGTAAGCATAAAATGCTTAACTTCTCTAAAAATCCAAGGATAACCAATCGCTGCCCTACCAATCATAATTCCATCTACCTCATATTCTTTTCTCCAAGCAGCGGCCTTCATTGGGCTGTCTACATCGCCATTTCCGAATATAGGGATTTTTATACGTGGATTTCTTTTAATCTCTCTAATTAATGTCCAGTCTGCTTCGCCTTTATATAGCTGAGCCCTAGTTCTACCATGAATAGTAAGCGCCTGAATTCCTACGTCTTGGAGTCTTTCGGCTACTTCTTCAACATTTTTGGTGTTATCATCCCAGCCTAATCGAGTTTTTACGGTAACAGGCAAATGAGTGGCTTTAACAACAGCCTCTGTCATTTTTACCATTTTATCAATGTCTTGCAGCAAACTTGCGCCCGCCCCTCTACACGCTACATTTTTTACTGGACAACCGTAATTAATGTCCATTAAATCAGGAGATGCTAAGGTTGCAATTTCAGTAGCCTCTCGCATGCTCTCGATGTCGCTGCCAAAAATTTGAATACCTATTGGCCGTTCATATTCAAAAATATCTAGTTTTTTCTTGCTTTTTGCGGCATCACGAATTAAGCCCTCAGAGGAAATAAATTCTGTATACATCATGTCAGCCCCACCTTGTTTACAAACAAACCTAAATGGAGGGTCGCTTACATCTTCCATTGGAGCAAGTAAGAGCGGGAATTCACCTAAATCAATATTTCCTATCTTTACAGACATTTTTTTTATTTTCGAAGGATAATAGATCAAGGACAAAGTTAAGTATTTTAAAATTAATGGAAGGTTTAACGGAAAATAGAGAAAGTAGGCAAGTTTGGATGCAAGGTTTGGTTCTCTTGTTAAGCGGAATTGTGGGAATGATCACTTTTATTTTACTTGGATTTGTGGCCATCGCTATATTATATGGGCCTGATCTGCTATTTAACATGGACTGGGCTAAACCTGGCCCAAGAGCTAATGTTGGGGCTATAAAAATTATTTTAACAGCTCAACAATTAGGCTTGTTTTTGATACCTGCTTTAGTTTTGTCCAGATGGGAAAGAACACCGATTTCCAATTATTACGGGGCATTAAAACCTCGTATTAAATTGCTATTGATTACATTGATTTTTATGATGGTCGCTATGCCTTTTTTTTCTGGCCTTAATATATGGAATCAAGAAATACAGTTACCCAATTTTATGCAAAGCCTTGAAAAATGGATGCAGCAAAAGGAGCAAGAGGCGATGGCTACAACGGAATTGATTTTGACCATGAAAACTTGGGGAGCTTTTCTAGGGAGCTTAGTTGTAGTAGGGATAATCCCCGCTATATGTGAGGAATTTTTATTTCGCGGGGCTCTTCAAAAAATAATAGGAAAAATATTATCTAATCCTCATGCTCAAGTATGGATAGCCGCTACTATTTTTAGTGTAATTCACTTTCAATTTTATGGTTTTTTCCCTCGATTGTTCCTAGGAGCGGTCTTTGGTTATTTATATCAATGGTCTGGAAATATTTGGTATGCTGTTTTTGCCCACTTTATTAATAATGCTTTTGCTGTTTGCATGAGTTTTTACTATCAACAACAAGGAAAATCTTTTGATCAAGAAATGGAAATGACTCAAGCATTAATCCCAGCCTTGATAAGCTTAGTCTTGGCAATCAAATTATTACAAACATTTTATCAAAATAGAAGGCAATTATCAAATCCTTCAAAAGCTATATAAAAATGAAAACACGTGCCATAACCGCCTTCTTTTTCACTATCGTGATGTTAGCTTCCTTGTTTTTAGGGGCTTATGTATTTTCTGGGTTCTTTTTGCTTCTAAGTCTAGTTTGTTTATTAGAGTTTTATGGCATAATTAAGGTTGGAGGAATAAGTCCTCATCGTTTTTGGGGATTACTTTTAGCGGCCTGTTTGTTTGTTTTTGCCATTGGTGTTAATTTTGAATTATGGGAATTTAAAGACTTATTATTATGCAGTCCCCTATTTTTTATACCCTTCTTGTCTGCGCTATATGTTAAGCAGGAACAGCCATTTACGGGGATAGCTTATACGTATTTGGGAATAATTTTTACCACTATACCTTTTATTTTCTTTTACCAATTAGGATTTTTGCTTCAATCAAGCTACGATTTTACTTTAGTTTTAGGCTTTTTATTGTTATTGTGGGCAAATGATACAGGCGCCTATTTGTTTGGAATGCGCTTTGGTAAACGTAAACTATTTGAAAGACATTCGCCAAAAAAATCTTGGGAAGGCTTTTTAGGTGGAATTTTTATTGCACTTGTTGTTTCGTTTGGGCTTGGGTTTTGGATGCCGACTGGAAATCATCCAGCTTTTTGGATGGGAATGGCTTTAATAATTTCTATAATTGGAACGATGGGTGATTTAGTAGAATCTATGCTAAAACGGAGTTTAAATGTTAAAGATTCTGGAAACATATTGCCTGGACACGGGGGATTTTTAGATCGTTTTGACGGATTATTTATTTCTGCCCCAATGGTTTATGCCTACTGGTACGCGATAAGTCTGTTGTAACAAAATTACAACAGCTTGAATATCTTAAATTGCTTAAATTATATTTGATAAACTAAACCACTCATTTATGATAAAGAGATACTTACTAACAGCAAGCCTAGTCGCTTTGTTATGGTCGGCTAGTCCGGTACTTGCTCAAGAAGTCCCAAGTCCAAAATCTCATTTTGGATTTACAATTGGAGACAATTATCGATTAGCCAATTACACTCAAGCAGAAGCTTATTTTAAAAAATTAGATGCTAACTCAGATCGTGTTAAGTTAGTTGATATTGGTAAAACTGAGGAAGGAAGATCGCAATATATGATGATCATTACTTCTCCGGAAAATCACAAAAACTTAGCGCGCTATAAAGAAATTTCTCAAAAGTTGGCGCGTGCTGAAGGCTTAAGTCCTGAGCAGGCTAAGCAATTGGCTAAAGAAGGTAAGGCGGTTGTTTGGATTGATGGTGGATTGCACGCTAATGAGACAGTTGGCGCTCATCAATTAATAGAAACAGCCTATAATTTAGCTAGCAGAAATGATGCTGAAACTAAAGCAATTTTAGACAATGTAATTGTTCTCATGACACACGCCAATCCTGATGGAATGGAATTGCAAAGTAATTGGTATATGCGCGAGTCAGATTCTTTAAAAAGAAGCTTGAGTGGATTGCCTCGTTTATATCAAAAGTATGCTGGACATGATAATAATCGCGATTTCTTTATTTTAAATCTAAAGGAAACCCAAAATATGGGTCGACAATTATTTGTTGAGTGGATTCCGCAGATAATGTATAATCACCACCAAACTGGTCCTGCGGGAACGGTTGTTGCTGGCCCTCCATATAGAGATCCACATAATTATGTTTTTGATTCTATGATTTTAACAGGTTTAGACGCTATGGGCGCGGCCATGCACGGTCGTTTAAATCGTGAAGGCAAACCTGGTTATACACAAAGAAATGGGTCTGTATTTTCTACCTGGTATAATGGTGGCTTAAGAACAACTACATATTTTCATAATATGATTGGCTTATTGACGGAGATAACTGGTAGCCCGAATCCTTCTGAAATTCCATTGGTGCCAAGTCGCTTGTTACCAAACAGTGATTCTCCAAATCCAGTTACCCCAAGAAAATGGTATTTTAAAAACTCTATTGATTACTCCGTTTCTTTAAACTATGCCGTATTGGACTACGCTCAACGTCATAGCGATGAATTATTGTTCAATATTTATCAAATGGGGAAAAACTCTATAGAGCGTGGAAGTCAAGATTTTTGGTCTTTTTCTCCTAAGAAATTAGAGGCTATAAATGCTGCAGCGCAAGCAGATAGATCAAACGCAGCGGGCAATCAAAATCAAGCTTTTGGACGCGGAGGAATGAATGTTAAATATTATGATGCCGTAATGAAAGCTCCAGAAAACAGAGATCCAAGGGCTTTTGTTATTCCTGCTGATCAAGCAGATCTTCCAACTGCTGTAAGGTTTTTAAATGCTTTAATTAGAACTGGAATTGAGGTTCAAAAAGCGACAACAGATTTTAATGTGGGAGAAAAAAAATATCCAGCTGGAAGTTTTATAGTAAAAACAAATCAGGCTTTCCGTCCACATATTTTAGATATGTTTGACCCTCAAGATCATCCAAACGATTTTAAATATGAAGGGAGTGCACCAACTCCTCCTTATGATGCCGCTGGCTGGACATTAGCCTATTTAATGCATGTTAAATTTGATCGTTTTTTAGAAGATGTAAATGGTCCATTTGAAAAATTACCGGTTGGAGAACTAATTCAAATTCCAAATAAAGCGCTTCCAGTTGGCTCTGGATTTATACTATCTGCTGCTGCAAATGAAAGCTATGCTGTAGTTAACCAATTGCTAAAAAATGGCGTAGAGGTTTTGAGAAATAAAATAGATGGTTCGTTCTATGTTGCCGCTTCTGCAAAAGCTAAGCAAATCATTAATCAGTCTAACCGAAACTTAGGGATGACCATAAAGTCAGGAGCAAAACCTAGTCAGGCCGAAAAAATTGCGCCCGCAAGAATAGCTATTTGGGACACCTATGGAGGCTCAATGGATTCCGGTTGGATTAGATATATCATGGAAAACTTTAACTATGACGCTACGGTTATTTTTGCTCCAGAAATTGATAAAGGCAATTTAAAACAAAAATATGATGTAATTGTTTTCGCAAGCGGTGCAATTCCTGCCTATAATCCAAATGCTAGTGCAACTGCAGGACGTGGAGGTTTTAATGCCGCTGGTCCGAGTAATATTCCAGCCGAGTATCAAAATCAAATCGGAAGAATTTCACAAGATGCATCAATCCCAGCTATTCAAAAGTTTGTTGAAGAAGGAGGTCGAGTAGTAGCAATTGGTTCATCAACTAATTTAGCTTTCCACATGAATTTACCAGTTAAAAATCATTTAATCGAACTGGTTGATGGTCAAGAAAGAAGATTACCATCTTCAAAATATTATGTTCCTGGTAGCGTATTGTCAATTCAGGTTGACAAGGGTCAGTCTGCAAATTGGGGATTTGATAATAAAGTAGATGTTTATTTTGATAATAATCCAGTATTTAAAATTTCTCCTAGCGCCATTACAACTGGTCAAATTAAACCTTTAGCATGGTTTGGAAAACAATCATTAAGAAGTGGTTGGGCTTGGGGAGAATCTTATTTAGAAGATGGCGTTGCTGCTTTTGAAGCGAAAGTTGGTAAGGGTAAGGTTTATATGTTTGGCCACCAAATCACTTTCCGTTCGCAAACACATGGAACATTTAAATGGATGTTTAATGCTTTATACAATTAATATCATCTTTTAATTTTTTCAATAAGACATATTTTAAAAATTCATAATTTAAGAGGCTCATAAAGGGCCTCTTTTTTTTTATTTTATTATGCATATAGATATTTGGTCGGACATTGCTTGTCCATTTTGTTATATAGGGAAAAGGCATTTAGAACTAGCTTTAGATGAATTAGCTTTTGCTTCACAAATTGAGGTAAAGTATCATGCTTATTTACTAAATAAAGATTACCATAACCCAGATGATGAGGATATTTTCACTTATTTGACTAGGGAAAAGCATTTGGCAAAGGAGCAAGTTGTGCAGATGACTCAACACGTAAAATCATAT
The DNA here is from genome assembly GCA_964592575.1 of uncultured Pedobacter sp. Taxonomy (GTDB): domain Bacteria; phylum Bacteroidota; class Bacteroidia; order Sphingobacteriales; family Sphingobacteriaceae; genus Pedobacter. Next base: position 264,793 of record CAZQFF010000001.1, read on the forward strand.
GCAGAGGCGGTTGGTCTTATGATTAATTTCGAAAAAAATATTCCTGCAAATACATTTCAGGCCCACCGATTAATTTATTTAGCGGCGAGTGTAAATAAACAGGCAGATATGAAAGAGCGCTTATTTAAAGTGCACTTTGAAGAAGGCTTAAACCTTCAAAAAACAAATGTATTAGAAGAATTGGCAAAAAGCATAGGAATAAGTCCAGCTCTTTTAGATGGTTTCTTTGAAGATGGTCGATTTGAAGCTGAACTTAATCAAGATTTATACCAAGCTCAGCTGATGGGAATTTCTGGCGTACCATTCTTTTTGTTAAATCAAAAATACGCCATATCTGGCGCTCAGCCAGTCGGTGTATTAAAACAAGCCGTCACGTCAGCCTACCAAGAATGGCTAGCGGAGAAAGGCTAAAAACGAGCTTAAATTAAACTTAACATATCTACTGCTTCGTCGATAGAATAAATATTTTCAAAAGCAATACGAAGGGTGTTTTTAACATCCTTCAAATTGCAATAACTAGGATGTTCCTGTGCAAAAGTTAAAATTCGGCCAAATATCTCAGAATCGAAATAGGCAGATTGCTTATCGGTAATAAAATAACCTCGTAGAACCTGCTTTTTGTAAGAGATTTTCTCAAAGCCTAATTTTTTTCCAATCCACTGTAATCGAAGTACGTTGAGCATTTCTTTTACGGGCTGCGGAGCTGGTCCAAATCGATCTTGTAATTGCTTTAAAAATTCTTTTATTTCGGCTTCTGTTTCTAGTTTGGCTATTTCTGAATAAAGATTATAACGCTCGGTTATGTTCGTTATATAATCATCCGGAAAGTGAAGTTCTAAGTCGGTATCTATTTGAGTGAAATTAACAAATGGTCGAGGCGGCTCATCTTTAAATAAATCTTTAAACTCTGCGTCTTTCAACTCTTGAATCGCTTCGTCTAAAATCTTATTATACATTTCGAAGCCTATTTCAGCAATAAATCCACTTTGTTCTCCCCCTAATAAATTTCCAGAGCCACGAATATCTAAATCCCGCATAGCAATATTAAAACCACTACCCAAATCAGAAAACTCTTCAATGGCACTTAAACGTTTTCTTGCTTCAGGAGTGAGGGTGCTTAGAGGTAAACTTAACAAATAACAAAAGGCTTTTTTATTTGATCGGCCAACCCGACCGCGCATTTGGTGCAAATCGCTCAAGCCAAACATATGAGCATGATTGATAATAATTGTATTGGCATTAGGAATATCTAATCCCGCTTCAATTATGGTCGTCGCTACTAAAACATCCTTTTCTCCATTAATAAAATCTAACATAACCTCTTCTAGTTTATCTCCGTCCAATTGTCCATGAGCAATTCCCACTCTAGCACTAGGAACTAAACGCTGAATCATGCCACCTAGCTGCATTAAGTCATTCACTCGATTGTGAATGAAGAAAACTTGTCCGCCTCGATCAATTTCAAATTGAATAGCTTCTTGAATAAGTTTTTCATTAAACACATGTAGCTCGGTTGTAACACCTTGACGATTAGGTGGGGGTGTGCTCATAATAGATAAGTCACGGGCACCCATCAAAGAAAAGTGAAGCGTCCTTGGAATTGGCGTAGCTGTAAGTGTAAGCGTATCTACATTTACGCGTATGGATTTAAGTTTCTCCTTGGCGGCTACTCCAAATTTTTGTTCCTCATCAATTATCATTAAGCCTAAATCCTTAAACTTAACATCTTTGCTCAATAGGCGGTGGGTGCCTATAATGATGTCAACTTTCCCTTCAGCAACTTTTTGTAAGGTTTCTTTAATTTGTTTAGCGCTTTTAAAACGATTTATATAATCTACTGTACATGGAAAATCCTTTAATCTGCCTGCAAATGTTTTAAAGTGTTGTAGAGCTAAAATTGTTGTTGGCACTAATACGGCAACCTGCTTACTATTTGCTACGGCTTTAAAAGCTGCGCGAATAGCTATTTCTGTTTTTCCAAAACCAACATCTCCGCATACCAAGCGGTCCATTGGGTGTGGCGATTCCATATCTTTTTTAACGTCTGCCGTAGCTTTAACTTGATCGGGAGTGTCTTCATAAATAAATGAAGCCTCGAGTTCTGTTTCTAAATAGCCATCTGGCGCAAATGCTGTTCCTTGTTGAGCTTTACGCATCGCATAAAGTCGGATTAAATCTCGAGCAATATCTTTAACCTTTTTCTTGGTTGTGCGCTTTAATTTTTCCCAGGTTTCTGTACCCAGTTTATTCATTTTCGGAACAGAACCCTCTTTCCCGCTAAATTTAGCAATACGGTTTAAGGAGTTGATATTTACATAAAGTAAATCATTATCCGCATAAACTAAACGGATCATTTCTTGCATTTTTCCGTTTACTTCTACTTTCTCTAATCCAGCATATTTTCCAATACCATGGTCAATATGCGTAACAAAATCACCTGGTTTTAACTCCCTAAAGTCTTTAAGCGTTAAGGCTTGGCTTTTTTGATAACCTTTTTTCAGTTGGTATTTATAAAATCGATCAAAAATTTGATGATCGGTATAAAAGGCTATATGTGCTTGAGGATCTAAAAAACCTTCTCGTATAGCGACATGAATAGGCGTAAATTTGACGGTTTTATCAATGTCGTCCAAAATGGCATAAAGCCTTTCTATTTGCTTTCCTGAATTACTAAAAATAAAATTAATCAGTTTATTATGCTCATTCTCTTTAAGATTTTTAATTAAAAGATCAAAGTCTTTATTGAATGAAGGTTGGGGTTTAATCTCAAACTGAATACTAGCATCAGGCTTAAAGTAAAATTGTTTTCCAAACTCAACAATGGAAAAATCATTGAATAAGGAAGCAATCATTTTTTCATCACTAAAAGCGTATTTAGGATTCACCCATTCAGGATTTTGTTCTTTATCACTGGCTTTTAAACCATCCCAAATTGCCTGAGCTTTTAATACGCCTTGACGAATAATATCAAAAGTATAGTTTACGTCTTTAATCCAAATTTGTGTATCAGGATCAATATATTCTAAAATATTAATGTTGTTTTCAGCTAAAAATTTAGCTTGAACATTAGGTACAATATGTAACTCATTTACGGATTCAACCGATAATTGAGATTCTATTTCAAAAGTACGGATACTTTCTACTTCATCTCCAAAGAATTCTATTCTATAAGGTAAGTCATTTGCAAAGGAGAAAATATCAACTATTCCACCTCGAATAGAAAACTGGCCAGGCTCATATACAAAATCACTTCTATTAAAGTCAAAATCGTTTAAAAATTCATTGATAAAAGCAATACTTAATTTAGCCCCGACTTGAATACTCAAGGTATTTTTTTCTAGCATTGGCCTATCCACTACTTTCTCAGAAATAGCCTCAGGGTAAGTCACAATTAATTTTCCATGCGAACCACGATGAGTCAGCTCACTGAGCACTTCAGCGCGAGCCAATAAATTTCCGCTATCTGCTTGAGTAAATTCAAATGCTTTTCTGTAAGAAGAAGGGAAAAATAGAACCTCCTTTTCTAACAAGCTTTCTAAATCAGAAATAAAATAAGCTGCTTCTTCGCGATTAGGTAAAATAAATAGCTGTGGCAAATGCAATTGAAAATAGCTTGCTATAGCCACAAAGGCATCGGAAGAGCCCACTAAGCCTTTAATTTGAACCTTTGACTTATGGCCTTGAACTAAAGCTTGGCCTAAATCTGCAACCCTTGGGTCTACTTTATATCTGTTGATTAAATCCCTAACATTCACCATACAAATATAAATAAATCCGACGGGATTATGGTTTTCTTTGATTTCGGGCGCTTGGTCGGGTAATTTTGCCCGTTTGTCGAATAAACTTTAATTTAGGTAACAAGGAGCCCTATATTCGTTCTAAGAATTAAATATAAAACATGAGAAAATGGCCTTTTGAGATGTTCATATGGATAGCAGCTTTAATAGCTCTCGCCTTTACAAATTTAGAGGGGCCACATTTTCAGCTTTGCCCAATTGCGCGTATGGGTTGGGACTGGTGTCCTGGCTGTGGAATAGGAAGGTCAATAGCGGCTATATTGCAGGGAAGATGGGCGGATAGTTTTGACTACCATGTTTTAGGGCTTCCAGCTCTAGGAATTATTAGTTGGAGGATTTGGGATTTAGGAAATAAGTATTTAAAAATAACAAAAAAAGAAATTATAAATTTTTAGGAGAATTCATCATGTTTGATCAACAATTAATGGCATTGCCAGGCATCACTCCGCAAGAGTACTCTAGTATCAAGTCGGCTGTAAATGGTCTTAACGAGCAACAAGTTAGAGCATTTTTAATGATATATTCAGGAAAAAGAAAAAGTCCTAGTGATATGTTGTTGTTTAGTTTATTAGGCTTGTTTCTTGTGCCTGGATTACAACGTTTCATTATCGGACAAATTGGAATGGGCATTCTTTACCTTTTCACTATCGGACTTTGTTTTATAGGATCGATAATTGACTTGGTAAATCATAAAGAATTGGCTTTTGAATATAATAATCGTATGATGTTCGAAAGCTTGCAAATGGTAAGATTATCTAATTATTAGACTATATCAAACCTTATTAACCTACACCATCCATACCTATGAAACCTGAGTATCCTTTCTGACGAAAGTTAGAAAGGATTTTTTTATATTTAAACCCATGAAAGTAGGAGAAATTACCAAATTTTTAGAAAGTTTTGCCCCCTTGAACTATCAAGAGGCTTATGATAATTCTGGTTTAATTGTAGGAGAGCCACAACAAGAGGTAAGCGGGGTTTTGCTTTCTTTAGATTGTACGGAAGAAATTGTACAAGAAGCTATCGACAAAGGGTGTAACTTGATAATAAGCCACCATCCAATTGTATTTAAGGGACTCAAACGATTCAATGGTAAAAACTATGTCGAGCGCGTGGTAATGCGGGCAATTCGAGAAAATATAGCTATTTATGCTATTCACACAAATTTGGACGCCGTAATACAAGGAGTAAATGGAGAGATTGCGAGGAGGATGGGTTTGATTCATCCTAGAATTTTGTCTCCAAAGGCTGATTTACTAGTTAAATTGGCTGTTTATGGTCCACAAGATAGTTTAGAAGAAGTTTCCGAGGCCTTATTTCAAGCGGGAGCAGGGCATATTGGTCAATATAAAGAATGTAGCTTTAGAAGCTATGGAGAAGGCACGTTTAATGGAGAGGAGGGAGCTAATCCTTTTGTAGGTGAAATCGGTCAACGTCATCAAGAAGCAGAGTTTAAATTAGAAGTAATTGTTTCGGTACAAGATCAACAAAAGGTAATTCAAGCGATGATGGCTGTGCACCCTTATGAAGAAGTTGCTTATGATTTAATTCCTTTAAGAAATCAGCATCAATTCGTGGGTTTGGGTTTAATTGCGGAGCTTTCGGTGTCTGTTGAGCCCTTGGCTTTTTTACATTTGTTAAAAGATAAAATGCAAGCTCAAGTGATTCGGCACACGGCCTTATTAAATAAAAAAATAAAAAAAGTAGCTATTTGTGGAGGTGCTGGAAGTTTCTTGTTGAAAAACGCTATTGCCGCAGGTGCTGACGCTTTTGTAACAGCCGACTTTAAGTACCATGAATTTTTTGATGCCGAGAATCATCTTATTATCTGTGATATAGGGCATTTTGAAACCGAGCAATTTACGCCAGTTTTATTGCAGAGGCTATTGGAGAACACATTTCAAGAGACAAGTTTTTTAATTACGGAAAGGAACACAAATCCAATCCAATATTTTTAAATCAATCTCTAAAATGTTGATAAATAATATTAAAGAAAAAATTTGTAACTTTGCCATCCGTTTAACGCAAGGAACATAAAAACCCCATAAATCATTTTCATTTAATGGAACAAACAGTTGAGCAAAAGCTAAAAGCTTTATACGAATTACAAAGTCTTCACACTAAAATTGATAAAATTCGCCAAATTAGAGGTGAATTACCGATGGAAGTAGCTGATTTAGAAGACGAGGTTGCTGGATTAGAAACCCGTATTCAAAAAATCAAAAACGAATTGGACGAGACTGAAGATGCTATTGTAAATCGCAAAAACATGATTAAAGAAGCCCAAACTTTAATCAAAAAATATGACACCCAATTAAAGGATGTTAAAAATAATCGAGAATACGACGCATTAACTAAGGAAATAGAAATTCAAAACCTTGAGATTCAAGTTTGCGAAAAGAAAATTAGAGAATTTGGTTTTGAAATTAACTCAAAAACTGAACTTTTCGAACAAGCTAAGGCTAATATTGAGTTGAGAAAAGGCGATTTAGAATTAAAAAAGAAAGAATTAGAAAACATTACTTCGGAGACTGAAAAAGAAGAAGAGGCATTAATGAAGAAAGCTGAAAAAGCTTCTGCTCAAATTGAAGAGCGTTTATTAAATGCTTATTCTCGTTTAAGAAAAAATGCATTTAATGGTTTAGCCGTGGTTACTATTGATCGTGACTCCTGCTCGGGATGTTTTAATCAGATTCCACCTCAACGTCAATTAGATATCCGTCAACGCAAAAAAGTAATTGTTTGTGAGCATTGTGGAAGAATTTTAGTTGATGAAGCGATTACACAAGAGAATGTAGAAGCTTAATTGATTTAAAATCAAAATATAAAACAGAAAGCCAGATTTTTGATAAAATCTGGCTTTTTTTATACTAAAGTATTCCCTTTAGAAGGGCGATATAATCTTCAATTCCCTGCTCAATCTCTTTTACATAAATAAATTCATCGGCCATATGTGAGCGCCCTGAAAATCCGGGACCACATTTTAAAGAGGGAATATTTAATAAAGCTTGATCAGAAGTTGTCGGTGAGCCATAAGTGCTTTTACCTAAGCGTATTCCGTGTTGTACAATGGGATGGTTAACATCAATTTTTGAGGGCTTTAAGCGAACCGACCTTGGTTTCACTTCGCTTTTTACATGTTTTTTGATGATATCTAAGACCTCTTCATTACTATAGGCATCAGTTACTCGAATATCTACTGTAAAATGGCAACTAGCGGGAACAACATTATGCTGTGTCCCAGCATTAATTATAGTAACAGACATTTTAATCGGTCCAAAAATTTCCGAGGTTTTAGGAAACTCAAATGTTCTGAACCAGTTTATGTCGTCTATGGCATTGTAAATGGCATTTTCACCTTCGTCCCTAGCGGCATGTCCGGCTTGACCAGGGGCTGTACAATCAACCACTAGAAGACCTTTTTCAGCAATAGCCAAATTCATTTCTGTAGGCTCTCCAACTATGGCAAAGGATAAAGTCCCTAGTTTAGGTAAAATAAGTTCTAGTCCATTTTTACCCGATACTTCTTCTTCAGCAGTTCCCGCAAAGCATAGATTATATTTAAGTTGAGTATGATCATAGAAATAAATAAATGTAGCGAGCAAAGAAACCAAACAGCCCCCAGCATCGTTGCTTCCTAAGCCATATAGTTTACCCTCTTCAATTTTAGCTTCAAAAGGATTGCGTGTATACCCTGTATTGGGTTTTACGGTATCATGATGAGAGTTTAGTAAAATCGTAGGTTTGTTTGAATCGAAATGTTGGTTAAATGCCCAAACATTATTTTTTAAATGATGAAATGGAATTTGTCTTTGTTTAAAGAAATCTATTAAAATCAATGCCGTTTGTTCTTCTTGTTGGCTCAAAGACGGAGTTTCTATTAAACGAGCTAATAAATCTAAACTATCCTGTTGAAGCTTTGCTATCATGATTTGAATAAAGATATAGATTATGCGGTGATTTTCGTGCCAAAATTACCAGAATTAAAATGAGTAAGATCGTCTGCTTGACCAATATAAACGGCAGTTACTCCTTTTTGAATAGCAGCAAAAGCATTGTCTAATTTAGGGAGCATTCCTCCAGCAATAATACCCTGATTTTTGTATTCTTGATAGTTTTCTTGATTTAAAGAAGTAATTAAGCTATCTGGATTATCTAGATCTTTTAAAACGCCTTTTTTCTCAAAACAATAAAGAAGAGATGTTTGGAAGGATTCACTCAATGCTATTGCAATATGGGCGGCAATGGTATCAGCATTTGTGTTTAATAATTGGCCTTGTCCGTCGTGCGTAATGGCTGAACAAACAGGGTATAAGCCTTGATCTAATAACTGCTGAAAGCCTTTAGCAGAAACCGAATTAGGGGTTAGATTACCAACAAAACCAAAATTAATAGGCTTATCAGCACGTTTTTTTGCTTGAATTAAATTAGCGTCAGCCCCGCTTAAACCAATGGCATTTACGTTTATGGATTGTAACTTGGCTACAATTTTTTTATTTATTAGCCCTGCATAAACCATAGTTACCACATCTAAGGTGTCAGCGTCTGTAATGCGACGACCTTCATGCATTTTTACTTCTAATGCTAGTTTTTCTCCTAGCTGGCTAGCTAATTTTCCACCACCATGAATTAAAATTTTGGGGCCTTGTATCTGTGCAAATGCGTTTAAAAATCGATCTAATGCCGCTTCATCATCAATCACTTGCCCCCCAATTTTTAATATAAGTACATGAGGTTTTTTCATTGTAATGATTGTTTATTTGGGCTTAAATTACGATAAATCTTCTAACATGTTTTTTAAAACCGCTTGAGTGGCCCACAGACGGTTTCCTGCTTCCTGTATAACCAAAGAGCTGGGGCTGTCTAAAACTTCGGCAGAGAGCTCTAAATTACGTCTTACAGGCAAACAATGCATGACTTTAGCCTCATTGGTTAAATTCAATTTATCAGGATCTAATAACCAGTTTTCAGCAACAGGCAATACTTTACCATAGTCAGTATAGCTACTCCAATTTTTAACATATACATAATCTGCTCCCTTTAAAGCCTCATCAAAATTATGGTGTATAGTAGCTCCATCTGTGAAAGCGGGGTCTAGTTCATAACCTGCTGGATGTGCAATCGCAAACTCTAATAAACCTTCTTTTTGTGCTTGGCACATCCATTCTGCAAAAGAATTTGGAACAGCCTGTGGCAAGGCTTTTACATGCGGAGCCCAGGTTAATAACACTTTTGGAATACCCTGCTTTTGATGTGGATTCTCCTTAAACGGATTCCAAGTTTCATGTATCGTCAGCAAATCGGCTAGAGACTGCAAAGGGTGTCTAGTTGCACTTTCTAAGCTTAAAACTGGCACCTTGGCAAATTCTATAAATTTGTTAAAAAAGCACTCACTATAATCCTCTTCTTTATCCATTAATTTAGGAAAAGAACGTAATCCTAAAATATCGCAATATTGTCCCATTACTGCTGCGGCTTCACGAATATGTTCCACCGTATTCCCGTTCATTACTTTTCCATCTTCGGTCTCTAAGGCCCAGCCTTCTTTATCAAAGTTCATCACCATGACATTCATGCCTAAATTCATAGCGGCCTTTTGTGTACTCAAACGAGTCCTTAAACTAGGGTTCATAAAAATCAAACCTAAGGTCTTATGCTTTCCTAGGGTTTCAAATTGATAAGGATTTTGTTTAAGCTCCACAGCGTCCTGTAAAAGGCGCTTTAATTGTGGAACATCGTGTACTGAGCTAAACTTTTTCATTTTTTTACTTTAAATCTGAAAGCCTCGAATAGACTTTTCAAATGCACTTAAAAATTGATCGGCATGTGATTCGTTAATATTTAAAGCAGGTAGTAAACGGATTACATTGGGCTTTGCTTCTCCTGTAAACACTTGGTGCTTATATAATAAATCTTTCTTTACTTGATTAAGTTCTTCTGGCAAATCAATCCCAATCATTAATCCACGCCCACGTAATTCTTTGATTTCTTTAAACTTAGCTAGTTCATGTAATAAATAATTTCCTATTTTTTCCGCATTTTGCATCAACTCATTTTGCTCCATTACTTCTAAAACAGCTAATGCAGCAGCGCATGCTAAATGATTGCCGCCAAAAGTTGTCCCTAATTGTCCAAACCATGCTTCAAATTTTGGCGCAATAGAAATTCCAGCAACAGGAAATCCATTCCCCATGCCTTTAGCCATTGTATAGATATCAGCATTTACTCCGGCATAATCATGCGCATAAAATAGCCCTGTTCTGCCATATCCACATTGTACACTGTCAGCTATATAAACGGCATTGTATTCGTCACATAAACTGCGGATTTTTTGTAAAAAGCTAGCTGAAGCTGGAATAATACCGCCAACACCTTGAATTCCTTCAATTATAACCGCAGCAATTTCGTGGCCATGATTCTTGAAAGCCTCTTCAAGGGCTAGTTCGTCTTGATGAGGGAGAAAAATAACATTTGGCGTTTCATTGATTGGAGCTACAATTTTAGGATTATCTGTAACCGCTACTGCCAAAGAAGTTCGTCCGTGAAAAGCGCCTTTAAAGGCAATTACTTTCTTTTTTTGCGTGTAAAACGAGGCCAATTTTAATGCGTTTTCATTAGCTTCTGCACCTGAATTACATAAAAACAATTGATAATCATTTTTACCTGAAACCTGTCCAAGTTTTTCCGCTAATTGTTGTTGAAGCGGGATTTTTACAGAATTAGAATAAAAACCTACTTTATGTAGCTGGTCACTCAAACGTTTAACATAATGTGGATGTGTGTGACCAATACTAATCACCGCATGGCCGCCATAAAAATCCAAATATTTTTGATCCTGATTATCCCAAACATAGCTTCCTAAAGCTTTGGTAATTTCTATGTCGTTGATAGGATATACGTCGTATAATTTCATTTTATAATGTCATCTAAGATGGGCTTTAAAACCCAATGCCTTTTAAATTTAAACCTGATTTTTCAGGAAGCCTAAACATTAAGTTAAAGTTTTGAATGGCTTGACCACTGGCTCCTTTTAATAAATTGTCTATGATACTAAAAATAAGCAATTTATCTCCATGTTTTTCTATAAACAATAAACATTTGTTGGTGTTTACTACTTGTTTTAAGTCAATATTTGTAGGGGAAACATGCGTAAATGGATGCTCCTTATAGTAAGTTTGATATAATTGATTGGCTTCATCAAAAGTTAAATTCGATTGAAGATAACATGAAGCAAAAATACCCCGAGGAAAATCACCTCTTTGTGGAATAAAGTTTAGCTCTAGATTTCTATCCGCTTGTAAAGCACTTAAACTCTCGCCAATTTCGTGTAGGTGTTGATGATTAAAGCTTTTATAAGCGGATAAATTGTTGTTTCTCCAGCTAAAATGGGAAGTTTTGCTCAAGGATTGACCAGCGCCAGTTGAGCCTGTTGTCGCATTGATATGCACGGCTTCATTTAACATGCCGGCTTTGGCTAAAGGCAATAAGGCTAATTGAATACAAGTTGCAAAGCATCCTGGATTGGCTACAAATTGACTTTTGGCAATCAACTCGCGCTGAAGTTCAGGAAGGCCATAGGTAAAATGACTTTGTTTCCAATGGCGCTTATCCATTAACCTAAAATCTTGCGATAAATCAATGATTTTTACTTGATCAGGAATAGGGTTGTCTAATAAGAAAGATTTGGCGTCTCCGTGGCCCACACATAAAAACAGCGCACAATCAGAGAAATCACTTTTGGCTCCAGTAGCTAAAAACAAGGATGTAAAGTCATTGTCTGATGTGAAAAGTAAATCTGTATCGCCAAATAGGTCTGTATGAACCGATGAAATCGCTTTTCCGCCATTACTCTGGCTATGCACAAAGGCAATATCGATGTGTGGGTGGTGAATCGCTAAGCGAAGTAATTCTCCTCCGGTATAACCGGCTCCTCCAATAATTCCTATTTTAATACCCATATTAGTCTATTTCTCCATTAACTTTATGCCAAATAACAACTTGATTTCCAAAAATTTTCGAGAATCCTTTTACATCTTCCCCGCTCCAAGAATTATTCATTTCCCCATAACTACCAAACTTATTACTCATTAAGTCGTGATTAGACTCTATGCCTAATACCTGGAAGCGATAAGGTAATAGTTCTACAAAAACCTTTCCACTAACCGTTTTTTGAGTATCCTGTAAAAAAGCTTCCATATTTCTCATAATTGGATCGTGAAACTGTCCTTCATGTAACCAATTGCCATAGAATGCAGCAATTTGCTCTTTCCAGTTTAATTGCCATTTGGTTAATGTATGCTTTTCTAAAGTATGATGTGCTTTTATAATAATTACTGGTGCTGCGGCTTCAAAACCAACACGACCTTTAATTCCAATAATGGTATCTCCGACATGTATATCTCGGCCAATGCCATAAGGTTGAGCCAAAGCTTGAAGTTTTTGAATAGCCTCAACAGGATTCATTTTTTCCTCATTAATAGCTACTAATTCTCCTTTTTCAAAGCTTAAAGTAATTTGCATCGGTTCATGAGCCGTCATTGGCGTAGGCCAAGCGCTTTCAGGCAAACTCAAATGCGAAGTAAGCGTTTCCGCACCCCCAACTGAAGTTCCCCATAAACCCTTATTAATAGAATATTTTGCTTTTTCAGCGGTATAAGAAATCCCGTGCTTAGCTAAGTATTCAATTTCAGCTTCGCGCGATAATTTTAAGTCTCTAATTGGGGTAATAATTTCTACATCAGGGATTAAAATATTAAAAATCATGTCGAAACGAACCTGATCGTTCCCTGCGCCTGTGCTACCATGTGCCACATAATCCGCACCGACTTTTTTCACATAATTGGCAATAGCAGTGGCTTGACAAACACGTTCAGCACTAACCGATAAAGGGTAAGTTGCATTTTTTAAGACATTTCCAAAAATGAGGTATTTGATACTATCTTGATAATAGTTTTGTGTTTCATCAACTACGGCGTGCGAAACTACGCCTAATTGATAGGCCTTCTGCTCAATTTCTTGTAGCTCCTCCTTTGAAAATCCTCCGGTGTTTACCACTACCGAATGCACTTCTAAATCACGATCTTCTGCTAAATGAATGCAACAAAATGAGGTATCTAATCCGCCGCTAAAGGCTAATACTACTTTCTTTTTCATGGGACGTTATGACGCTGAGGTTTTATTATTGTTCGATTTTGTTTTGGATACCAAATGCTGTTTTATACGCATAAAACGTTCGTACAGTTTGGGTTTCTTTTGAAGCTCTTCTGAAAACTTTTTCGCTTCTTCATGCTTTTTTTCTGAGGGGTCATAAAGCATAGCTGTGCACATACAGTTCTTTCTATCCTTTAATTTTAGGATTTCAAAATTTACACAACTTTGGCAGCCTTTCCAAAATTCTTCATCTTGCGTGAGTTCAGAATAAGTAACCGGTTCGTAGCCTAAGTCAGAATTGATTTTCATAACAGCCAAACCCGTAGTTAATCCAAATATTTTCGCTTTTGGATACAATTTACGAGAGAGTTTGAAAATTTCTTCTTTGATCGCTTTAGCTAAGCCTGCTTTTCTAAATTGAGGGCTCACAATAAGACCTGAATTAGCCACAAATTGACCGTGGCTCCAAGTTTCTATATAGCAAAAACCAGCCCATCGTCCATCTTTATGAAAAGCGATAACGGCTTTGCCTTCTTGCATTTTGCCTGAAACATACTCAGGAGATCTTTTAGCGATACCGGTACCTCGAGCTTTTGCAGATTCAGCCATTTCTAATACAATTTCTTCTGCAAATACACGATGTTCGGGAAGTGCAACTTGCACTATAAAATCGTTAATATTCATTAATTCTTTAACGAAAGATAAGGTATTCTTGTTAATTGGGTTTTTATTGAGGATCAATTCCTCATGGGTTTGAGTTCCCTGTTTAATCGACTCAAATCCTCGGCGTAAAGATTTGCCGACTAGTGGTGATGTAGAATACTGGACGTAAACGCTCAATAAAATAGCTGTTCGAACCTAAATTCTTAGTCTCGAAAACAGATAGTTTATGTAAGATTTGTTTACTCATTAATACTAATTTAACTCTTTTGAGTAGATTGAGGCGCAAAGGTTTAAATAAAAATCGGTTTGTGCAAAATAAATTCATTTTTTTTGCCTCTAATTCCATTTAAACCCACAAAGATTGCATTAATATTATTTTTATCGCATAAAGGAAGCCAGCTAAAATATTATCTTAGGGGCCCTAAATAATGGTTGAATGAAAATCTCAAAACGATATTGCGAACTCAAAATAATTACCATAACTATTTTGCTCCTTGTTAAGCCTTTTAATCTTTTTGCTCAAGATAAAGCGTATGTTCAAAAACTAACCCAACAGTTGAGCTCAAAAAAGTTTTGGGGGAGAGGCTATACAAAGCAGGGCATGTATAAGGCTAGTCAATACTTAGAAAAAGAGTATAAAAAGCTAAACTTGCTGCCCTTGTTTGGAGACCAATATCTTCAAGCGTTTTCATTTCCGGTAAACACATTTCCTAAGCAAGTTCAATTTAGCTTATCGGGAAAGTCTTTACAAGCCGGACGCGATTTCATCATAAAATCCAATAGTGCTGGCAAAAACAACCAAGGATTATTGAAGCAAGTCGATAGCCTTACATGGAAAAATGCTCAAAATGGTTTGACCTTAACAAAGGTTAACAAATTAACTTGGTCAGTAGCCAGAACGGCTATTCCTGAAATGAATATACAGGTTTTAAACCCAATTAGCCTTGCTTCTGAATTGAAATACAAATTAAAGGTTGATCAAAAACTTAATCCAGCATTCAAGGCCTATAATGTTGGGGCATATGTAAAGGGAACGCAGTATCCCGATAAATATTTGGTTATTACAGCTCATTATGATCATTTAGGAGGAATGGGAAAAAGGACATATTTTTCAGGCGCAAACGATAATGCCTCTGGAGTAGCTTTTATGTTGAGTTTAGCAAAATATTATAGCGAAAATCCTGCGGCATACTCCATCGTTTTTTTAGCTTTTGGAGCTGAAGAAGCGGGGATATTAGGATCTAAGTACTATACAGAAAATCCTGCATTCGATATGGAAAAAATTGCCTTCGTTTTTAATTTTGACTTAATGGGAAATGGCGATGAAGGAGCAACTATAGTGAATGGAGCGGTTTTCCCAGAGATATTTGAACGATTAAAAAATATCAATGAAAAAGGGAAGTTTTTGAAAACTATTAATCCTAGAGGCAAAGCAGCCAATAGTGACCATTATTATTTTAGTGAAAAAGGTGTACCTGCCTTTTTTATGTATACCCAAGGTGGAGGACCAGCTTATCACGATATAAACGATCGAGCAGGAAACTTAAAATTTCCTGTATATGAAAAAATATTTGAATTAATTAAGCAATTCAATACGGATTTAATGCGTCTTTAAAACTATTAAAATTTAAATTATGTTAGACAAATTGATGGCCGCCCAAGGGGTGGCAAATGACATTAAAAAGCGACTAGATTCTATAACGGTTTTCGGAGAAGTAGAAAATGGAGCAATAAAAATTTCAGCCAATGGAAACAAAGTAATTACAGCCATTGAAATAGAAGAGGAGTTTTTAAAAGGAATCGATAAAGAAGGCTTAGAAGAACTTTTATTAACAGCGGTAAATAAAGCTTTGGCTCAAGCTGATCAAGTGAACGCGGCGGAGATGCAAGCGGCCACTAAAGACATGTTGGGTGGCTTTGGAAACTTATTTGGAAAATAATTTAGCCTTATGAAATATACCTATTACGGACAATCTTGTTTCTTATTAGAAACCCAAGGAATCAAGTTATTATTCGATCCCTTTATTAAAGGAAATCCTCTTGCGGCTGATATAGATATACAAAGTATTAAAGCCGATTATATTTTGGTCAGTCATGGTCATGGAGATCATTTGGCGGATTTAGTAGAAATTGCCAAAAACACCAAAGCCATGGTTATCACTACGCCTGAAATTTGTGATTGGATTGGCAAGCAAGGCGTTGAAAAAATGCATGGTATGAATTATGGTAGTTATACTTTTGATTTTGGACATCTTCGTATGGTTTGGGCTACCCATTCTTC
Source organism: uncultured Pedobacter sp. (assembly GCA_964592575.1). Taxonomy (GTDB): domain Bacteria; phylum Bacteroidota; class Bacteroidia; order Sphingobacteriales; family Sphingobacteriaceae; genus Pedobacter. The sequence goes on from CAZQFF010000001.1 coordinate 280,684, forward strand.
TGGTTTGCCTGATGGATCTTATGGTGGAAATCCAGTAGGTTTTGTGATTCAAACCGAAACACATCAAGTCTATTATTCTGGGGATACGGGCCTAACTTTAGAGATGAAACTATTAGCAGAGCTTTATCAATTAGATTATGCGATTATGCCAATTGGGGGTAATTATACTATGGACCCTCAAGACGCCTTATTAGCGGCCAAAATGATTAATTGCGATAAAATCATTGGAGTTCATTATAATACCTTTCCCGTAATTAGCATTGATACTGAAGCAGCCCAAGGCTTGTTTAATCAAGGCAAAAAGCATTTACTATTGCCTAAAATAGGCGAACAAATTAGTTTAGATAAATAAAATATTGCCTTTATAAGTTTAGAAATAAATCTTTTATGGCAATAATTTGAGTGGAAGGAACAGGTTCCCCTAATTCCGTAGCGGGAACCACTTTTTTAATAGATTTGAAACCAAATAAAAGGGCGTGAACTACATCTCTACTGGGTTCATGGATAAGCTCAATTTCTTCAATCTCTCCGGCTGCTGAGGTTTTAAATCGAACAACGGCGGTTGATCTTTTAAAATCTAAACCTCGTTGATAATTATAAGCTTTATTCGCAATCTCTTTGTAAAGGGCTTCAATGCCACCCGGATAATTAATTGGGCTGGATATCTTGCTTTTGCCAATGGCATTCCCTTGCGGGTCTAAATATTTCGATCCAATTTGTAATTTACCCATGCTATAAAATTCTTCTGAGGCTAAATTTCCATTAGGGTAATACAAAGTAGAATAACCATTTAAAAGCCCTTGGCTATAATTTTCTTCCCGTCTTTTTTGTCCATTAGGCCAATAAGTGATTCGAGGACCTTGGTATTGGTCATAATAATAATTTACAGTTTCGTATAAATGATTTTTTTCGTCGAAATATTTCCATAAGCCATGTCTATAACCTTTGTCATATTGGCCTTTTATTTTGGGTAAACCATTTCTATAAGCAATGTATGGTCCCTTCCGAACGATTAAATCTTCGTCTCCAAAATGAATCTGCTCTTGAATAATATTCTTCTTATCATATAAGCTAATTACCCAAGATTTGCCCTCTTTTTTAATATGCGATTTCCATTTTGAACGGATGGGATCGTTTAAATAGCCTCTTTCCTTTACAAAAGCAATGGTAGTGTCTTGCCAGCTTGGATGTTGAGCTTTTGCAAAGGAAAGATTGATGCAAATTAAAATGAATAAATAAGCGAATCTTTTCATGGAAATTTCTCCTTATAATTATTAGTGTGCCGCTAACCAATTTTCTCCAACACCGACTTCAACAACAATTGGAACATTTAAAGGAATAGCATTTTTCATATTCCTAATCACTAATTCCTTTAAAGCATCAATTTCTGATCGATGTGCGTCAAAAACCAATTCATCGTGCACCTGCATGGTCATTTTAGACTTAAATTTTTGAGCTTGAAGCTCTTTGCTGATATGAATCATGGCGACTTTGATGAGGTCTGCAGCAGAGCCTTGTATTGGGGCATTAATCGCATTTCTCTCTGCAAAGCCTCGTACTGTCATATTTGCTGAATTAATATCTCTTAAATAACGTCTACGACCTAAAATTGTTTCAACATAACCATTTTCACGTGCAAAGTTCATGGTGTCACTCATGTAGCGTTTAATTCCAGGATATTGTGTAAAATACTGTTCAATGATAGCCGCGGCTTCTTTTCTTGGGATATTTAAATTTTGCGACAAGCCAAAGGCTGATTGGCCATAAATAATACCAAAATTAACTGCTTTAGCATTCCGGCGCTGCAAATTATCAACCTGTTCTAAAGGAATATCATATACTCTTGCGGCTGTAGCCGTATGAATATCTAAACCATCATTAAATGCAGCTAGCATATTTTCTTCCTGACTAATTTCTGCAATAATGCGTAATTCAATTTGCGAATAATCGGCAGACAAAATCAAATGTTCCGCATCTCTTGGAATAAAAGCCTTCCTTACCTCTCGGCCTCTTTCTGTTTTAATCGGAATATTTTGAAGGTTAGGGTTGTTGGAACTTAATCTACCAGTAGCCGCTACAGCTTGATTATAACTCGTGTGTATGCGATGCGTGCGTTTATTAACTAAAAGAGGCAAAGCATCTACGTAAGTGGATTTTAATTTTTGCAGTTGTCTAAAATCTAAAATATCTTTTACGATATCGCTTTTGTTGGCTAAGGCTAATAAAACATCTTCACCAGTTTGATATTGACCTGTTTTAGTTTTTTTCGCCTTTGGGTCGAGTTTAAGATGATCAAATAAAACCTCGCCCAATTGTTTAGGAGAAGCTAAATTGAATTTAAGCCCCGTCTTTTCATATACTTTTTCCTCGGCCAATGAAATTTCTTCTTGAAGACTTATAGAATAATGATGCAACGCCTCAACGTCTATATTAACACCTTCTTTCTCCATGTCGGCTAAAACCTCAATTAACGGATACTCTACTTCAGTTGCTAAATCATAAGCCTTTTTTTCATGAAGCAATGGTTTAAATACTTGTGCTAATTGATATGCAATATCTGCGTCTTCAGCGGCATATGGGGCAATTTTATCTAAAGGTACGTCCCGCATATTACCTTGAGCCTTGCCTTTTGACCCAATTAAAGTCGTTATAGATATAGGACTATAATTTAAATAGTTTTCGGCCAAAATATCCATATTATGCCGAGTGTCTGGGTCGATGAGGTAATGGGCTAACATGGTGTCAAAAAGTTCGCCCTTTAAGGTAAAGCCGTACCATTTTAGAACCAATAGATCATATTTAATATTCTGGCCAATTTTAGAAATTTCTGGGTTTTCTAAAGCGTGCCTAAACTCTTCTAAAATAGCCATAACTTGGGTTCGGTCTTCAGGAAGTGGAACATAATAGGCAATTCCTTTTTCCATAGCAAAGGATAAACCTACTAATTCGCAGGCATTGGCATCTGTGCCAGTTGTTTCCGTGTCAAAGGCAAACTCTTTGGCCTGATTTAAGTTTTGAATAAGTTGGGCCCTATCGGCAGCGCTTTCTATTATATGATATTGGTGAGGATTATTGTCAATATTCAATCCAGCGGGCTTTTCTTCCTCAAAATCTTCTGTTATGGCTGCTGAATTTGTGGTGGCGTTAGCACTTGAATTTGTAGTAGGGTTTGTGTTAAAGCTAGAGAATAAATCTTGCTGTCTATTAGGAGCAACTTTGGCTTCAGGTACACTAAAATCTTCTCCAAAAACACGTTTCCCTAGGGTTCTAAATTCTAGTTCAGCAAATAAAGGCTCTAATACATCTCTATTTGGCTTCTCCATTAATAAAGCTTGTTCGTTAAATTCAACGGGAACATCTAGCCAAATGGTGGCTAATCTTTTAGAAATTAAACCTTGCTCTTTAAAATTTTCTAAATTTTCCTTGAGTTTACCTTTCAACAAATGCGTGTTTTCGAAAATATTTTCCATAGACCCAAACTGCTGAATTAAAGTTTTAGCTGTTTTCTCGCCTACCCCTGGAATTCCAGGAATATTATCGACAGCATCTCCCCAAAGACCTAAAATATCGATTACCTGAGAAACATTTTCGATTTCCCATTTAGCTAAAATTTCAGGTACACCTTGAATTTCTACATCATTACCCATTCTGGCGGGTTTGTAAATGAAGATGTTTTCAGAAACTAACTGCCCAAAATCCTTATCAGGAGTCACGCAAAACACCGTAAATCCATTTCTTTCTCCTTCTTTGGCTAGGGTTCCAATAATATCATCGGCCTCAAATCCATCTTTAGTAATTAAAGGAATGTTAAACCCCTCAATTAATTTAAACACATAGGGTAAAGCCAAGGCTAAATCTTCGGGCATAGCCTCTCTATGTGCCTTATAGCTTTCGAATTCTAGATGACGGCTGGTGGGCGCTGCGGTATCAAAAACGACCGCCATATGACTAGGATTTTCTTTTTTAATTAATTCTAAAAGCGTGTTGGTAAAGCCAAGCACAGCTGAAGTATTAAAACCACTTGAGGTAAATCGAGGATTTTTACTAAGGGCAAAATGAGCTCGGTAAATTAAAGCCATTCCGTCGAGTAAAAAGAGCTTCTTTGTTTGCATGATTATGAGGGTGAAACCGGGTTTTTAAATAATAAGAGGATCTCTTTGAAATCTATGTAAAGGTAAATATAGCTATTTAAATTTTTTTAATAGTTGTAATTTTAAAGCCTTAGATTCGTAAGCAAAAATGAAATAGCATGTTTAAATTTTTTAAAGCACTGGGTTTAGTTAGTCTATTATGGGTGAATGTAATGGCACAAGACGCCATAATCATTAAAGAAGGAGATGTTTGGAGAGGACTTATTAAGGGAACGGATTTTTATCAAGTCGCCATCGAAATAAAAGAAGGACAAGTTAAGTTGTACCAAGCGAAAGATATTGAAGGTTTTGTGTGGAACGGAGAAACCTTTTTAAGCAAACCCTTTCTTGTTAACAATAAGCTTATTACTCGATTTTATAGGGCTGTTGAGTCAGGAAAGATTAATTTGTACACCATAGGGATGGATGTTCCTGAGGAGCCTCCTGTTGTTAAGCAAAAAAGCAAACCTCGAATAGGAATAGGTATAGGCACAGGCGGTTTAGGATTTGGAGGAATGGGCAGTGGCATTAGTATTGGTGCGGGTGGCCCACAAACTAATCCTGCGGATAGAATTCCAAAACCAATGGATACTCGGATTCGCTATTTTATAGAGAAACCTGGAACTGGACCTATGTTGGAGCTAAATTTTGATTACCCAGCAAGCGTTAAAGCTCAGCTCGGCTTAAAAATGCAGGATCAAAAAGAGATTTTTGAAGAGCTAAAAGGTTTTTCCGTTTTGTCGCCTGAACAAATGCAAAAGCTGGTTCAAAAATATAATGCCAACTAGTTATTAAAACTGATAAACAAAAGCATTAATATGCATGCCGGCTCCTACTGAAGCAAATACGGCATATTCTCCAGCCTTAATTTGAAAGCCTTTAACCTGATTATTTTTAACGAGGTCTAATAAAGTTGGGACAGTAGCTACAGAACTATTGCCAAGCCAAGATATTGTCATTGGCACTAAATTTTCAGGTATTTGCGTTTCGTTGTATAGTTTAAATAGTCGTTTAATAATGGCATGATCCATCTTGCCATTAGCTTGGTGAATAAAAACGGTTTTTATTTTATCAATAGGTACGCCTGATTTATCAATAGCTAATTTAACGACTTGTGGCACTTGCACTACAGCAAACTCATATAGTTTACGCCCATTCATCTTTAGGTAAGTATTCCCATTTTTTTCCTCAGGATTACTGCTAAAGCCCATCGTTAATAAATTAGCATAGTCAACGGCAAAAGTTTGAGCTTTGTGCGCAAGCATACCCGTTGGCTTGGTAGACTCTTTGGCTTCGAAAATTACAGCTCCTGCTCCATCTGAAAAAATCATACTATCCCTGTCGTGAGGATCGATAATACGTGACAGCGTTTCAGCACCAATAATCATAACTCTTTTGGCATCCCCAGATTTGATATAATAATCAGCTTGAATGGCTCCTTGAACCCAACCAGGACAACCAAAAATGATATCATAGGCCACGCAGTCTGGATTTTTTATTCCTAAGGCCGATTTTACTTTTGCCGCCAAAGCGGGTAACATATCCATACGATTGGAATTGTGTTTTACATCTCCAAAATTGTGGCAAAAAATAATATAATCTAAGGTTTCTGGGTCAATGTCAGCATCTTGAATAGCCTTTTCTGCGGCAAATTTTCCTAAGTCGCTATTTACTAAATGTTCACAAGCATAACGGCGTTCAATTATCTCTGTAATCTCACTGAACTTATGAATGATTTCGTCATTTTCTTTATCAAGTTTTACTCCATTGTCAAAAAAAGAGGCTTCTAAGAAATGATTACCAGAAATAATATTTTCAGGAATATAGCTCCCAGTGCCAATAATGTGAGAATAAATAGTTTTCATATCGCTAAAAATACCGCAGACTGTTTTAGTAATTGGTTTAAAAAATTATTTTAATTATTGAAATTAATAATATTTATTGGAAATCATCAACTAAAAAAACAAAAAGTTCTTTAGGACCATGAGCACCAAGAACCAAAGTTTTCTCGATATCTGCTGTACGGCTAGGCCCTGTAATAACAGAAACCATGCTTGGAATATTTGCTTGGTACTTTTGTTTGAGTTTCAAAAAAGCGTCTTTGAGATCTAAAACCAATTGACCCGAACGAGCTATTACAATATGGTGATGCGGATAAATACTTAGCCTACGGCCTGCGGAATCTCCATTACTGACTAAAATAGAACCATTCTGCGCAATTAAAGATTCGCATAAGGTAATACCCACTTCAGCCTGTTCAAAATCCTTATCTGTTTCATAGAAAGGAAATTCATAATGGGCTAATAATTCTTGTAAAGCAGGCTCCCAACAATAAATTTTACGCCATTTAAAACGATCGGCTAATAACAAAAGGTTTTCTACAAAGTCAACGCCATTTTCGCAATAAATGAAGTTACCAGCCACGGCCGTGAGTTGCTCTGCAAATTGAACTTCTAATGGATTTTCATTGGGCTTATATAAAGGATTCTCTTCCAATTGTGGATAGGGATTATCTCTTTTCTCGAGTAAAGCTTTCCGTATTTTTTTGAGCATTAATTCTTTCGAAGAGATGTTTTCTTTCATATGGCCACTAAGCTAGGCTGATAAATTTAAGGGTGTTCAAATGTAAAAATCATTAGGCACAATAGCAAAACAGCCCGCTAATTTTAGCGGGCTGTTTTGATTATTTTGATTATTTTGATTCACCTTCTTCGTTCACAGGATTAGAAGCTAAATCTGGATTGGATTCCACTCCGTCGTGCACAAGACCTTGTGCAGCGGGGCTTTGATCGCCCGTTCCATTTACAAATTCATCATAAGTGGTACGCGTATCAAAAGGACGTTTACCCAAGATTTCTTCTAAATCACTTTGATATAAGATTTCTTTTTCAATTAGTTTTTGCGCCAATTGTTCTAATCCATCTCTTTTTTCGGTTAGCAATTTCTTGGTGCGCTCATACACGTTGGCAATTAAAGTTCTCACCTCTTGGTCAATTAATTCAGCTGTTTTGTCTGAATAAGGTTTGCTAAAATTGTATTCATTTTGAGGATCATGGAATGAAACATTACCAACATTCGGATTCATACCATAAATGGTTACCATAGCATATGATAATTTGGTAATTCTTTCTAAGTCATTTTGTGCACCTGTAGATATTTTTCCAAAAACAATTTCCTCAGCAACTCGACCACCCATCGTCATACACATGCCGTCTGTAAGTTGTTCCGTTGTATATAAGAACTGTTCTTTTGGCAAATACTGTGCATAACCTAAAGCCGCCACTCCACGAGGTACAATCGAAACTTTTACCAAAGGATCAGCATGCTCTAAGAACCAACCAGCAATAGCGTGTCCCGCTTCGTGATAGGCAACAATTTTCTTCTCTTCTGGAGATATAATTTTATTTTTCTTTTCTAAACCTCCAATAACACGATCGATAGCATCTTGGAAGTCTTGCATATCTACCTGCTCCTTATTTCTACGCGCTGCAATTAAAGCGGCTTCATTACAAACATTGGCGATTTCTGCTCCAGCAAAACCTGGAGTTTGAGCCGAAAGTTTTTTTGCATCCACTTCAGCGGCAGTTTTAATAGGTTTTAAGTGAACTTTAAATATTTGCTCACGACCAACTAAATCCGGTTTATCAATAGAAATTTGACGGTCAAAACGACCCGGGCGCATTAAGGCAGAATCTAATACATCAGGACGGTTTGTGGCAGCTAAAATGATAATTCCAGAGTCGGTTCCAAAACCATCCATTTCTACCAATAATTGGTTAAGTGTATTTTCACGTTCATCATTCCCGCCCATAATATTATTTTTACCACGAGCTCTACCGATGGCATCTACCTCGTCAATAAAAATGATACATGGTGCTTTATCTTTGGCCTGCTTGAATAGGTCACGAACACGTGATGCTCCAACTCCCACAAACATTTCCACAAAGTCAGAACCAGAAAGGGAGAAGAAAGGCACTTTAGCCTCTCCAGCAACAGCTTTAGCTAATAAGGTTTTGCCCGTACCTGGAGAACCTACTAATAAGGCTCCTTTAGGAATTTTACCACCTAGATTCGTATATTTTTTCGGATTTTTCAAGAAATCAACAATCTCCATTACCTCAGTTTTAGCCTCTTCTAAACCGGCTACATCATTGAAAGTAATTCTAACTTGACTTTCTTTGTCAAATAAAGTAGCCTTCGATTTGCCAATGCTGAAAATTTGACCGCCACCGCCACCTCCACCGCTCATTCTGCGCATCAAGAAAATCCACAGCCCCACGAAAATTAGAACAGGTAAAATGTACATAAAGAGATTTAACAAATTGTTTGTTGTGTCTTTTACATCTGTTTTAATAGGCTGCAAATTATTTTCTTTGATGACTTCGTTAATTAATTTGATGGCACTATCGGCTGAAGTCCAGTTAAAGGAAACTAGAGGTCCAGTAGGAGCCACGCCTAATGAATTTTTTTGCTTGTATTTCTTGTAAAGCGGATCGTCGATTTTATCTTTTTTGATATAAACCTCTACAACGCCTACACTACCAGAATCATAGACTACTAATTTCTCTACATTGCCTGTTAACAACATTTCCTTTTTAAAGGTTTCGTAATTAATCTTGGTGGCATTTCCGTCGCTCAGCATAAAATTGATGGCAATAACACCAATAATTAATGCGGCATACACCCAAAAGAAATTAACCTTACCATTCTTCTGAGGCTTCTTAGGAATGTTAGGGAACTTTTTAGGGCTGTTGGGATTGTTATTTTTATTTTCTTTCATTTCTTACTATTCAATTATTCATTATGCACTTTTAATGGCTGTGAACTCTGCATCTCCCCAAAGTTCTTCAATCCCATAAAAGTTTCTTTTTTCCGTTTTAAAAATATGTACAACTACGTCTAAATAATCTAAAATAATCCAATCGGCGTTTTCAAATCCTTCCTTTCTCCAAGGTGAAGTTTTGGTGCTTTTGTAAATTTCATCTTCTACGCTGTCGGCTATCGCTTTTACTTGTGTAGAGGAGTCCGCGTGACAAACTATAAAATAATCAGAAACAGCAGCATTTACATTTCTAAGGTCTAATCGGACAATTTCATTTCCCTTTTTCTCTTGAATACCATGAATCGCTATTTCCGATAGCTGAGTGGAAAGGTTTGCAGTTTTCTTTTTTGCCATTAATAATTTTTAATTTTGAACTTCATTCGCTTATTATTTGTCCATTGCAAAATAACACTTTTTCAACATTATTTGTTGGTCAAAATTTTATCAAATTATTACGAGTTGATTCGACGAACACGTATTTGAAGAATTTATTGGCAAAATCCGAGCCATTGCCTGATGGAACTGTTATTATGGCAGACGAGCAATTTGCTGGAAGAGGTCAAATGGATGCCGAATGGATTTCAAAAGCCGGCGAGAATTTAACCTTTAGTGTTTATCTAAAGACAAATTTTTTACCCGTAGAACTGCAATTTTATTTAAATCGAGTTGTGAGTTTAAGCGTTTACGATGTTTTATACCCTTTATTAGGCGAAGGACTTAAAATTAAATGGCCTAATGATATCTATTATAAAGATAAAAAAATAGGCGGTATACTCATTGAAAATGCCATACAGGGTTCAGCCCTTAAGTCAAGTATTATAGGTATTGGCTTAAATGTAAATCAGCATGGATTTAATGCAGAATTGGCAGATAAAGCGGGTTCTATTTTTCAATTTTTACAAAAAAATGTAGATGTTACTACTTTAATGACAGATATTTGTCAGGCCCTGGAGAAATACTACTTTCAATTGAAGGCGCGTAAATTCCAAATGATTGCTTCGGGTTATGAGCAACATCTTTATAAAAAGCACGAAATAGCAAAATTTATAAAAGATGGCGAACTTTTTGTAGGAGAAATCATAGGTGTTACAGATGCCGGATACTTAGAAATACAAACTGAGGGCGATATAAAGCGATTTGCTTTTAAAGAGCTTAGTTTTGTGCAACATTAAATTATGAAACGTTAAACCTATTAAACAGTATACATAATGAAAAAACTCACGTTATTATTTAGCCTTTTGTTTTTTACGACATTAGGTGCATTTGCTCAGTTAGAAGACCCTGTTACTTGGTCTTATAGTGCAAAGAAAACAGGCCCTAATGAGGCAACAGTTTATATTCGTGCTAATATTGAAGATGGATGGCACATGTATTCTCAAAATATTAAGCCAGGTGGCCCTACCAAAACTACTTTTACCTATAATAACTCTAAAGATTATACCTTAATTGGCAAAACTATGGAACCTAAACCAAAGACTAAATTTGAGAAGGTTTTCAATATGGAAGTGTCCTACTTTGATAATCAAGTAATATTTCAGCAAAAAGTAAAATTAAATAAAGCGACTACCAGTTTTAAAGGTAAAGTGGAGTATATGGTGTGTGATGCCAATAAGTGTTTGCCACCAAATGAAGTGGAATTTACCATTCCAATTAAATAAAATGACCAAGTTAAAAAACTTTATATAGATAAAAGCCTCTCTTTAAAGAGGCTTTTTTTATGAAGGAAATAATCCTTAATTTCACGGCTCATATTTCTATTATGAAAAAATTATTCTTTTTATTTCTGCTTTTTGGCTTGTTCACCGCCATTTTACCACAAGAATCATGGGCTTTTAGCCTTCAAACGGATACCGCTTATGCGGATATTCCTGATGATTTAGACTTTGAGCCTTTGACTAATGAGGATGAAACAGCAGCGGCAGCGGATAGCCTTGCTAAACCAGCAGATAGCTTAAGTCAAACCTCTGGGCTATCAGATGTAGCGGCTAGTGCCGATCAAAAAACCTTATGGCAAACCTTTATCGAAGGATTAATCGGTGGTTTTTTGGCCTTTTTGATGCCTTGTATCTTTCCGATGGTGCCATTGACGGTAAGCTATTTTACAAAGAAAGCCGAAAATAAAAGTAAAGGAATCATGCAGGCTTTGATTTATGGCTTGTCTATCATTGTTATTTATGTAGCCTTGGGCTTGTTTATAACGCTAGTCTTTGGCTCGGCTAAATTGAATGAACTAAGTAGTAGTGGCTGGTTTAACCTGTTCTTTTTTGTCATACTGGTCATATTTGCCTTCTCCTTTTTCGGGGCTTTCGAAATTACTTTACCGAGTTCATTTGTCAATAAAATAGATGCAAAAGCAGATAATTCCAAAGGCTTAGGTGGAATCTTTTTTATGGCGGCTTCTTTAGCTTTAGTCTCCTTTTCTTGTACAGGGCCTATTATCGGAACCTTGCTTGTGCAAGCCAGTAGTAAAGGCGAAATGCTTGCCCCTGCCATGGGTATGTTTGGTTTTGCTTTGGCATTAGCTTTACCATTCACCTTATCGGCTATTTTTCCTGGCTTTTTAAATAGTATGCCTAAATCAGGGGGGTGGTTGAATAGTGTGAAGGTATGTTTAGGATTTTTAGAATTAGCTTTAGCATTAAAATTCTTGTCATCTGCAGATTTAGTATGGCATTGGAATTGGTTTGATCGAGAAGTGTTTTTAGTGCTTTGGATAGTGATTTTTACCTTAATGGGCTTTTATTTATTGGGTAAACTACAGTTTTCACACGATAGTCCACTTCCTTTTATAAGTGTTCCAAGATTGATGTTCGCCATATTATCTTTCTCTTTTGCTGTATATATGACGCCAGGTTTATGGGGTGCACCAGTTAGTATGTTGAGCGGCTTAGCGCCACCTATGCATACGCAGGATTTTGTCTTAGGGGGGCCAAGCCAGCAGGTCTCAACAGGTGCTTCAGATTTTCCTACTAAAGTCTTATATGATGATGTATTACATGCGCCTCGAGGATTCAATGTCTTTTTCGATTTAGATGAGGGAGTAGAATATGCCAAAAAAGTAAATAAGCCAATATTATTGGACTTTACCGGACATACCTGTGTGAATTGTAGAAAAATGGAGGATGAAATTTGGGTTAAACCTACTGTTTCTAAAATTATCAATGAAGAATATGTTCTGATTCAGCTTTACGTAGATGACAGAACGATAAAAATGCCAGAGAGTAAGGTGAAATATTCCGCATTTTTAAAACGTAAAACAGATGATTTAGGTCGTTGGAATTTAGATTTTCAAGCTTCCCGATATGGAGCTAATTCTCAACCTTACTATGTGTTGGTAGATCATGATTTAAATCCATTAGTGCCCGCTGAAGGCGCCATTTTTAATGAAGAAGCTTATACAGCCTTCCTACAAAAGGGTGTAGATAAGTTTAAGGAAAAGCAATAATGCAAAAAGAAATTAGAAACATAGCCTTGTTAACTTCTGGAGGTGACTCTCCGGGAATGAATGCAGCTATTCGTGCTGTTGTAAGGGCGAGTTTATATTATAATTTGAAAGTTACTGGTGTTTTAAGGGGTTACGAAGGATTGATTCAAGCCGACTTTATACCGATGAACGGCAAATCGGTGGCCAATATTATTCAGCGTGGAGGAACGATTTTAAAAACAGCAAGATGTGAGGCTTTTCGTACGCCTGAGGGCAGAAAGATTGCATATGACAATCTTAAGGCTAAAGACATTGATGCGCTTATCGTGATTGGGGGTGACGGTACTTTTTTAGGGGCTGATGTGTTTTCAAAGGAGTTCGATTTCCCGATTATCGGTTTGCCAGGTACTATTGATAATGATTTAGCTGGCACTGATTTTACTATAGGCTATGATACGGCGATTAATACGGTTGTGAATGCCGTGGATAAAATTAGAGATACGGCGGAGTCGCATGATCGCTTGTTTATCGTGGAAGTTATGGGTCGTGACTCTGGTTTAATTGCCTTGAGAAGTGGAATTGGTGCAGGTGCAGAGGCGATTATGATTCCTGAGGCTAAAATGCTGATTTCTGATTTGGTACATCGATTGGAAAATGGGCGAAAAGATAAAGCCTCTCGAATTATTATTGTAGCCGAAGGTGATGAAGCAGGTGGGGCCTATACTATTGGGGAGCAATTAAAAGAGAATTTCCCGAATTCAGACATTCGTATTTCTGTGCTGGGGCATATTCAACGAGGCGGAACACCAAGTTGTATGGATAGGGTGCTAGCTAGCCGATTCGGGGTTGCTACGGTAGAAGGAATTATTCAAGGTAAATCGGGTGTGATGGTAGGACAAATACATCGAGATATCGTATTTACCCCATTTTCTCAAACCATAAAACATATTAACGCTCAGGAGGTTAGTCCAGCTTGGTTACGTTTGGTAGAAATATTATCCTTATAAGATTGAATTTTAAAAAGCTTAAGCGGCTAAAATGAGCAGCTTAAGCTTGAATATCTTCAAAAACAATAGCGGTTCCGGTTGCTGTTACCATGAGCATACTGCCACCACTTCCCACCGTTTCAAAATCTAAATCTATGCCTATAACCGCGTTTGCGCCCATGGACATAGCTTGTTGTTGCATTTCTCTTATTGCTGTACTCTTAGCTTCGCGTAAAACTTCTTCATAAGAGCCTGATCGGCCTCCAACTATATCTCGAATTCCAGCAAATAAGTCTTTGAAAATATTTGCTCCGATAATAGTTTCTCCACTAACCAGACCGATGTAGCGGGTAATCTTTTTGCCTTCTAAATTATTGGTTGTTGTTGTTAACATAAACTTTGTTTTTAAAATTACATCAATTTATCTAGTACTTCGCTCCAATTATTTACACGCTCATAACCTTCAATCAACTGATTATGCGGAGAAGAAAATAAAAGGGCGCGGCCTTCAAAATCAATAAAGTTTTTAATTCTATCATCAATCATGATGTCACAATTTACAATCTTTTCTCCACAAAAGATAACGTTCTTCCAGGTAATAAATGGAAAATAATCTTGTAGCCAATAGTATTTGTCTTCTAATGAATTAGGAAACTCCATGGCGGCAGAAACGATGTAAATCTCATATTTAGTTTGAAGCGTTTTTACGGCATCAATGGCTCCTTCTATAGGTTTTAAATCCCTAAAGAAGCCTTTTTCGTTAATATACTCATACCATTTATGATTGATGTCGGCCGGCATTTGATCATGGATTTCCTTTCCTGGTTGAATAATTGTGTCCAAGGGCACTCCATAATCTCGGTTATATAATCGTATAAATTTTTCTAGTGGATCGGCTAAAACCTCATCCATATCTATGGCTATTTTCATGATGCAAATATCGGAAATTGTTTAAGGCCTTGACTATTAAATTAATATTTATCTTAAAGGCTTGTAGATTAGATTCATTTTGTATAAATTTGCAGCCCCGCAAGCACGAAGCTCCGGGAACTATGTTGAATACATAAATATTAAAAAAAATGGCAACCAAAATTAGATTGCAAAGATTTGGTAAAAAAGGAAAACCTTTTTTCCATGTGGTAGTTGCGGATTCACGCGCTCCAAGAGATGGTAAATTTATAGAGCGTTTAGGTTCTTATAACCCAAACACTAATCCTGCAACCATCGACATCAACTTCGAAAAAACTTTAGCTTGGGTAAACAAAGGTGCACAACCTACGGATACTGCTCGTGCTATTTTATCTTACAAAGGTGTTTTATATAAAAAGCACTTAGAAGGTGGAGTTAAAAAAGGGGCTTTAACACCTGAGCAAGCAGAAGCAAAATTTGCGGCTTGGTTAGAAGGTAAAGCTCAAAGAATCGAAGGTAAAAAAGATAGCTTAAGCGCTAGCAAAAACGAAGTTAAGAAAGCAGCTTTAGCTGCAGAAGCTAAGAAAAATGCTGATCGTGCTGCTGCTATTGCAAAGAAAAACGCTCCAGTAGTTGAAGAAGAAGTAGCAACTGAAGAAGTTGTTGCGGAAGAAACAGCAACTGAGGTAGAAGGTGCAGCTGATGCAACTTCGGAAGAAACGACAAGCGAAGCTTAATCTTTTAATTAAGATAGTTGAAAAAGGGCGTCCATTTGGACGCCCTTTTTTTGGTTAAGATATAGGTTGTGTTCGCTTTAGGTTCGCTAAAACTTTGGCACCATATCAAAGCGGCTTTGCTGGCTTTTTGGCTGCAGTCGAATAAAAAGCAAAGCATGACTAGTGCCGAAGCGAATGAAAAGCGAACATAACTAAATGACAAAATTGTAAGGCAATAGGGAAAGATTTTTAGATTTGTATTATGAAAAAAGAAGAAGCATTTAATATTGGCTATTTTACTAAAACCAAAGGCCTAAAGGGAGAACTTCAATTATTTTTTGAGTTCCAAGATTATGAGGATTTAGAGTTTGAGGTGTTGTTTGTGGAGGATGCTGGTAAATTGGTGCCTTTTTTCATCGAGAGTTTAAAAATACAAAATAATAAAACTGCCAATGTTTTGTTGGAAGATATTGATCATATAGATAAAGCTAGCAAATTAGTTAAAAAGAAGGTTTATCTGCCGCTTGATCACATGCCAGAACGTGATCCAGAGGATTTTCGCTTTACGGATTTAGTAGGGTTTTTAGTTGTTGATGAGGAAGCTGGTGAATTAGGAGAAATTATTGATGTTCAAGAATTGCCCCAACAATTTATCGCGACATTTGTTTATCAAGAGAAGGAAGTTATGTTTCCTTTAAACGAAGATATTATTTTAGAGATTGATGCTGAAAATGAGGAAATTATAGTTGAATTACCCGAGGGTTTATTAGATTTATATTTAAATTCATAATTCACAAAACATTGATTTAACATGAAGAACGTCCATATTTTATTATTTTTTGCCCTTTGGGCTGTATTAGCTTCTTGTAGTCGCGACTCAAAGAAGGAAAAGAGCCAACAAGATATGGGCGGTGATGCTATTGTAAAGTCTGATCCCGAGGGAGACAAGTTTTCTCAAGGAGATACCGTGAAAGCGGTGGCGCAAGAGGTCGTGTTAGCTTTTGAAAAAAAGGACTATAATGAATTAATCAAATATTTTTCAGACAAGGGCGTGGTGTTCTCGCCTTATGCGACACTTAGCCCTAAGAAACAAATGCGTTTTACAGCTGATGAATTTTTGGCGGCGGTTAAGTCGAATAAGGAATTTAAATGGGGACAATATGATGGGACTGGCGAGGAAATCAAACTTAGTGTAGCCGCTTATTTGAAAAAATTTGTCACCAAAGCTAATTTCTCGGAAGCTGAAGCCATAAGTTTTGATGCGGTTATGAAAAGAGGAAATAGTATCAATAATATATTTGATGTTTATCCTAATGCGCATTATGTTGAGTTTCATTTTAGTGGATTAGACCCTAAATATGAGGGAATGGACTGGACGAGTTTGCGATTGGTTTTTGAACGTATAGGGGAAGAATATTATTTAATAGCCGTTGTTCAAGATCAGTGGACGGTGTAAAAAGCTAAAGAAAAAGTAAAATATACTTGACATTAATGTAAAATAAACTTTATATTTGGTAAAGTTTATTTTACATTTAAATGCGTATGAAAAATCATTTTCTTTTTCCAGCCTGGTTTAAATATCTTGGCTTAGCCTTTGCGATTCTAGGAATAGCTTTAGGGGCTATGTATGTTTTTTGGAGTTATAGTCTCCCATTTCTCAAAGTCTCTGGCCAAGAATCAGGACAAATAGAATATATCAGTAATGAGTTGGCTGTCTTTTTAACCGTTTTAGGTTTCCTTTTTCTGGGCTTTTCAAGACAAAGAGACGAGGATGAACTAGTGGTTAGGATGCGCTTGAACGCGCTGCAATGGGGTATTTATACTTATGTCCTATTTTATATGTTTTTATTCCTAGGTTCTGAAGAGTTATTGGATCTTTTAGGCCTTGTGGAATACCAGTCTGAGCTTAATATCGTTTTGCCCTTATTGCTATTTAATCTACGTTTTTATTATTTGTTGAGAATTAAACCAGATTATTTTCTTACTGGGCATATAAGGTTATTAGCCCATCGTCCATATTTGTGGTTGGGCAGAATCCTGGCTATTTTGGGCTTGTCTTATTTTGCTTTTATAGTATTTAGCAATCGTTTATTTGATGTGGATGGAGCTTATCCTAAGCTAGCCATTTTGGCTTTTATAGGGGGGATGTTTTTATGGTCTTTTTCAAGACGTAAGACAGAGGATGAGTTTACCACGCAGTTACGCTTAAATGCTTTACAGGCCTCCTTTTATTTACATTACTTTTTGATTTTAATCGGGACAGCCACCATTTTTAGTCTATCTTATTTACTTTTCTTGGTCTTGGTTCAGTTCACCTTATTGCTATTTAACATTTTATTTTTAGAAGGATTTTTATGTAGAGCGCGTATGCAGCTTAAAAAGGAAGAAACACTTCATCAGGGAAGGGAGATTATATTATGAAAAACAAAATAAAGGTGCATAGGGTAGTTAAAAATATCACTCAGGCTGAGCTTGCGGATCTAATTCAGGTTTCTAGGCAAACCATAAATACCATTGAATCGGGTAAATATATTCCCTCAACCGTTTTAGCTTTAAAGATGGCTAAGGTTTTTGAGGTGCCTGTAGAAGACGTGTTTGAATTGGAGGAGGGGGATTATTTGCAAACTTAAAGTCTTATCTTTGTGGCGTATGCGTTTCGATATCATTACCGTTTTACCTGATTTATTACTTAGTCCTTTTGCTCATTCTATTTTACAAAGAGCTCAAAAGAAAGGGATTGCAGAGATTTTTGTGCATAATTTGAGAGATTATGCGACAAATAAACAAAAGAGTGTAGATGACTATCCTTTTGGAGGAGGAAGTGGGATGGTGATGGCTATTCCGCCATTTGCGGCTTGTATTGAACAGTTAAAATCAGAGCGGGAGTATGATGAGGTGATTTTTATGAGCCCAGATGGCAAAACATTTAATCAGGAAATGGCAAATGAATTGTCAGGCTTGCAAAATGTGATCATTTTATGTGGGCATTATAAAGGCATTGATCAGCGTATTCGAGATATTTATGTAACGCGTGAAATTTCTATAGGCGATTATGTGCTTTCTGGAGGTGAACTGCCTGCTGCAGTTTTGGTAGACGCGGTGGTGCGCCTTATACCAGGCGTGTTAAATGACGAGACCTCGGCTTTATCGGATAGCTTTCAAGGAGATTTATTGGATGCTCCAATTTATACTCGTCCTGCTGATTGGAACGGGCATAAAGTGCCAGACATTTTACTTAGTGGACATGAAGCAAAGATTAATGAGTGGAGACATGAGCAAGCCCTAAAACGCACCCAAGAACGTCGTCCAGATTTATTAAAATAAAAGATCTAGAAGGCTTATTGTCGGCGTGCGGGACTAAGTTGAGAATTGTGGAAAATCCAAGAATGTTAAAAAATAAATTATTTTTTGAGTTAGACTTTTATTTTTAAAAAATAATTCCTAATATTGCAGTCCGATTTTGAACAAGTAAAAATCGGCTTAATAGCTTAGAATCATGGATTTAGTAAAATTTGTAGAAGAGCAGGTAATCGCAAAAAATGAGGTTCCTTCTTTCAAATCAGGAGATACGGTAAGTGTACACTATAAAATTCGCGAAGGAAACAAAGAGCGTGTTCAAATTTACCAAGGAGTAGTTATTCAACGTAATAGCGCAGGTGCTAACGAAACTTTTACTGTACGTAAGATCAGTAATGGCGTTGGTGTAGAGCGTATATTCCCGATTAACTCACCTAACATTGAGAAAATTGAAGTAAACAGCTATGGTAAAGTTCGTAGAGCAAAATTATTCTACTTACGTGCCTTAACTGGTAAAGCTGCTCGTATTAAATCTTTAAGAAAGTAGTCAATTCAAATTATTATAATTAACCTTCACGAATTCATTCGTGGAGGTTTTTTTGTTTCTATATTTGCCCGAAGTTAGGCTTTGGAGCGGATTCCAATATAAAACCAGATATCATGAAAGATTTGTTAAAAAAGTATGAAGAAAAGCAACCTGAAATTGTATTCGAGTGGAAAGAT
>CAZQFF010000002.1:0-4788 GCA_964592575.1 uncultured Pedobacter sp.
AAAGATGGCATTGAATATAAAGAGTAAAACCAGAGTAAAGATGGCTAAACCCCAAACTTTATGTGTGAGTACGGCATCGATTTTATCGGTTAGGATAAATTTTCTCTGGGCACCTGTGTCAATGATAACTTGGTTTAAAACCTGGCTTAATTGTTTGTAGCGGGCTACGGTTTCGGCGGCTTGTTGGGCATTCCGATCTATTTTTTTAAGCTCGATAAGTTGCGCTAAACTTTGCTTTTGTACGGCGTTGAGGAAACTTAAATGCTCATATTGATTTAAAACTTGAAGGGTATAATAGTCGTTATCCGCATCAATAATCTGTTTGGCTTGAGCCAAGGTATCGGCATCAATAAATTGGTTATCGATAGTTTTAGTTTGGGTAGCAATAGGATTATAGTTATTAATCGCTTGCTTGAGTTCGGCTATACCGGTTTGGCTGCGAGCAGAGATAGGAATGACTTGCACCCCTAAGCGTTGGGCCAATTTATCCACTTTGATATCAATACCCTCTTTTTTGGCCAAATCGTTCATGTTCAAAGCCAAGATCATTGGGATACCTAAATCGGCTACCTGAGAATAGAGCAATAAATTACGACGCAGATTAGTGGCATCGGCTACCAGCACGATTAAATCGGGGTGACTATTATTTTTTTGATCAGCCAGGACTTCGAAAACTATGCTTTCGTCTTTGCTCTTCGCATATAAACTATAGGTACCCGGTAAGTCGATGACTTCGGCTTGCCCTTGGTCCATTTTAAAATAGCCTACTTTTTTATCTACCGTAATACCCGGAAAGTTTCCTACTTTCTGATTTAAGCCAGTTAGGATATTGAAAAGGGTAGATTTTCCGGTATTTGGATTTCCTACTAAAGCAATCTTAATATTTCCCAAAGCTGATAAGATTTTATGGTTGAACTAAAATGACTGCTGCTTCTGCTTTACGCAAACACAATTGATAGCCTGAAACACGAATGGCTACGGGATCGCCCAGCGGCGCAAACTTTTCGATTTCCACTTCCTCACCTGGCAAACAACCCATTTCCATCAGCTTAACAGACATTTCCACATCGGTAAAGGAAAGAATAGTTCCTTTTTCTCCCGGCTTTAAATCAGATAGTTTCATATTATGTGATCAGCTTTTTAATCCCTTATAAATGGATGCGCAAGTTAGGCTTTATTTAAATTAATTCCAAATAATAGTAATTGTCATAGAAATCTCATATTTAAAATCGTCTTTAAACTATTTTAAGCCTCCTTATCAATAATGTCCCCGCGGTTTTAACGAATTTTAACTTCTCATAGGATTAAATTTGAAAAGCTAGTGTTAAAAGTTGTTAAATAAAATGTGGGCTAATTGGGGTTTAGGTTCAAAAAGCTTGATTTTCAAGCGCTACAAAAGAAAATTAAAGCGCTATACTTTTCTGTTAAGCTTGAGTTAAGGATTTTATAAATTTAAGTTAAGGGCTTATTTAAATCTAGAAATGGATAACAAAGCTTAAGGAATTTTGTTTCTAAAAGTATTATTACTAAGATTTTAGTTGTTGATTTTAGATTCATTAAAGGCGAAAAAATAATTTTAAAAAATTTGCTTCAATACGATTTTGTAAGTAAGTTAGTCCCTTAAATGTTTATTAACTAATCTAATTTTATTAATTTATGAAAAAACTTCTACAAAGTTTGTTCATTCTTATGTTCGTAGCTGTATCAGCTTTCGCGCAGGATAGAACAATTACTGGACTAGTTTCTTCTGCAGAAGACGGATCACCAATCCCGGGTGCTTCTGTAAGATTAAAAGGTGATGCAAAAGTTGCTGTAGCCACCGACGGAAATGGTAGATATACCATTAAGGTGCCAGCTAATGCTACTGCATTAATTTTCTCATCATTGGGTTTCACAACTAAAGAGCAAGCGATTACAGGTTCAACTGTAAACGTATCTTTAGCAGCTGATGCTCAAACATTAAATGAAGTAGCCGTAGTAGGTTATGGTACAGGTAAAGCCTTAGGTCAATCTGTAGCATCTGTACGTAAAGTTTCTTCAGAAGTTGTGCAAAACAGACCAACTGCCAACGCATTTGACGCTTTACAAGGTCAAGTAGGTGGTTTAGCTGTATTCAGTTCTTCTGGTGAGCCTTCAGCAGGACTTTCATTAAGAATTCAAGGTGTGGGTTCATTAGGAGCTTCATCAACACCTTTATACTTAGTGGATGGTATTCCAACTGACGGTGGTGCTATCGTTTCATTAAACCCTAACGATATTGAGTCGGTTGACATCTTAAAAGATGCGGCTGCAACTTCTATCTACGGTTCAAGAGCGGCTAACGGTGTTGTGGTAATCAATACTAAAAGAGGTTCGGCTAACCGTCCAGCTGCGATTTCAGTAACTTCACAAATTTCTACTAACGAATTAACTAACAATACTAAAGACATGTTTACTTCATTCATGTCCGCTAGTGAGTTATTCAATTTCTGGGTACAAACAGGTTACAGATCACAAGCTCAAGTTGATGCATTAAAAGCTCAATACCCTAATGATTTCCAATGGTATAAAGCTTATTACAAAGACAATGCACAAACTTATCAAAATGACGTAAACATCACTGGTGGTGCTGGTAAAACAAATTACTACATCTCTTTTGGTCAATTAAGTCAAGATGGTATTGCTTATCGTTCTTTAATGAAACGTTATACTTTATTATCTAACGTAAGCACAAAAGTGAATGATTGGTTTGAAATTGGTTTAAAAGTTTCTTTAGGTTTTGACCAAAGACAAACTAACCAATACGGATCAAACAGTACTAACCGTGGTTTAGGTTTATTAAGACAACCATTCTATTCATTATATGATCAAGATGGTAAAGAGTATCCTGACTTAATCCCAGGTGGTGGTTTCTATAACCCTCGTTATTTAGAGGCTAAATTACCAGGAGAAGGAGAAAACTTACAGTTTAACCCAATGTCGTATATCCAATTAACACCTTTAAAAGGTTTAACTTGGAAAACTCAAGCAGGTTTAGACGGTTATATCTATACTTCTGAAGGTGGTACATTACCTTCATATATTGGTGCTAACGGTGTTGGTTCATGGTCACACGCTTACGATAGAGGTGTTAACATGACGATCTTCAACACTTTAGAGTATAAATTCCAATTACCTAATTTAGAGAACCACAAATTCACAGTATTAGCTGGTCATGAGTATTCAGACAACACAACTAAATCATTCAATGCTAGTGTTGGTGGTTTAACTGATGATCGTTTATTAACTTTAGGTCAAGGTACGGCTTCTACACGTGGTGTAGGTTCAGGTTTATCTGAATTTGCGTTCAACTCTTATTTTGGACGTTTAGAGTATGGCTTAAATGACAAATATTTCTTCGAAGGTTTACTTCGTCAAGATGAGTCTTCACGTTTCGGTGCAAACAACAAAAAAGCGACTTTCTGGTCAGCTGGTATTATGTGGAATGCTAAACGTGAAAGCTTCTTAGCTAACGTTGACGCGATCAGCCAATTTACTGTACGTTTAAGTACTGGTACTTCAGGTAACGCGGCAATCGGTAACTATGCGCACTTAGCTACTGTAGCGAACACAGTAGGTTATACTAACGCTGGTTGGTATGTAGGTTCTCCAGGTAACCCTAGCTTAACTTGGGAAGAGCAACAAAAAACTACTTTAGGTTTAAACATGGAGTTCTTCAATCGTTTAAGATTACAAGTTGACTTATACGATCGTCAAACTTCATCGATGTTAACTTCAGTTCCTTATCCATATACTTCAGGTTTCTCTTCTATCACGTCTAACGTTGGTAAATTACAAAACCGTGGTGTGGATGTTGACTTAAGCTACGAGTTATATCGTAACCAAGATAGATCTATCTTCTTTACGCCTTACTTAAACTTTGGTTATAACACCAACGAAGTAAAAGAGTTATTCCAAGGTAGAGATTACTGGGTTATTGCGAACACTGGTGTGAGCTGGGTAGTTGGTAGCCGAGTTAACTTCTTATATCCAATCTGGAAAGGTGTTGACCCTGCAACTGGTAACCCTCAATGGTATCAACCAAACCCAGGTGATGGTTTCGTAAACACAAGAAAAGATGACAGCGCTGTAACTTCAACTTTCAATACCGCTGCATTACAACAAAACACAGGAATTAGCCGTTACGCTCCATTAAATGGTGGTTTTGGTTTCAATTCAGGATATAAAGGTTTACGCTTAACCGCTAACTTTACGTTCTCAAGTGGTAAATACTTAATCAACAATGATGCGTATTTCTTTGAAAACCCTAACCAATTTGCTGGTTATAACCAATCAAGAGTTGTTATGGATTACTGGAAAGCTCCAGGTGACCAAACTCGTTTCCCTAGATATGGTGTACAATTCACGCAATTTGATAGCCGTTTAATTCAAAATGCATCATTCATGCGTTTAAAATATTTAGAATTATCTTATTCTTTACCTAAGAGCTGGTTAGCTTCAACTAAAGTATTTAAATCAGTGGCTATTAGTGCTGCTGCTCGTAACTTATTAACAGTTACTAAATACGATGGACCAGATCCAGAGGTTGATTCGAACTTATCATTAGGAGCTTATCCTAATACGAAACAATTCACTTTCGGATTACGTTTAGGATTATAAGGGATAGATTTAAATAATTAAATTGTATAGTAATATGAAAAATATAAAACTAAGTTTAGCACTGGGCATTTCAGTATTAGCTTTAGCTTCATCTTGTAAAAAAATGGATTTATATCCAGTTACAAGTATCGAGCGTAGCCAATCCTTCTT
>CAZQFF010000002.1:4798-14312 GCA_964592575.1 uncultured Pedobacter sp.
CTAACTGGAATACAGGTATTCATGCCTTCTTAAAAAGTAGATCAAGCGGTATTTATCAAATATCACAAGATGTACAAGCTGATCAATTAAATGCGACAGTTGATTACGGTAACCGTAATGGTTCTCCGCACCGTATGGATGATTCATTCAATGCGGATGATTATACTTTACGTGATACATGGTCGGCTTATTATTCAGGAATTAACAACGCTAACGTAGCAATTGATGGTTACCAAAAAATTACACCTGCTAATGCGGCTCAAACTGACTCATTAGCGAAATTTTTAGGTACTGCTCAAGTAGCTCGTGCGCACTACTACCAACAATTAATGTTGCGTTTTGCGAATGCGTATAACCCATCTTCAGCAGCAACTGATTTAGGGGTGCCGCTTGTATTAGTTTACGATCCAAATGCACAACCTTCACGTGCTACAGCTAAAGCGGTTTATGAGCAAATCATTAAAGATTTAACAGACGCTAAAGCTAACTTAGCTAAAGTTGCTGGTGCTAGAGGTACTTCACGTGTAACGCGTGATGTGGCTACGGCATTAGAAGCTCGTGCTAAATTATATATGCGTGACTGGGCTGGAGCTTATGCTGCGGCTACATCTTTAATCAATGCGGGTACCTATCCATTGTATAACACTGCAGCTGGTGTGAAATCAATGTGGCATGTAGATGCTAAGCAAGAAGACATTATGCAGTTCCACGGAACAGTAGCTAATGCTTTCAACACGGTAAGTCCTTTATACACTTACAATGCAGGTGCACAAGTATTTACACCAGATTTCTTACCTACACAATCAGCCATCGATTTATTTGATGATGCTGACACAAGAAAAGCCGTGTATTTCGAAGCTAAGAAAATGTTATTCCAAGGGGTAACTTATAACAACACCTTAAAAATTGTGAATAAATTCCCTGGTAACCCAGCTTTATTCTCTGGTGCGGTAACGAACTACCAACACTTCGTTAAATTTGTAAGAATTGGTGAGCAATATTTAATTGCTGCTGAGGCTGCTTACATGAATGGTGGTGATGAAGTTAACGCGCGTAAATATTTAAACGATTTACGTGTGGCTAGAGGCTTAACGGCTACTAACGCTACAGGTGCTGCTTTATTAGCAGAAATCAAAGCTGAGCGTAACAGAGAGTTAATGTTCGAAGGTTTCCGTTTATGGGATATTAAGCGTTGGGGAGAAGGTATCAAACGTGGTACTCCTCAAGATATTTCAGCGCTTATGAAGGATCCAGTAGCTAACTTCTATGCATTAGATAGACCAGCTAGTCATCCTAAAATTACTTGGGGTATTCCTACTAACGATATGTTGATTAATCCTAATTTAGCAGGACAACAAAATCCAGGTTGGTAAGACCAAAATAGTTAATTATAAGTAAAAGGCCCCAGCTTGCTGGGGCTTTTTTTGTGCACATAATATTTTTGAGTTATATTTATAGCTAATAAAATATAAAGACTATGAAAAAGTTATTGTTAAATATCGTATGCATTTGTGCCCCCCTATTGGGCTTTTCACAAGTTACTATCGATTTGAATAGTGAGAATCCATTTGTACGCGTCTTTAATACGGACCAAAAAGCCCGCTATGAAGGCATTACAGGTAATCCCTTTATCGTTAAAGATTGGACAGTAGGCAAAACCTATACCGTAAAAGGTGAAAGTAAAGAGGAATATACCTTACTATATGACATGATTGAGGATGCTCTTTTAACCAAAGAAGGCGACAAGCTCATGAAGTTTGGAAATGATGTGATTGCCTTTACCTTAAAAGATTTGAATACGGGTAGTTATCGCATGTTCTCTAGAGGATATATGGCGACGAAGGATACCGATGCAGCAACTTTCTTTGAAGAATTAGCTTCGGGAACTAAATTGACTTTATTGAAATATGTAAAGAAAAAGATTGCGAGCTCAAGAAATTATGATGGTTCAGAATCTAAATCGATTGAAGAAATTAATCGATATTATTTCTCTATGGGTAAAGATAAGCCCTTAGCTTTAGTGAAACTGGATAAGAACGAGTTTTTAGCCGCTATGAGCGACAAAAAAGCAGAAATGGAGGTTTATATCGCTAAAGAGAAATTAAACCTTAAAAAGGCGGAGGATGCAGCTAAAGCGGTTACGCATTATAACAGTTTATAATTTTTAAGCCCTTGCCGCCAAGGCAAGGCTACATTAAAGGAAAATAGAAAGACGAAGCAAAGCTTCGTCTTTTTTTATGCCTAATAGCGCGCGGTTCTAGACCCTACGCAAGGTTAGAACTTGCGCGGCAATGGCCTGGCCCTAAGCGGCAAAACCTTTAGGGCAGCGCATAAAAAAACGCCGCTCATGAATGAGCGACGTTAAATTTATTTGGGATAAATTATAGATTTTAAACCTTAGTGACCCATCATCATACGCATACCTCCTTGACCTGGAGTTGGTGCTGGTGCACCTACTGTTTTTCCAGCTACACGGTTAAGCGAGTAAGTGAAAGATAACATATAGTAACGTTTTAATACGTTGAAGTTTAAGTCAGTAATGGTGTTCGCTGTACCTGTACGGGTAATACCTGTATTTTGGTTTAATAAATCGTTTACAGAGAATTTGAAAGTTCCACGGTTTTGGAAGAACTGACGGCTAATGTAAGCATTCATTAAGGTATAATCCACATCAAATCCTGGACCACGACCGGTTAATTTGTTATAGGTGATGTCGGTTTGGATACGAACGTTTCCTGGCAACATATAACTGATATCAAACATTGGAGATAAAGTATAATAACGTGTATTATTTCTAGAGTTAGCCGAATAAGTATCACGGAATAAAGTACCTGAAATACCAGCGATTAAATCTAATTTATCTAAGTTCGATACTAAACGATAACCATTATTAATTGAGTAGTTATGTGTTACGTTCTCTTGGTTACCATTTAAGAATCCAGTTGATTTATCAAAATTACCTCTTAAGTCGATTTGTAAGTTTAATTTATTACCACGAATAATCGGTTGAGAGATATTACCAAAGGCTCTTAAACTGAAGTTACCATCAACGTTTGAATAGGTTTGACGAATCTTACCATAGTTAGGATCGTTTTGGTCACTGATTAACTCCGATTTCAAGGTGAAAGCATTGAAAGTTTGTGTTCCGAAGAATCCTACGAAGAAAGAACGGAAGTTTTGGAAGTTAAAGTTATTATAGATAATGTTTAAGCTGTTGGTGAAAGACTGTTTTAAGTCTGGATTACCTACAGGGATAGACGTGGTATTGGTATTATCTAAAATTGGAGAGATTTGGTTAATCGATGGCTGAGCCGTTCTACCATTATAGTTAATTCTTAAACGTTTGCTTTGGCTAAAGTTATAACGGTATTGTGCCGTTGGGGTTAAGTTTACAAAGCTACGTTTGAAGCGATCGCCAGTAGTGGCATTGAAACGTTGTTGATCCACATTTTGTACCGCTAAACCAATGTTCCAGTTATATTTTTTCTCGTTTTTAGTGAAACTAAATCCAGCTGCATTTGTGAAGTTAGTGTTCTCAAAGTCATTCGAATAAATGCTATTTAAGATATCATAACGTCCAGTTGTAGGGTTATAATCATATACCTGACGATCTTGGTTATCAAAGCTATAGCCATTGGTATAGTTTAACTCTAAATTCATCGTTTTAGAGATCGGCTCTGTAAACACCAAACGTGCATTGTTATTGATTACTTTGGAGTTTTGATCATTTAACTGATTTAAGAAAATAAGGCTCACATTGTTACCCACTACTCTACCCTCTAAGATTTCGTTATAGTTATCACCATCACTAGAATTGATATTAGTGTTTACGTTTAAAGATAAAGTACGGCCTCTGCGTTGGAATTTCTTACGTAATAATAAGTTATTCGAGAAAGACGGTGAAGTAGAGTTTGTAATATAAGTTTGCTCACCTGTAGTGCTTGTATTTAAGACGATACGCTCATATTCAGAAAGGCTATTGCCATTATTTTTTGAATAGGTGAAGTTTGGTTGGATACGAATCGATAAAGTAGAATCGATTTTGGTATCTAAAGTCATATTGAAACGGTGGTTTAAGCGCTCGGTGGTGCTTTCCGTATTGTTTCTGTTGGTGGTAATGGTACTACCTAATAAGTTTTGCGTAACAGAAGAATTCAAGTTAAATAGGGACGTTTTGTTCACATTATAACTGGCATTGAACTGCGTACCATTTTTATAAACGTTAGCATAGTTTAAACCACCCATGTTTGTGGTTGTGATACCTTGTGTTTGGCCACCGAAGTTTCCGCCGCCACCCATACCACGGCCTCCACCCATACCGCCACCTCCGCCACCGCCGAAGTTTTGTTTATTAATATTATTGAACTGACCAATAACAGACATTTGCTCATCATTATTAAATTTATTCACGTTGATATTTACTTCATAACGATCATCTTTATCCGCATCTTGACCATAGCCTAAGGTACTATTTCCGAAGAATCCGTTTTTCTTATCTTGACGTGTCGTAATATTAATGATTTTTTCGCGGTTACCATCATCTACTCCGGTGAATTTAGATTGATCCGACATATCATCAATGATTTGGATTTTGTCGATCATGTCGGCAGGTAAATTACGCGTTGCCATTAAAGGGTCGTTACCCATGAAGTCTTTTCCGTCAACACGAACACGACGAATCGTTTCGCCTTGTGTAGTGATGGAACCATCTTTGGCTACCTCTACCCCTGGGATTTTTTTCAAGACATCCTCTACTACGGCATTTTCTTTTACTTTGAAAGCAGCCGCATTAAATTCTAAGGTGTCCTTTTTAACCACTACTGGAGGAATTTCGCCTTTAATCTCTACGGTTTTAAGATCGATACCTGATTCTTCAATACCTAGATCGCCAAAGTTTAGGCCTGGATTAGCAACCGTTAATTCAAAGTCTTTATTTAAGGTTCTGTAACCTACTAGCGCTACGAATAAACGATATTTACCGGTAGGCACATTATTGATGGCGAAGCTTCCGTTTTGTGCAGAGGCTACGGCATTTACAACGGCTGAGTCGCCAAATAATTTTTTAACAGCTACCGATACATATTCTAATGGCTGTTTGTCTTTCGCATTTACAATTTTCCCACTCACTGTTCCCGGACGAGTTTGCGAAAAAGCAGTCAAGCTGATTAAGCATAGGGCTGTAAATATTGAACTAAGTAATAATTTCTTCATTTCTTTTATCTATAATGTTGCAATTTACCCTATCAGACTCCTTAAAGCACAAAAAGTTTGTTCGAGGAAAGCCTTTTATTGGTAACAATTTAAATACAAGTGATTTTGCTGGTTCTAAAAAGCGTGCAAAAATAGGATAATTATTTAAATAATAAAGATTTATGCTTTTTTTTGAAAAAATTTAGACTCCGATTAAACCTTTCTTTTTAGTCCTAATAAAGCGACATAAAAGGCTAGGCTGAGGAGTGCTCCGGCAGCATCGGCTATCCAATCCCAGTATTCGGCAGCTCGATAAGTAAAAACTTGGTCTTGGAGGAATTCGATGAAGGCCCCATAAAACAAGGACAGCAGAAAAAGCTGGAAAAGGGT
Organism: uncultured Pedobacter sp.; assembly: GCA_964592575.1. GTDB lineage: Bacteria > Bacteroidota > Bacteroidia > Sphingobacteriales > Sphingobacteriaceae > Pedobacter. The sequence continues at coordinate 10,379 of CAZQFF010000002.1, forward strand.
GCTAGCTTTAAGCTCGAAGTTTTTTTGGCGATAGATTTCGCCCAGAATGAGCAGGCTATTGAATTTGAAGAACATCGCTAAATGCACGAGTTTATCAAAGCCTGGAAAGAAAAAGTCTGCTGCGTTGCCCGCAGCAGACTTAGGTAAGTTACAGAGGATTAAAATGGTTAAGGCCATTAAAATAGAGGCCCAATGACTTTTTATGACTCCTCGCATATGTTTAATGGAGAGGTTTAAGCTCCAATTAATTTTTGGTAATCTTCAGCACTTAATAAAGCATCTAATTGGCTTGCATCGCTAATGCTTACTTTAACCATCCAACCCGCACCATAAGGATCGGTGTTTACTAATTCAGGTTGATCATTTAAAGTTTCATTCCACTCTTGGATGGTTCCAGTAAGGGGCATGAATAAGTCAGAAACTGTTTTAACGGCCTCAACGGTACCAAATACTTCCTCGGCAGCCACTTCCTGCCCTACCGTGTTGATATCAATATAAACGATATCACCTAATTCTCTTTGTGCAAAGTCACTAATACCGATAATCGCTTGGTCGCCTTCTACTTTTACCCACTCGTGGTCTTTAGTGTACTTTAATTCTGATGGAAAGTTCATAATTTTTTATTTCTTATTGATAGGATTAGACAAAAATACTAATTTTTTTATGGGGAATAAAATATAGGGGCTTTTTAGTTTAAGGTTACCCTTAAGCTGATGCCAAAATTGGTAAATGCGGTATTGAATGATTGTGAAGTATAAGGTTGAGTGATATTGGTATCGTAAAACACGCGTAAATTAAACCTTTGGTTGAGGACATAATTGATATTAGGACGTAAGGCAATATTCTTCGCGCCTGCCGAGATATCAGCTTGCTCGGATTCGGCTCGGTAGATCACCGTTTTGTTGTCGCGAATAGATACATCTAAATTAAAGTCCATGGTGTTTTTGAGGTTTACACCTTTAAACAGCCCAAATGGGAAACGGAAGTTATTGGTTCGGTAGCCCAATTTGATTACCATATTGTTTTCGGAAAGTTGAGCCAGTTGGCTATTGGCTAAACTCATGGCTAACAAGCGGGTTTTATGATATTCAAAGCCCGTGCTAAGATTAGATTTTAAACGGGCATCTACCCCAATTAAAGGGGCAAATCTTTCGGATATACTAATTTGATTAAATTGATATTGTGGTAAGAAATTACCTTGTAAATCGCGACTACTCGCATAGCCATCGCTTTCTTGATAACGGATTAAACTATTAAAGCCATTTACGGAATAAACCGAGGTGTATAAATGCTTCAGGGTTAAGGAGAAGAATTTATCGGCGATGAAAGGTAAACGGGTAAGGCCGTCGTAAGTGATATTCCAGTTAGGCAAAGGGAATTTAGGTAAGCTACGTAAATTCGATTTACGGGCATCTTTTCCTTGATAAGCGGCTAGGAAAGCGGCTACGATGACATCTTGAGATTGTCTTTGATAGCCTTCGGCATAGCCATTTTGCAGACCTTGAGAATTCGGGTTTAATTGACCTAAACGCTGAGAAATGATTTGGCGATTGTTCAAGAAATCGGCATAAACCTTAGACATGGTCGCTCCACTTTTATCGCTAAAGGCCGTTTTCCAGGTTTGTATGGAAATACTATAATCCCCTTGGGTGGTTGGACTTTGCATCTCGAAAGAACCCAGTGTTTGATCGTATTTTAAATTGGTAGAGAAATTGAGGTTTCGAGACCTAAGGGCGGTTAGGGTGATTTTAAAATCAGGAATAGGCTCGAGCATACTGCTGAATTGTATCTCTTCGCGCAGGGTGTTCACATACATTTGATTTTGCCTATTATCTTGACTTAACCAGCCTTGGCTTAAAGCGTCTTGATAAATATCATTTTGAGAACCTAAGACAAAGCCTAAACCCGGAGCGCCATTCCAGCCATCCATACCAAACCATCTTGATTTAGGGAGGAAGCCCGGCAAGAAAGTTCCTTTATTTTCTACATAAGATAGCTTGGCATTTTTAAAAGAAGTTAAGAGCCCTAGCAATTGGTCGCCGAATTTTTTATCGGCTTGCGGACGATTGATGCTTCGGCGTAGGAAACTAAATTTATTATAAAAGCTTTGTAGGTTTAAATTCGGGTTAAGCTGAATAATTCTGGAGTTTTGGATCGTATTACCCAGATTAATATTCGGATCGCGCATACTCGATAAAGGCTCGGTTTGCCAGTTAAAGCTAGAGCCATAAGTGGCGGCTAAATTAATCCAGTCCAAGCCTGGTATCTTTTCGATAGGGACTTGATAGGTTAAATTGATTAAATGGCTATAGTCGGTGGTTCGGCCTAGGCGCAATAAGTTTTGCCATAGGGTGTCGCGCTTTAAACCATTGATTCGACCTTCCGGTTCATCCACAATAGAATAATTCGTGGCATTGATATCTAAGCTTAAGGAATTACTCAAATCCCAAGCAATACCATACACTCGGGTGACTAAGAAGTTTTTATTAAAGGTAGTTTGAATCGGTAAGAAATTATTTGGATCATTATCGCGCAGGGTGTTTTCGGCATAATAACGATCGAGATCTAATCGGAAATTAATAGAGCTTGGCAATAGACTAAAATTAAAGTCTTTGAGCAAAGTCAAGAGATTAGATTGAATCAGATTTTGGAAGGGCTGATAGTTTTTAGCGCTTTTGGAATAGTTATAAGCGATGGAGCCCCGATAGCTTTTTTGCTCGGCATTGGCATTGATAAAGCTTCGGTGATAATAATTGGTTTGGGCATAAGAGAAACTAAAGTTCTCGATATCCCATAGTCGGATTTTATCGCTATTGCCTTGACGCTCTTTACGCACATTCATAAAATTGATACTGCTTCGGGTGGTATAGTCTTGAGCGACTTTTAAGATGCTATCTTTTTGGAAGCGGTTGGCGGCCTCCAGCGATCTTTTGAGTTCGACATCTGGCATTCTTGGATCGAATTGCGGCGTGAAGATTTGGTTCGAATAGCTCACAAACATCGGGATTCGAAGGCCACTTCGTTGTGGGAAGAATTTGCCCAGCTCTAAATTAGAGGATAGATCAAAAAACTGTTGATCGGAACGGCTTCTTTCGCTCACTTTCTTTTCAATGGAACCAAAACCTATCGTAGAATAAGAGCCTGCAAAATTGATATCACCGAAGTCGGCTAATTTAGCATTCAGTCGGGCTGTACTGGCCCAACCCCCTCTTTCGTCGAAATCGGTTAAGCGCAATTCATTGAACCAAGCCTCGCCACTCTTAGCCATGCCATCATCGCCAGCAGGGGAAGCAGAATTACGATATGGATTTTTTATACCCAGCATATAGACCCTTACCTTGCTTAAATCGGGCTGACCTTTTACGATAATTTGGTTGATTCCGTCGGAATACGTAAAGGGGATATTGATGGGCCAAGGGGCACCATTGGTGTAAATAGCGGAATTACGGGCCACTTTAGCTTTCTGGAAGAGTTCGAGCTCGATATTCATTTCATTCTCTTGTGGCCAGATGGCAAAGGGATCGCTGGTGCCTGGAGAAGTGACACGCAAAGGCCTACTATATTCATAGTAATTGTCTTGATTGTCGGTTCCGATACGTAAGAAAGCATGTAAATCATTATCGCGCAAGGCTTCATTACCTAAGGCTTCTAAATGCACATACATTTTGATGCGCTTGTAGGATCTGAAATCGTTGACCGCAGTTTTAAAGGCGGCTCGCCCATAGCCATCCTTGAGGTTTTTAACTTTGACCGACAGGGATTGCTCATTCATTCTGGTATCGCCACGGAAATTGCTAAAATCTCTTTCGCGCAGAATGCCTGGAGGCACCACATAAGGGATAGGACTACGTTTTCCGTTTTCTTCGATACTGACCGTAGCCAATTCTAGTTTGGATTGATCAGGATTAGCCGGTAATAAATTTGGATCGACGAT
>CAZQFF010000002.1:14322-16508 GCA_964592575.1 uncultured Pedobacter sp.
CCAGTTTAAATCATGGATTCACAGAAAATTAATTCGACGATTAATTGATTGCTTTCGTTCTTGGCATTATATTGTCGCCAATCGCCTTTTACCAATTGTAGTTTGGCCATACGCAAGACCACGGTATCCTCGAAATTGGTGAGGAACATGCGCATAAAGCGGATGGATTTAAAGTCTTGGATATTGCCTACTTTATTTTGGTATTGAGAAAGGGGTACGCGAATTTGATACCAAGTTACAGGCTGTACTTGCCCATTGGCGAGTTTTACCTGAGAGACGATTTTATCGGTGATAAAGTTTTGCCCGACAATCATATCGCCTGGTTTAAGGGAGATTTTGTATTGGAAATACTCGTCGGATTGGGTCATATTATTATCCCGATTGATGTCTTCGCCATCGGGCAAAGAAGTAGCCGCCGCATTTTCAATACCGAAGTCTTCTTGGGATTGCTGTGGGGTGCGGGAGTTACCGTCGGGCCCGTTGAAATGCATATAGCGCTGGAGGATACCGGCTCGCGCTTGATCTTGGTTATTGCCTCGGAAATAACTGAAATCATCGGAAGAGGGATCGGCTTCGAATTGGGCCGCCGCACTGGCATTTAATTGGCCTTTGATACGATCGATGAGGGTTCTGAATTTTTGTCTTTCGTCTTCGTTTTTCAGTCCATCTAAACCTACATCTTGATTTCTTCTGGCGGTGGGATCATTATCGAAAACCTGAACGACTGGTTGTAATTTAGATACTCTACCCCACACGGTTTCATCATATTTAGAAGGGTCGCCATTGATAGGCAGGGCATTTTCAAGGGCTTTTCGACCATCTTTTAGAATGTCTTCGGAAAGATTACCTAAATTTAAATAAAGATCTCCTCCACGATGGGCGCTTTTATAGATAAATGGATCCATCATCCACATTTCTACATATTCGATATTATTGGATTCAAAATCATTGATATCGATTTTGCGCATCATGCCTCCCCAGCGGGATCTAGGATTTTGTAAAGTTCCATCAGGATTGAAGCCCGTAGGTGTATAATTATAAGGCCCTCTAAGCATAGGATAATAGGCTAAATCGAGGGTTGGCAATAAGAGCGAATTGCCTAAGCTAATTTCTTTATAAGGAAAGACTTCTTGCTCGAGGATTTGACGCACATAATGATTGGATTGCTCCGTTTTATCGTTTCGGATTTCGGATGGGATATTAGAATTGAGCCCATTGCGATTATAAAAGCTTGGATCAATATTATAAAAGGCTAGTTTAGCCCGGTTATAGCCATATTCCAAAGCATTCATAAGTTGCGACTCCGGAAACAATTGCGGGGTGCTGGCGATTTGCCAAGGCATGGCACTCTTGAGATCAATGAGCTGACGAGAAGCTTCAAAATCATCTAAATAAGAAGATCCTCCACGATCGCCGCCTACATTAATGGCTTTAGGATGCCCTGGCATAAGCTTGGCATATTCGGCCGCTAAGCTGATGGTGGAGATTTCTTTCGTGCTTAAAAAAGGTAGCTTATCGATAATTTTGGTTAGGAATCGAGAGTTGGAGGTATAATTGATATCGGCTCCAAATATGGAATTAGAAATAGGCTCGTTTAGGAAGTTTACTTTTTGGGTGAGTGGCCTTTCGGTGAGGTTCATAAAAGTGGCCCCGATATTCAGTTTAGGATTCGCTCTAAAATCTAAACGGGTACCAAATAAACTACGCTGTTGTAGGCCAAACATTTCGGTTTCCTCTGTGGTGATTCTTAAGGATTGTCCGGAGCTTAATAAGCCTGGATTTAAGATATTGACAAAGCCGCCCTGATAATCGACGGTATAATCATTGCCCTCGGTTAAAGGCATATTTCCGATGAAGACGCGCACAGAGCCCTCGGGCACATTGATGGCATTTAAAGGAAAGGAAGTGGCTATTTCTGACTGATAAGAGCCTTTGATTTGATAGACGTTCTTTTGCGCAAATAATTGCTGAGCGACTACCTTTACCGAATCATAAAGGGCACGATAGCTATATTTTTCAGCCAGGTTTTGCTCGCCGGGTAATTGAAATCTTTCTTCTAAATCTATACCGAAGGGTTCGATAACCGGAAAGATAATACGCCCATTTTGCGGATCGATGGTGACATAGCCTGTGCTGGTATTTTGTGATAAGGCATTGGAGCCTGCATTATTGATACTCCCACTCGC
>CAZQFF010000002.1:16518-44393 GCA_964592575.1 uncultured Pedobacter sp.
ACTAAACTAAAGGCTCGGTTTTCGGCTTCGAAATCGAAGACCCCATCCATTTTTCTTTCTTTTTGTGGATTTAATTGATCGAGATAGGTTAGGGCTAGATAAGGTAGGCCTGCAGTTTTTTGTCCTTCGCGAGGCATGGGGCTTTCTACTCCTGTTTTATCATCAATTCTAAAGATATTCAGCTTGAAGTTTTGCCTAGATATTTGAGATCCATTGATGTAATAAATATTTTTCATCATTAAATCCCAGGTCGGCAAATTGGTTTTTATGGTTTCGTTTTTTAATAATTTAGTGTACAAAACCTTGGGATTGGCGGGTTCATAGGGGCTATCATTACTGAATTCCCCCACTTGATATTCTCGGCCATTATAGGTGTATCGATAGGCAACGGCCAACACTTCGTCGGCATTTAGGGCTTGATTTAAGGAGATATAGCCTAATTGGGGTTGAAAGACAAATTCTTTATCCGTTAGGCGACGGGCATAGCTGAGTTTGGCATAGTTATCGGTGCCGCCACTGCCTTGAAAATAACTGATAATATCGTTGGAATTGGATTGTCTGGCTCCCGGCGGTAAATTCCTAAGCAAGGAATTGGATGGACTAGGGAAATTAGGATCTAAGACCCCAGATGGTAAAAGGGATCCTCCTCCAGTGATTTGGCTTTTATTATAGGGTTCGTTTTCACCTAAATCGAGAAAAGCTAAGATATCACGGCTATCTTGATTATTAGCATTACGATTGGTAATCCACACTTCAATGCGCGTGATGAGCACATTGGAAAATACATTGGGTGGATTGCTTAAGGCTTTATTATAATTATCCCGAAAGTATTGGGCTAAGAAATAATGTCGGTTCGCATCATATTCCGAAGCGCTTACACTATATTCATTTTGCTGGGCACCATTTTGAATTTTAATTTCTTTGGACTGGGATTTTTGCTGACTAAATAGGGTAGCAATATCGAGTTTACCAAATTGCAATTGGGTTTTTACCCCAAAGAGGGATTGTGTGCCTGGTATGAGGGAATTGCTCATCGGCATACTCACATTTCCGGCCTCTACTTTTTTGATGATTTCGTCGGCGCTGCCGGTATATTCTATTTTAACTTGGTTTTCAAAGTCGAACTGGGCCTCGGTATTATAATTCATTTTTACCTTCAGCTTTTCGCCTATATTCCCCATCAGATCCATTTGGATGCGTTGGTTGAAATCGATATTGGTTTGGGTTCTTTGTCTTTCGGTAAAGAGGGGATTTTCGTTTTTATTGACACGCCCCATAAAGGTTAAATCCGCTTCGCCTCGAGGCATGATATCAATATTGGTACCCCCAAATATTTTCTGAAAGCCAGGACTATTGATTTTGACACGAGGGATAATGCCTTTTTCTCGAACTTCTTCGATTTCTTGATCGGAGAATTGACGCCAATTGGCTCTTTTGACCTCACTATTGATTAAACGAAGATATTGTTCAATGGTTAGGTATTGGGGCTCGCCATAGAGTTGATCGCCTATTTTTTCGACGAGGATATAGCGTTGAGCTTTGGCATCATAGCGCACCTCTCTTTTGATATTCGAGGGAATGGGTAATAAAGCAGAGGGCTTTTCAGGTAATCCCAGCCATCGCTTTTCAATGGGATTGAAACTGTTTTTTAAGGAATCGGGCTTGCTGGAATTTTGGCTAGTTTGAGCGGATAGCTTTATCGTAAAAAAAGCCTGTATAAAAACAATCCAGAAAACAAGCGATTTATTCAAGGCTACAGTTTATAATGTTCTTAAAGCTATTTTAATCAACTGTTCTACAGTAATATCTCCACTCTCCTTTTTCAATATTTGATCGATAGCCTTTTCTGCGGCGGCTTTGCTAAAACCCAGCATCACTAGCGCCGAAAGGGCTTCATCTTTGACGGTGTTCATAGAAGGCATACTTAATAAAGTATCGCTGCCTTCTTTCTTTAATTTATCTTGCAATTCTAACACTAAGCGCTGAGCAGATTTAGCGCCTATGCCCTTGATTCTTTGGATAAGGGCTAAATCTGCTTGCACAATAGCTTGTTGAATTTCTAGGGGGCTAATGGAGGATAACATCATCCGACAGGTGGAAGGTCCTATTCCCGATACGGAAATGAGGTGCATGAACAGTCTTTTTTCAGATTCCTCGGCAAAGCCATATAAGGTATGCGCATCTTCTTTGATATGGAGATAGGTGAACAGTTTGCAGCGTTCAGTATCTCGTATCAGGGAAAATGTGTGTAGAGAAATATGGACTTGATAGCCTATTCCTCCTGCCTCTAGCACCACATAAGTGGGGCACTTAAAGGCCAATTTCCCATCTATATACGCGTACATGTTTTTTATTTTTTAGCTATTCTGTTTAATAAACTACGCTTTTTAAGCGCGGCACCTTCCATTTTAGATTGTGCATCGACTACGGCAATAGTTACCATATTCACAATTTCACGCACAGAACTACCTAATTGTACGATATGTACCGGTTTTTTCATGCCCACTAAAATTGGTCCTACGGCTTCTGCTCCACCTAATTCTTGCAATAATTTATAGGCAATATTACCCGATTCTAAATTAGGGAAGATTAAGGTATTGGCCGGTGCGCCTACTAATCTACTAAATGGAAAGTTTTCTTTCAACATTTCAGGATTCATAGCAAAGTTACCTTGCATTTCACCATCGACAACTACTTCAGGATGTTGGCTATGTAAAATTCTTACCGCTTCGCTCACTTTTTCAGGTGTTTCACCTTTGTTTGATCCGAAGTTAGAATACGATAAAAGCGCGATTCTTGGGTTGATATTGAATTTCTTAACCGATTTATCGATTAATAAAGTGATGTCCACTAATTCCTCGGCGCTTGGAGATACGTTTACAGTAGTATCGCCAAAGAATACCGGTCCTTTCTCGGTCATCATCATATACATGCCCGCTACTCTTTTCACGCCTGGCTCGGTTCCAATAACATGTAAGGCTGGTTTTACCGTAGAAACATAGTTTTTGGTTAAACCCGAAATCATCGCATCGGCTTCGCCATATTCTAGCATGGAAGCTCCGAAATAATTTCTGTCGCGCATTAATTTTTGCGCTTCGTATAAGGTGATGCCTCGACGTTGACGTTTAGCAAATAAGCTTTCAGCATATTTTTGTGATCTTTCTGGCTCTAAAGCTGGATCGATGATTTCAACGCCTTCGAGTTCTAAGCCATTTTCTTCAATAAGCTTTTGAATAACCTCTATTTTACCCAATAATATTGGAATAGCAATGCCATCATCTTTTACGATTTGGGCTGCTTTTAAGATTTTATAATTATCCGCTTCCGCAAATACCACACGCTTCGGTGCAGATTTAGCTTTGATGGCTACAGCACGCATGATCGAATCATCCATACCTAAGCGTTTTTTCAATTCCTCGGCATAAGCATCCCAATCGGTGATGATTTTACGGGCTACGCCAGATTCAATAGCGGCTTTGGCTACCGCGATAGACACATTGGTCATCAAACGGAAGTCCATCGGTTTAGGAATGATATAATCTTTTCCGAATTTAAGGTTACGTATGCCATAGGCTAAATTTACGGCCTCAGGCACCGTGCGACGTGCAAGGTCTGCAATCGCTTTTACGGCGGCAATTTTCATTTCCTCGTTGATAGAGGTGGCTCTGACGTCGAGAGCTCCTCTAAATATATAAGGGAAACCTAATACGTTATTCACTTGGTTAGGATAATCGGAACGGCCAGTAGCCATGATGATATCCTTACGCGATTTAACGGCTAAGTCATAAGCAATTTCTGGATTTGGATTAGCCATGGCAAACACAATTGGGTTTTTAGCCATAGACTTTAACATATCCACAGAAACGCAGTCGCCTGAAGATAATCCAATAAAGACATCGGCGTCTTTCATGGCTTCTTCTAAGGTATTAATATCTCTGCTGGTCGCGAATTCTTTCTTGATGGCATCTAAATTATCTCTGTCACTACGGATAACCCCAGAGCGATCGCACATCACGATATTCTCGATTTTAGCGCCTAATGATACATATAAACGCGAACAAGAAATAGCCGCAGCTCCAGCCCCATTCACCACAATCTTAACCTTACCTATTTTCTTTTTTTGTAAGTCGCAAGCATTTAATAAAGCGGCTGCAGAGATAATAGCGGTTCCGTGTTGATCGTCGTGCATCACTGGAATTTGCATTTCTTCTTTTAAACGACGTTCGATTTCAAAGCATTCAGGTGCCTTGATATCTTCGAGGTTTACCCCACCGAATGTAGGCTCTAAAGCTTTGACAATTTTTACAAAGTCATCTACATTTTTGGTGTCTAGCTCTAAGTCGAATACATCGATATCAGCAAAGATTTTAAATAATAAACCTTTACCTTCCATTACCGGTTTAGAAGCTTCGGCACCAATATCGCCTAATCCTAATACGGCGGTACCATTACTGATAACAGCGACTAGATTTCCTTTGGCGGTATATTTATAGACATCGTCTTTATTGTCGGCAATTTTTAAACAAGGTTCAGCTACACCAGGAGAATAAGCTAAAGTTAAATCTCTTTGAGAAGAATATGGCTTCGTAGGTATAACCTGAATTTTTCCTGGTCTCCCCTGTGCGTGGTAATCCAAGGCATCTTGTTTTCTATTGGTTTTACTCATAAAATTAATTTTGGTAGCTGGCAAAGTTAAGCAATTAGACTAAAGGGTCATAATTTTCAGTATCATACCAGGCTTAATTACAGATTTTGAAAGTCCGTTGACTTTTTTAATGGCGGCTACGGAGGCACCTTTAAACCTAGCGGCAATTTCAGAAAGGGTATCGCCCGATTTAACTTTATAGGTTAAATATTTAGGCTTAGCCGCTGCTTTCATTTTTTTGAGATCCCGAACATCATCCGTTTTAGCTAAATAAGTGCGTTTATCGACATTTAAATCTTGATCGAGGACCGCATATAAATCGGCATAATAGGCTAAATCAAATTGGGGTAAAATGATATGTCGAGCTTGTTCAGGGCTGCCATTGACAATTTTTTTCTTGTAGGCTGGATTCAAGCTATAGATTAAATTCTCGTCCTGCCCGATACTTTTGGCAATATCACTTAAGGATACATAGTTGTTTACGGCTATCACATCGGTTTTGATGGCTAAATTGGAAGGGATAGCTTGGATAGCGTAATCGGATGAATTTTTCAAGACAAAGAGAGCGGCAATAAATGCCGGCACATAATTTCGGGTTTCCGCAGGTAAAAAGTTTCGGATTTCCCAAAAGTCGCGAGATCCGGAACGATCAATGGCTCGGTTTACATTTCCTTTTCCGCAATTATAAGCGGCAATGGCTAATAACCAATCGCCAAACTCGGCATAGGCATCTTTAAAATAAGCTGCCGCCGCATAACTGGCTTGGATAGGATCTTTACGCTCATCGACATAATTATTCATTTGTAAACCGAAGCCTGCGGCTGTTCCATACATGAATTGCCAGAGGCCTGTAGCGCCTACCCGAGAAACGGCATGTGGATCTAAGGCGGATTCAATGATGGCTAAATATTTTATTTCTTCCGGAATTTGATGACTAGCTAAGGCTTTTTCGAAAATAGGAAAGTAATGCTGTGCTTTGCCCAGCATGCGTCCCATTTTATCCTTTTGTTTGGCATAAATATCGATATAGCTCTGTACATACTCGTTATAAGGGAGTGGTACCGTAGCGGGTATAGCTTCGAGCTTGCGCTTGAGATTAAAATCAAAATTGGTAAAGGGGCTTATATTGGGATTGGCTAGCATGCTGCTATCCACTTGATTTTGGGCCTCTCCTGTGCTTTGATCGATCACCTGAGCCTGTAGGCTGGGAAGGATACAAATCATGGCAATAGCCCATGAAAAAAGTAGTTTCTTCATAAATCTAGCAAAGTTTGTTCGTGATAGGGTTTGGCTATTGCCTGAATACTTAACGGTAAGCCTTCCTTATTATTGCCTAAAGGTAAGGCAATTGCGGGATATCCGCAAAGGGAAGCTAAAACGGTATAAATATCAGCCATATATTGTGCTAGAGGATCTTTTTCTTGCGAGCCAATTGGAAAAGCGACAGTTGGGGCTACGGGTAAAACCAGACAATCCAGCTCTTGAAAGCATTTTTCCATTTTTTGCACAATCATGGCTCTGACGCGTTGGGCCTTTTGATAATAGGCATCATAATAGCCAGAACTAAGTACAAAGGTGCCCAATAGGATACGCTTTTGGACTTCTTTACCGAAGCCTTCGGCACGGGAACGTTTATAGAGATCGGTTAAATCGCTAGGATTAGCCGCTCGATAGCCATAATGCAGGCCATCATATCGAGAAAGATTGGAGGAAGCCTCAGCCATGGTTAAAATATAATAGCAAGGCACTAGATAATCGATTAAATCAAAGGTCACCGCCTGAATTTCATGACCTTGGGTTTTCCAATCGGCCAATTGCTTTTCTATAGCGGCTTTGATTTCAGGATCGAGAATCGGGCTTTCTATGGCTTCTTTCCAATAGCCAATTACTTTTTTATCGCCTTTTGTAGCCTGGAGCGAAAAGCCTGGAGAGGCTTCTTGAAGCATACTGGCATCTTTAGCGTCGGCTCCGGATAGGATGTCGAGCAATAAGGCGGTATCAGCCATGGAATGGGATAATATACCGACCTGATCGAAGGAGGAAGCATAGGCTATAACCCCATAGCGGGATATTCGGCCATAAGTGGGCTTTAATCCTATACAGCCACAAAAAGCGGCGGGCTGGCGAACAGAACCTCCGGTATCGGTGCCTAAGGCGGCTAAACAAAGGTCGGCTTGTACAGCGACAGCGGAGCCTCCAGAAGAACCTCCAGATACTAAATTTGGATTAGCGGCATTGCGTACGGGGCCATAATAAGAGTTCTCGTTGGAGCCCCCCATGGCAAACTCATCACAATTTAAACGCCCGATGATAATAGCATCTTCGGCCAGGAGTCTTTCAACTACCGTGGCAGAATAAGGGGCTACAAAATTTTCGAGCATTTTAGAGGAGGCGGACACGATATGTCCTTGAAAGCAGATATTGTCTTTAATGCCAATAATCATTCCGGCTAATTTACCGGCCTTTCCTTCCTCTAGCTTTTTTTGAATTTGCTGTGCTTGATTTTCAGCATCATAAAAAAACACCTCATTAAACGCATTGAGGTGTTCCTTATCTTTTATACGTTGGATATAGGTGTGCAATAACTCAGGAAGGGTGAATTGCTTAGCGCGCAATCTTTCCTGAATTGTTTCTAAATCCCTGTACGTTTCCAATACTCAATAAAATTAGATGTTGATTAGCGCGCTTCGTTGTTGTTACGATCTGCTTCTACACCGTCTTTTCCGTCTTTAAATTCTTTTACTCCACGACCTAAACCGCGCATTAATTCAGGAATTTTCTTCCCGCCAAATAAAAGCAATAATACCAGGGCAATTAAGATAATTTCTGGAGCTCCAATGGCCGCTAAAATTGTTGGTTGAATCATTGTATTAATATTTAATATCGTTTTAATTATTTCTTATTTATAAGCGTTTTTTAAAGCTTCTTCATCGTCGTCCTGTACGTGTAAGCTTTCTTGCTCCGCTGGACTCAATCGATCTTCTAGCGCTAATCTTTCTGCAACAATTCTTTCGGCTTCTAATTGATCAGCAGGAATGAACCTTTCAGTTTGTGGCTGCCCATAGCTTTTAGCTTGCTCAATCTCGGCATTTCTGGACGCTACAAAGTCTTCAGGAAGTTCATCTTCTACTTTTTGAGGGCTTTCTAGGCTAGCTGTCGTTGCGTGCTCTTCAGGGTGTAGTGGGTTTTTATTAATGCGCTCTTCGTCTTGCTCACTTAAATCAGAGGTAACCGCATTTAAATTTTTATGTATTTCCCGTTTTACGCCTTCGGAGGCATCATTAAACTCTCTTATTCCTTTTCCCAATCCTCTAGCTAATTCGGGTAATTTTTTACCTCCAAATAACAATAAAAGGACCACGGCTATGATCATAAACTCGGATCCACCGATGTTCAAAAAGTCTAAAAGGACCTGATTCATCATATGCTATTTATTTTTTCCAAATATACGCTTTTATCCATTAAATTATCTAGCCAACCAACTTTCAGGGTTCAAGGTGGTTTGTCCTTTTCTAATTTGGAAGCCTACTTGAGGCACACCATCATTAATTCCTGCCTGCCCTATGACTTGCTTGGTACTTACGCTTTGACCATTTTTAACCGATGCTGATTTTAGACCGGTATAGATGGTGAAATACTCCCCATGTTTAATCATAATGATAAAACGGCCTTGTATAGAAAATACACTGGAAACCGTACCATTGAAAGCGGCTCTCACATTGGCGTTTTCTGAAGTTTGATAAAGCACACCATCTTGTATGTGTTGCGCGGTTCCTACTTTATAGGCACCAAAGGATTGCGTGATATAGCCATTGGCCACTGGTGCTGGCAAGCTACCTCGATTGCTTTCGAAATTCTCGGATAAACGATCGGCCTCCGGCGTAGCACGTAGCACTTCGGAGTTGGTCATCTCTTTGGTCGCAGCAGCTACTGGGGCTGGTCGGTTTTCCGCTTTAGCTTTGGCAGCCGCTAAACGAGCCTCCTCTTTTTTACGCTCTTCTTCTTTTTTACGTTCTAAGGCAATAATTCGATTTATCTCATCTCTAATTTTACGATTGATGGCGGCTTGTTCAGCTTTTTTCTTGTTAATATCTTGCTTAATTTGACGCTCTTGACGCGTTAATTGATTAAGTACTTTAGATTGTTCCGAACGCTTTTCATCTAATTTAGATTTAGCGCCTTGTTGTTCTTTTAATAAGCTGGATTTGTTTTGACGATCTTTATCGAGCTGACTAATCTTTTGATTGAGCTCCTTTTGGGTGCCCATAATATACTCGGCTTGCTTTTTACGATACTGACTAAATTGTTGTAAATACTTTACCCTTTTATAAGCTTGATTAAAATCATGAGAAGCGAATACGAACATAAGTTTTTCGTAAGCATTTTTATTTCGCTGAGCGAAACGAATCATACCCGCATATTCTTTTTTTAATTGTTCTAATTGAGCTTTTAAGGAGTTCACCTTGCCTGTATTGATAGCAATTTGATTGTCCAAGGTTTTCATTTCTGAATTAATCACAGAAATTTTGCGTTGCATTAAATTGATTTGCGCTCTAATCGTATTGATTTGCGTAAGGGTAAGTTTTTTTCCTGACTCGGTTTTACGCAGGTTTTTTTGAGCCTGCTCAATTTGACGATCTAAAGCTTCTTTACTCTTCTTTAATTGCTCCATGCTTTGCGCCTGAGCGGCAATAGCTAGGAAACTTAAAAAACAAATCAGTAATAATCTTTTTAGCTGCATAATTCAAAATTAGAAATTTTTACTGGATTTGGCTGTAATTTTTAGGGATACTAAAGGGAAACTCTAAGTTAGGGTTATAATCTACCTTAGAAAAATTAACCTGTAAACCTATTTTCTTTTGCCCAGAAAGGGTTTTTAATTGCTGTGCATAAGGGAAGATGCCCGTATTTAATGGCGCGTATTCTGTATAATTTACTTCGAGGGCTTGAGCTGCTAGGATATCATTCAGACTTAAGGTTTTGGTTTTTAATTGATCGTTGAATTGATATTGATACATTAAGCCGGCTTGGCTTCCCTTAGCTTGCCATAGCCCTTGATTTTGATTTAATTCGACTTCTGGCTGGATTAAACCGGGCATTAGATTGCCGGTAAAAAGGGCTTCAATCCAAGCGAAATTAACTTGCTTATTGGTGTATTGGTTTAAGAAAGTTAGGGGCTGTTTTAAATAAGATTTATCGAGATTGTTGCGCACAAAAATACTGTCTGGGGTGATGAGGGCGCGTGCCACTTCAATGCCCGCGATGGCCGTGATACTAATCCAAATACGCTCTCCTTTTTTCATACGCATTTGCATATTGACATTATTAGGCGATCCATCTAAATCTAAGGTGGCTTTACCCCGCAAAGACAGGGTGCTAAAGACTAAATCTTGGGCTTGAATTTGGGCGATGGTATTGGCCTTGGTATCTACCACTGGCTCGACTACTTCAGGAATGATGGGAGCGGGAGCAGGAGCTACGATTTTGGGTGTACAAGCTAGGAATGAACTGAAGACGAATATTCCCCAAAAAATATGCTTGATTGTTTTTCTCATTGAATTGTTTAGCTAAGATTATTAACGCCAAAAATATTTTATAATTGTTTGAGCATGCGTCTTTCTGCGAAGAAAACGCCTCCCAGATAGAACAGCCATAAGGCATTACCAATCCATAAATTTCCTTGGAACACAAAGAAGCTGAGATACACAAGCAAGGTGGAAATACCTAAGTATAAAAGCAGCTTTTTGGTTTGATAAGGTATAGGATAGTATTTTTGCCCGAGTAGATAAGATATGATCATCATGGATCCATAAGTAATCATGCTCACGATAGCAGAGCCCATATAACTATAGCGTGGAATTAACCAAATATTAAAGGTGATGGTGATGATGGCCCCAATGACCGAGATATAAAGTCCAAAACGGGTTTGGTCGGATAATCGGTACCATACGGATAAATTCATATAAATGCCTAGACATACATAGCCTAACAAGAGAAAAGGTACGGCTGGTAAGCCCACCCAGTATTCGGCCAGATGTTGTTGATCGCGGGAGATAAAGTATTTGAGGATATCGATATTAGCGACCAAGCCTAAAAAGATGATGGTTAAGGCAATCACAAAATAATGCATGATGAGGGCATAGGTTTGACGGGCATTTTCATTTTTAGCATAGCTAAAGAAAAAGGGCTCGGCACCTAAGCGGAAAGCGGTGGTAAAAATACTGAGGAAGATGGCTATTTTACATACGGCTCCATAAACACCCACTTCGGCATCGGCAATATCGGCAGGTAATAATTCTTTTAAAACGATTTTATCTAAATTTTCATTGATGATGAAAGATAAGTTAGCAATGAGGATAGGCCAGCTATAGCTAAACATATCTTTTAGTAGATCGAGATTGATTTTCCATTCCAGTTTGGCAAATTGTGGCCACAGATAAATAAGCGTGGCTACACTGGCGATAAGATTGGACAGGAATACATAACCCACCCACTTTTCTCTGTACCAAGAAGCCAGCCAAGCACTGCCCGCTAAGTTTTGATCGATCCAATAGGGAATTCCAAATAGGAAAATGAGATTAAAGCCTACGAAAAGCCCAATGTTGAGGAATTTAGCGATGGAATATGGAATTGGCTTTTCGTCGGCCCTGAGTTTGGCAAAGGGAATAACACAAATGGCATCGACAAACAAGATGAGCACAAAGTAGCGTACATAGGCGATATAATCGGCTATTTGACTGCTATCGGTGGCTAAATATTGGGCAATGGATGCTGAAAACACCCAGCCATTAATCAAGAAAATAAGTGCCAAGATAGCTATAGTGAAAAAGCTATTATTAAAAACTTCTTGCTTGCGGTTTTCGTATTTGTTGAGATACCTAAAATAGGTGCTTTCCATGCCAAAGGCCAGGATAGCATTGATTAAAGAAGCGTAGGCATATAAATTGGTGAAAATACCATAGACTTCTTTGGCATATACCCGCGTGTAAATGGGGGTTAAAATGAAATTAAAAAGTCGGGACAGTATGGTACTTAGTCCATAAATGGCCGTTTGCCCCAGAAACTTTTTCATGACCGACATGGACTATCCTTGCTTTTTTAAGATCTCAAAATTGATATAATTTTTAAGCAGCCCTACTTGCTTTTCGACTTTTTCGACTACCGCTTTTTCGGGCCCTTCGGCACACCATTCCAAAAAGAGTTCGAGAATAGCTGGAGAGGCTTCGGCTTCTATTAAAACGCTCCCATCAGCTTGGTTTCGAACACTACCTTTTACGCCTAATTGATCGGCTACCGCTTTTGTGCTGGCTCTAAAAAATACGCCTTGCACTTTTCCATAAACTTGTATTTGATAGTGTTGTTTCTCCATACTCAAACTTTAGGCAAAGTTAATTTAAATATCTAACTGTGCTATTCTATTTTTTTCTTCTAAAAAGGATTCCCAGATCTCCATAAGAATGGCGGCGGCTGGTCGGATTTCATTCAGGGTACTAGAAATTTGACCGATTTCTAATTCGCCTTCTTCTAGGTCGCCTTCGAACATACCTTTTTTGGCACGCGCGCGCCCTAGGAGTTCTTGGAGCGCTTCGGCACTGGCACCTGCCGCCTCGGCTTGAGCGACTTCTTGCTCAAATTTATTGGTTAATAGGCGTACGGGCACTAATTTCTTTAAGCGTAAGGCCGTATCTCCAGCTTTGGCCTTAATGACGCTTTGTTTGAAATTGGCATGGGCGGAGGATTCTTCAGCCAGCACAAAGGCACTTCCAATTTGTACGGCCTCGGCTCCTAAAGCAAAACAGGCTAACATGGCTTTACCGGAAGCAATGCCCCCTGCAGCGATTACTGGAATATGTACTTGACTGGTGATTTCAGGAATTAAACAAAGGGTAGTGGTTTCTTCGCGACCATTATGTCCGCCGGCTTCAAAGCCTTCGGCCACGATGGCATCTACCCCAGCCTCTTGGGCTTTTAAGGCAAATTTTAAATTCGCAATCACATGCACCACTGTGATGCCCTTGGATTTTAAAAAGCCGGTCCACTTAGCGGGATTCCCAGCTGAAGTGAAAACAATTTTAACTTCTTCTTCGACTAAGATATCGAACAATTGTTCCACATCCGGATATAATAATGGGATATTGACCGCAAAAGGTTTATCCGTTGCCTTTTTACATTTTTGAATATGCTCGCGCAAGACTTCGGGATACATAGAACCCGCTCCAATGATGCCTAATCCACCGGCATTAGAAACGGCGGCGGCTAAACGCCAACCTGAACACCAAATCATTCCGGCTTGAATGATAGGATAAGTTATTTTAAAAAGTTCACAAATTCTATTTGACATAGCGGTATAAGTTATTTAAACTAATCGAATAGCCTGACTATCTTCTTGTAGATAAGTGGAGCTATCGGTAACTGTTGCTTGTACATTTTTTATCCAAACGAGTCCGGGTTTTTTACCAGGACTGATACTCCCTAATTGTTTGTCGAGGCCTAAAAACTCGGCTCCGTTTTTACAAGCCCAAGTTAAGATCTCTTCAAATGGCAAAGGGTAGGCTTTATGGATAGTTTTCATTTCGGCCAATATATCTAAATCCCAATTACTCGCCAAACTATCGGTACCTAAACATAATTTTAAGCCTTTTGAGCGCATTAAATTGATATCAGGCAATCGATTCTCAATATAGAGATTGGCATTCGCACAAATGCCCCAATAGAGCTGTAAGCCTTGCGCCAGGGCATAGTCTATATCTTCTGCTAGGCTAAAGGTATTATGGACTAATAATAATCGAGCTTGGGGATGGGTAAAAGGCAAATGGTAGGCTAAAGAATTTTTTCCTTGGCCATGTTCGGGGCGCAAAGCAATACCCATTTGCTGAAAGAAATCGACAAACTTTCCGGTGCCTTTGGTGAATAGCTCCGTTTCGGCCTGTGTTTCTTGATTATGTATGCTAATGGGTTGATTTTCGAGGGCATGCGCATTTATTAATTGCATTAATTCGGCATTCACCGAATATGGGGCATGCGCCACAATAGTGCTGGGCAAGGGTTCGAATTGTTGTTTTAAGGCTAGGCCTTTTTCTAATACCGGACCAGCAACTTGATTAAAGCCTAAAACTTCGATAAAGGTATGATAAGCGATAGCGGAGGCTAGCTTGGTGGCTCGGGTGTCTAAACCGTTGGAGATATCGCCTACGGCCACAATGCCTTTTTCGTACATCGATTGATCGGCTTGTCGAATAGCGGCCTCGATGTCTGCTGGCTGCTGCTCATTACGCAGCGCAATAATACCTTGGATAAAACCGACTAAGCCGGTGTGACAAGGTATTTTTCCTTGCATATGGGCGAGTTCCAAATGGCAGTGCACATTGATAAATCCGGGTACGATAAGGCCTTCGAAGTATTGAACATCTTGGAAATTTTTGGCTTCCTCGGCGGTATATAATCCCAGGATTTCTCCCTCTGCATTTGTAGCAATGACCCCTTTTTCTAAAACGGGGCCGTCTAATGGAATAATCTTTGTAGCGGAATAATAGCTAATCATAGCACAAATTAACATTATTATCTGTAGAATTAATACCTTTGTACTTTAATAATTTATCATGCAGGAATCAGTAACCCGATTAAATAAGTACATCAGTGAAAGTGGATTATGCTCTAGGAGAGCGGCCGATCGCTATATAGAGTTAGGCCAAGTGTTTATTAACGGGAAAAGAGCTAAGGTAGGCGATAAAGTTTATTTTGGGGATGTTGTTCGAGTAAATGGACAAACCATTGAACCTGCACAAGCAGAAAACACCATTGTTATTGCTTATAATAAGCCAGTTGGTATTACCAGCACGACGGAGCTTTCGGTTAAGGATAATATTATTGATCATGTGAATCATAGTGAGCGGGTGTTTCCGGTGGGACGTTTAGATAAAGACTCTCAAGGTTTAATTTTTTTAACGAACAACGGAGATTTAGTAAATAAGATTCTAAGAGCCGGAAATAATCACGAAAAGGAATATGTAGTTACGGTGAACAAAGCGATTACGCCTGCTTTTGTGGAAGGGATGCAGAAAGGGGTGCCAGTGTTAGGGGTGATGACCAAAAAGTGTAAGGTGGTGCAAGAAGGGCCGCAGGTATTTAGAATTTTTCTGACTCAGGGTTTGAATCGTCAAATTAGAAGAATGTGTGAGCATTTTGGTTATGAGGTTCAAAAATTAGAGCGGGTGCGCATTATGAACGTTAAGCTCAAAGGTATTCCTTCGGGAGAATGGAGAGAGTTAACACCAGAAGAATATCAGGAAATGCTGAGTTTATTGGCAAAGTCTAAATCAGAATCTCCAAAAATGTTACCGGCTAATAAGCCCGCTAAAGCAAAGGCTGCCGCTGCCCCTAAAAGAGAATTAGCTAAAGGCGCAGCCTTGGGAGCTAAACCTGGCGCAGGGACAACAAAATCGGGGGCTACGGGGAAAGCTAAAG
The DNA here is from genome assembly GCA_964592575.1 of uncultured Pedobacter sp. Taxonomy (GTDB): domain Bacteria; phylum Bacteroidota; class Bacteroidia; order Sphingobacteriales; family Sphingobacteriaceae; genus Pedobacter. The sequence continues at coordinate 31,628 of CAZQFF010000002.1, forward strand.
GCAAGAACTGGAAAAACTACGATCCTAAACAAGATTGGTTTAAAAACAATGGCCCTCAACGTAAAGGGGGAAAGTTAAAATAACATGTCCAAATCACAGAAAATTGATATCCGTCAATTGACTTTAGCGCAATTGCAAGATCATTTTAAAGCGCTGAATGAACCTAGCTATCGGGCTAAACAGGTTTATCAGTGGCTTTGGGAGAAATCGGCCTGGAATTTTGAGGACATGAGCAATTTATCGAAAGACTTGCGTAAAAAGTTGGACGATACGTTTGAGATTAATGCGGTTCAGATTCATGAAGCGCAGTTTAGTAATGATCATACGATTAAAAATGCCTTTAGATTAGCCGATGGCAATATTGTAGAGGGTGTGCTTATTCCAACCGAGGAAAGAATGACGGCCTGTGTGAGCTCGCAAGTGGGTTGCAGTTTGACTTGTAAATTCTGTGCCACGGGCTATATGGATCGTAAACGTAATTTAAACGCGGATGAGATTTATGATCAGGTGGTATTGATTGATAAGCAGGCTCGTGCCAATTATAATATTCCTTTAACCAATATTGTGTATATGGGCATGGGTGAACCCCTGTTGAACTATGCCAATGTGTTGAAGTCCATTGAAAGAATTACCGCACCGGACGGACTTAATATGTCATACAAAAGAATTACCGTATCGACTGCTGGTATTTCTAAAATGATTAAAAAATTAGGGGACGATGGGGTGAAATTTAATTTAGCCCTTTCGCTGCATGCGGCCAATGATGTGAAGAGAAATGAAATTATGCCTATTTCGGAGCATAATTCTTTAGCGGCTTTGGCAGATGCTTTAAAATACTATTATCAGAAAACAAAGAACCCGGTTACTTACGAGTATATTGTGTTTAATCACTTTAATGACGAGTTGGAGGATGCGCAGGAATTAGCTAGATTTTGTAAGCATATTCCTTGTAAAGTGAATTTAATTGAATATAATCCTATTCAGTTTGCTGATTTTACGAATGCGGAGGCCGATAAAATTGAGGCTTTTGCTAGTTATTTAAGAAAAGAGGGCATCAATACTAATATTCGTCGGAGTAGAGGAAAAGATATTGATGCCGCTTGTGGGCAATTAGCTGTTAAAAGTTAAAAAAGCCTAAAATTCCATTAAATAAGCTTTTAGGAAATCATTGATCTCTCCATCTAGCACGGCTTGAGGATTGGAGGTTTGATAATTCGTGCGATGGTCTTTAACGCGACGATCGTCTAATACATAACTCCGGATTTGCGATCCCCATTCTATTTTTTTCTTAGCGCCCTCTACCTCGGCAATAGCTTCATTGCGTTTGCGTTGTTCGATTTCATAGAGCTGAGATTTTAATAAGCGCAAGGCATTTTCTTTATTTTGCAATTGGGAGCGGGACTCCTGGTTTTTAATGATAATGCCTGATGGTTTGTGATACAGTCGAACGGCTGTTTCTACTTTATTTACGTTTTGCCCTCCTGCTCCTCCAGCACGGAAAGTTTCAAATTCTATGTCGGCTGGATTAATATCAATTTGAATGGTATCATCCACTAAAGGATAAACATAAACTGAGGCAAAGGAAGTGTGTCGTCGGGCATTGGAATCAAATGGAGAAACGCGTACTAAACGATGTACCCCATTTTCGCCTTTTAAATAGCCATAAGCAAACTCTCCTGTAATTTGCAGGGTTACTGATTTGATACCCGCTACATCGCCTTCGGCATAATCTTGCTCCGTTACTTTATAGCCATTTTTTTCGGCCCACATGATATACATACGCATTAACATTGAGGCCCAATCGCATGACTCGGTTCCACCCGCTCCAGCCGTTATTTGAAGCACGGCATTGAGTTGATCCTCTTTAGTTTTAAGCATATTACGAAGCTCCAACTCTTCGACCATTTTTAAAGCAATGGCATATTGTTCATCCACTTCGGCTTCGCCAGCATCACCGCTTTGAAAAAAGTCAAATAATACGGCCGTATCATCCACAGCAGCAGCGGCTTTGGCAAAGCCTTCTGTCCACTTTTTCTTGGAGCTAATGCCGGCTAATATTTCTTCGGCCTTTTTAGGATTATCCCAGAAATTGGGATCTAAGGTTATTTTTTCTTCTTCGGAAATTTGATATTGAAGTTCATCGAGGTCAAAGATACCTCCTCAAAGACGCTACTCTGTCTCTTAAATCTTGCAAAAGTTCTTTTGTCATGCTGCAAATATAGGAAAAGCAATAGGCTTCTGATAAAGGCCTTTAATTTATTGCTGTAAGTAATCTAAAGTTAAATTCAAAAAGGCTTTTAAGCCTAGCCCAAAGCCTGATTCGTCTAAATAAAAATCAGGGGTATGATGCGAGGGGGTTTTTAAGGGATCATTAGCTATTGGCATCGCCCCTAAAAAGAAAAATAAGCCAGGCACTTTCTCTTGGAAAAAAGAAAAATCTTCGGCGCCTGTTACCGGTGGACGCAGTTTTACATTTTCTTTTCCTGCAGCATTTTGTAAACTAGGCAACATTTTAGCCGTTAGTTCGGGATCGTTAAAGGTTACCGGATAATGAGAGCTATAAGGGATAAGCACTTCGGCTTTGGCTCCCGCAGCTTCGGCCGTTTTTGTGGCAATCGTTTTGATTCTTTCGATAAACATTTTTTCGTCTTCTGGGGTAAGATTTCGAACAGTGCCTAACATTTCTACTTTTTCGGGAATAATATTAGATCGCACGCCACCATGAATAGAGCCAATGGTTACTACACCAGGATTTTCGGTTAGGTTTAGATTTCTGCTCACAATAGTTTGCAGGTTATTAATGATTTGCGCGGTTACGACAATAGGATCGACACTGCTCCAAGGATAGGCTCCATGGGCTTGTTGTCCGGTAATCGTAATTTTCATATCATTCACCGCCGCCATGACTCCCCCAGGTTTGTAGGTTATCGTGCCTACTGGGGTTTGCGCATTGACATGAAGTCCAAAAATTACATCTACTTTAGGGTTTTCCAAGACACCTTCTTTCACCATTAACTCAGCCCCTCCTTCTTCACCTACTGGAGCGCCTTCTTCGGCTGGTTGAAATATGAATTTTACCGTACCTTTTAAATCTTTCTTCATCCCGGCTAATACTTCGGCTACTCCCATTAAAATAGCGACATGAGCGTCGTGGCCGCAGGCATGCATGACGCCAACTTCTTGATCGTTATAAACGGTTTTTACTTTAGAAGCAAAGGGTAGATTGACTCTCTCGCTTACGGGAAGTGCATCCATATCGGCACGTAAGGCGACAACTGGCCCAGGTTTAGCGCCTTTTAATATAGCAACTACACCCGTTTTTGCTACACCAGTTTTAACTTCTAGGCCCAAAGATTGGAGATGCTTAGCGATGATGCCGGCCGTGCGATGCTCTCTGTTTCCCAGTTCAGGATGTTGATGAAAATCTCTTCTCCACTGAATTACTTTATCATTCAAGGTTTCGGCTTTAGCAAAAGCTTGCGCTAGTAAAGTAGATTGCTGGGCTAGGCTAGGCCATATATTAAAGAATAAAAATCCGAATAAAAGTAATTTTTTCATGGTATGCATATTTATTTATCTTAGAGGCTAATTTACTATTTTTACGCTATAATCAAATTTTATGTTCCCCCACGTCAATTTTACGGAAACTCCTGCTTATCGTTATTTAGATAATCATTTCTTTATGATGCAGGAAAAAGAATTAAAGGAACTTTTTCAAGAAGATCCTGATCGTTTTAATAAATTCTCTATTCTTTTCGAAGATATTTTGTTGGATTATTCCAAAAACCCAATTGATAGCACGACTATGGCTTTATTATGTCAATTAGCTAGGGAGTGCCAATTAAAAGAGGCTATTGCCGCCATGTTTAATGGGGAAAAAATTAATGAAACAGAAAACCGTGCCGCTTTACATATTGCGCTTAGAAATTTATCTAAGGAGCCCATTCATGTAGATGGAATAGATGTGATGCCTCAGATTCAAGCTGTTTTAGATAAAATGGAGCATTTTAGCCAGCAGGTAATAGCGGGAGAATGGAAGGGTTATACAGGCAAAAGCATTACGGATGTGGTGAATATTGGCATTGGCGGTTCGGATTTAGGACCACTCATGGTGACGGAAGCACTCAAAGCTTATAAAACACATTTAAATCTTCATTTTGTTTCGAATATTGATGGAACACATTTAGTGGAGGTGCTTAAAAAGCTAAATCCGGAAACAACTTTATTTTTAGTGGCTTCAAAAACTTTCACCACCCAGGAAACCATGACCAATGCGCATAGTGCCAGAAAGTGGTTTTTAGAACAGGGGGCTACAGCAGGTGACATTGCTAAGCATTTTATTGCGATTTCGACAAACACCGCGGCGATAGAAGCCTTTGGCATTGATCCGCAAAACAAATTTGAGTTTTGGGATTGGGTAGGTGGCCGTTATTCTTTATGGAGTGCCATTGGTTTATCCATTTGTTTAGGCATTGGATTTGATCATTTTAAATCTTTATTGGCTGGTGCTCATGCGATGGACAAGCATTTTCAGCATACGGATTTTGAACAAAATTTACCGGTTATATTAGCGATGCTTGGCATTTGGCACATCAATTTTTTTGAAGCCGATAGTCAGGCTATTTTAACTTACGATCAGTATTTACACCGTTTTGCGGCCTATTTCCAACAGGGCGATATGGAAAGCAATGGAAAATATGTAGATAGAAACGGGGATCGTGTGGATTATAAAACTGGACCGATTGTTTGGGGAGAGCCTGGTACTAATGGGCAACATGCTTTTTACCAATTAATTCACCAAGGCACGCATTATATTCCTTGTGATTTTATTGCTCCAGCTCAAAGTTTAAATCCTTTAGGTGAGCATCATCAAATTTTATTATCTAATTTCTTTGCGCAAACCGAGGCTTTGATGAAGGGTAAATCACCTCATGAAGTGGAAGCTGAATTACTTGCCGCTGGCCGAACAGAAGAAGATATTAAATCGCTATTAGCTTATCAAGTTTTTGAAGGAAATAGACCGAGTAATTCTATTCTTTTGAAAAAAATAGATCCTTATAATTTAGGTAGTTTAATTGCCCTGTATGAGCACAAAATATTTGTTCAAGGTGTGATTTGGAATATCTTTAGTTTTGATCAATGGGGCGTAGAATTGGGCAAGCAATTAGCTCAAAAAATTCAAGCTGAATTAACTGATAACAAGCCTGTTTCGAGTCATGATAGCTCGACCAACGGCTTGATCAATCAGTATAAACACTGGAGATCTTTTTAATTTTATTTCAAAAATCGGGCTTTAAGGCCCGATTTTTGTTTATTAGGTATTATGCAGGAAGAACAATGTCGTTCTTCTTGAATTATAGAATTATGAAAAGCATATTTAAATTTATGTCTTTGGCTGTATTGGCCATGAGTTTAAGTTTAACGCCTGTTTTTGCACAAAACCAAGACGAAAAGAACAAAGAAACGGAAGCCAGAGTTAAAGCCTTAGTTGAAAACAGAGCATTTGTTTTTGTAGCCAATTCAGCACAACCACTCAACGCTACGGAGATTAGTAGAGTGATGAGTCAAATGCAAGGCGCTGGAGCTACAGGTCAAATTAATTTAAACGAACAAGGCTATCAAGTTACTTTTTCCAAAGAACTCATTAAATCTATATTACCATATTATGGCCGAGCTTATTCCGCTCCTATAGGTAGTTCGGAGAAAGCGGGTTATAATTTTGAATCCAAAGATTTCAGCATGTCTGAAAAGAAAAATAAAAAAGGAGATAACTTGATGACTTTTAACCTGAAAGACCATCCGGAGAGTATTCGAATGGAATTAACGGTATCCAAATCAGGTAATGCCTTTTTAACGATTAACAGTAATAGCCGCCAAAGTATTACTTATACCGGTTATCTGAAAGGTATTTAATCTTTAAAATTTTCAAAAAGCGCCTTTAAAATGCTTTACTTGAAGGCCCCATTTAGCCTTAAAGACAGCAATAATATCAAAGCGTACTTCACAGCTTTCGGCACATTGTAGCAAAAAGCTAGAAGCGGCTTTAAAGATCATTTGTTGCTTCTTTTTATTTACGAAGCTCTCTGGACTCCCAAAGTTCAGGGAGCTTCGTAGTTTTACTTCGACAAAAACATAAAGGGAACCTTTTTTGGCAATGATATCTATTTCAGAGCGCCCAGATCTTCAATTTCTGGCAATTATTTTATAACCACTTTTGGCTAATAATTCAGCCGCTACATTTTCTCCATTTTTCCCCAACTCCATCTTATCCATTGCCTTTAATTATTTTACGATAACCGATCCCAGATACTTGGAAATCTCTCTTTCTACATTTTTTATGTAGGCATATCGTTGCATGAGAATTTCTTGATTGCTAGCGTCTTGCTCTGATTTTATTTCCTCTAAAAGTTTATGTAATAAGCGATCGACTTTTCTCTTTTTAAGATGATAAAGCCCTCCTAAAATAGTCGCCTTTAAATTGAGGGTTTCATCACGCACAAAAATTTGATGACGATTATACCAGTTCTCACTTAAGGTATAAGGCGAGGTAGATAAAGTGATCGCCAAATCAGCGATAGGCTGATCAGGATGCTTTATAAATTGCGTAGAGGTGGGTAATTGCCCTTGCTCGAGTTCGCTTCGGTAGATATCAATGATTTGCTTACAGATTGGGTTTTCAAACTCCACATCTGCCAAATTTTGTATGATAAAGGAGCCGATATAAATATTATCGATTTGATCCCAGCTTACTAATTCATGTCCATAAGCTAATAAAAGCCGAATAATTTCTTGCTCTTGCCCTAGATCATCGCTGATATGTATGGCCTCGACAGTGCTTCCTTCGACCTCCCTTTGAGGCAGAAAATCAGGATTGAAGTCTACTGGATTTGGAGCATTTTGCGCTTTTTTGATACGAGCATTTCGGATGTTATTGAGCTCTGTCAATAAAATTCGCTCCTCAACATCTAATAGTCGAGAGCACTCTTTAACAAACACCGATACTTTAATTGGATCTGGAATTTTAGCAATGCTTTCTACGATATCCCGAATAATACCGGCTCGTTTGATAGGGTCTTTTCCGGCTTCTGCCAAAAGGGTATTGGCTTTATAGAGAATAAAATCTTGTCTATTTTCTTCGATATAAGTTTTGAATGCGCCTGCCCCCACTTTATGCATGTAAGAGTCAGGGTCGTCGCCTTCTGGGAAAGAAACGACTTTCACGTTCAAGCCTTCTTCTAGGATCATATCTAATCCTCTTAGGGAGGCTTTAATACCGGCCGCATCGCCATCGTAAAGAATGGTGATATTTTGGGTAAATCGAGCGATCAGTTTAATTTGTTCTATCGTTAAGGAAGTGCCAGAAGAAGCTACCACATTCTCGATATAAGCTTGATGCACCGCTAAGACATCGGCATAACCTTCTACCAAATAACAATTATCGGCTTCACGAATGGCTTTTTTAGCGTGATAAAGCCCGTATAATACATTGGACTTATGGTAAATTTCACTCTCTGGAGAATTTACATATTTAGGTACGTTTTTGTCGGTTTTTAAAGTTCTTCCACCAAAACCTATTACACGCCCGGTAAAGTTATGGATGGGAAACATAACCCGAGCTCTAAAACGATCGTAATGATTTCCTTTCTCATTTTTTATACTTAGTCCGGTTTTTTCTAAAAACTCTAGACTATGTTGTGCCTCTTGAGCCGCTTTAGTTAAAGCATCCCATTGATCAGGAGAATAGCCTAGGTTAAACTTTCGGATAATATCTTCTCGAAACCCTCTTTCTTTAAAATAGCTTAAACCAATGGATTTGCCTTCATCGCTATTCCATAATTGGTCTTCGAAATATTGACTGGCGAATTGCGACACGACGAATAAGCTTTCTTTGGTGTTTTGAAGTGCTGTATCTTCCGCATATTCAAAACTTTCCTCCACAGGAATATTATATTTCTGGGCGAGGTATTTAAGGGCTTCGGGGTAAGCATATTTTTCATGCTCCATGATGAAACGCACCGCATCTCCACCTTTACCACAACCAAAACACTTATAAATTCCTTTACTAACGGACACATGAAAGGAAGGAGTTTTCTCTCCATGAAAAGGGCAATTTCCAATTAAACTGGCTCCTCGCTTTTTTAAATGCACGAAATCTCCTACCACCTCCTCAATACGAGCAGTTTCCATTATCTTATCTATCGTTTCGCGATTTATCATGCCTGGCTATTGCTTAATCAAATTATTTTAAAAAGGGTTTCATCGTATCCGCTACTAAGCGATTTCCCGCAGCGTTTAAATGTACTTTATCCGTAGTTAATATCCCCTGCTCTAGATGCTCTGTATTATTCTTTTCAAGATAGTTCATAAAAGCCGCTCTTAAATCACATAGTGGCAAATGATATTTTTGAGCTAAATAACGAACACCTTGTGCATATTTATCTAACTCGGTATCCAAATCATTCAAGCCATGAGGCTTTTCTCCAATAACGGTAGGGGTACACAAAACCACCTGCGAGCCCTTGGTTTTCAGTTTTACAATAATGGCTTCATAAAAGCCCAGAAACTTATTATAATCTGTTCCAGTTTTGGTGAGCACTTTGTGCCAAACATCATTGATTCCGATATAGACAAATACTAAATCGGGGTCTTTAGCGAGAACGTCTTTGTCTAAACGAAGGTATAGATCATAAACTTTGTTTCCGCCTATGCCGGCCCCATGGAATTCAAATTGATTCTGATCATACTCCGTTTTTAAGAGTTTAATATAACCATCGCCTTGTACGCCGGCCTGTGTTATAGAATCACCAAAGAATATGATACGCTTGGATCGAGGGCTTGTGCTTCCCATAAATAAAATTATGGCGATGAGCCATCCTCCTTTTAAAAAAAATTGTTTCATCATATTTTTGAATTTACTCATTCGAATGCTATAATCAAATGACAAAATAATAAAGAACTATTAATCAAATAATTACTTGGATTTTTCCAGTTTATAATCTTTATGCAAAATTAAAAAACTAGCCCGCTCTTCTTTTTTTAAAGGATAGTCCCAATTGCCTTGATAAGTAATTTTAGTGGGTAATTTATCTTCTCCAAAATAACTCATTTCGATATTCATTTGCACATCAAAATCAAACAGTGCATTGCTGTATTTCATATCGACATAGCGTCCTAGTATTTCGAAATTACGTTTATCAAAAATAGTTACTAATTCCTTTATCATTAAACCATCTTTGGTCCATGCACTCAAATCTGGTTTTACAGCTACTTTAAAACGATATACGGGAATCGAGTCAAGGTAAGTAGCACTATAAAAGCTGTAGTCATAATACTGCCTCATATTAGCGGAAAAGATCTGAGTTTTATTGCCAATAAATGGGAGGCCTTTGATGGGACGACCTGGACTGAAAATTAGGGTTTTTAATTTATCCTTATAACTTTCATTGGATCCACCTTTAGCTTTTTTTCCTTGGCCTGTGCTGGCGGCACTGGATGGCACAAAATCAGAGTTATAGGCATTCATGAAAATATAGTCAAACATCTCGACGGTATAAAGCTGATATTTACCATTTTTCTTGTAAATCTTGCCATTATCTTCCTTCACTAAATACTCCATTTTATATGGCCCATTATTATTATGCCTGATTTTGCGATAGATTCGCCCTTCCACTTGATTTTTTTTATCATAAGTGAAGATTCGATTTTCAGCAATAAAGGTATAGCGCTTCATATTTCTGAATGCCTCATAAAAGGAAGTATCCGTAATAATTGCATTGATGAAGGTTTCTAAGCCAAACCTAGTCCCTTTGATGACTACGGCAGAATCTAATCGTATAGTTTTAACCGTATCTGGGTTAAATCGTTTGATTTCTTGGGCCTTTAAAGCACCTAATCCCATTATGCTTAATCCAATTAAGACAATAATTCTTTTCATTTTCTTAGTTTCCTAACTGACGCAAAGCTAAATAAGCCATTAATCCAGTGGATACTTTTAAGGCATCTTCATCGATATCAAACTCCGGATGATGTACCGAATAGCAGGTGTCTTTTGCGGTATTGCCGGTTCCTAATCGGTAGAAGCAGGCATCGGTTACTTGTGAATAATAAGCAAAGTCTTCGGCAGCCATCCATATATCTAAATCCACTACATTTTCATCCCCTAAATATTCTTTTGCATAGCTTATGCTTTTTTCGGTTAGCTCTTCTTCATTGATTAAAAATGGATACCCATGCATAATATTAAACTCACATTTTCCGCCCATACTTTCGGCTATGCCCTCGGCCATTTTCTTCATTAGCAAATGTGCTTCTTTTCGCCAGTCTTCATTTAGGGTTCTAAATGTGCCTTCGAGTTTTACTTCGTTAGGTATAATGTTGGTTGCGCCGTGAGCGATTACCTTTCCAAAAGATAAGACAGATGGTAAACGCGGATCGGCTCGGCGACTCACAATTTGTTGTAAGGCCACTAAAATATGTGCTGTGATTAATACAGGGTCGATATTTTGATGGGGTTGAGCCCCATGCCCTCCTTTTCCGGTAACCGTAACATAAATTTCGTCGGTTGAAGCCATATAAATTCCTTTTCTAAAGCCTACTTTTCCAACTTCAATTAAAGGCATAACGTGCTGCCCTAGGATAGCTTTAGGTTTTGGATTCTCTAATACACCTTCTTTAATCATGATACTAGCACCCCCTGGTAGAATTTCTTCAGCAGGTTGGAATACCAATTTTATAGTGCCCGCAAAATGGGCTTTTAATTGTTGTAATATATAGGCACAGCCTAACAAGGATGCGGTGTGGACATCGTGCCCGCAAGCATGCATTACGCCTTCGTTTTGGGAACGATAAGCTTTATCGGTATTGCCTTCGACAATAGGCAAGGCATCCATATCAGCTCTTAAGGCGATTACTTGTACGGAAGCTATTTCACCCTTAATTAGACCAACAACTCCCGTATTAGCCATGTCTTCAAAAGGGATTCCCCACTCTTTTAATTTTGACTTCACAAATGCGGCCGTATCATATTCCTGAAAGGAAAGTTCGGGATGCGCATGTAGGTGTTGCCTAAAAGAACGAATCAATGGAAAAATTTCTAAAGCTAATTTCTCTATGGATTCTTTGATTTGAAACTGCATATTATTGGGGATTAATTTTTTCTCGAATGATTAATAAAGTAGAAAACTGTTTGCGTAGTTCGGTTTGAAACTTTTGAGCTTCTAAACGGGTTCTAAAATCTCCTGCCCTCACATAGTAATTGGGCTCTTTATAGGTGATATAAGCATTTAAACGCGGATATAAGGATTTAAATCGCGCTTGCTCATTGAAGGCCTCCCTGCGGTCTATTCCAAAATAGATTTGCACACGGTAGCCAATTTGGTTTGTAGCGACTTTAGGCGCTGGGTTACTCACCGAGGGTTTCACTTTGTTGACTTCGATACGACGAGCAATCAAACTATCTAATAAAGGATCCTTATGAACAGTAAGTGTTCCTTTTGTTTGTGCTTGAGCCCATCCAGCCCAAATGCACAGCATCCCTATTAATAAACCTCTTTTCATAGCTTACAAAAGTCGGCATTCTATTTCGCCTATGCAAGTCACAAAAAAAGCCCAGCCTTGGAAAGGCTGGGCTTGGATTAAAATATGGAATAATTGTCTAGGCGTTTTGACCGTGACATTGTTTGTATTTTTTACCGCTTCCACAAGGACAAGGGTCATTTCTACCGATAGTCACCTCTTTGCGGATAGGTTGTTGAGGCACTTGCTCACGGGTATCATCCATAGCTGGATTTCTACCTTCTACTTCCGAACCATATTCAGCTTTTGAGGTTTTCAATTTGGCTGCTGGTGCTGGAGCTTGACGTTGAGCTTCACGCATTTCATTTGGATCAGCAGCCATAGGGATGCCTCCTTTGAATAAGAAACTAACTACCTCTTTATTAATCACATTAAGCATGCCTTTAAATAAATTAAAAGCTTCCATTTTATAAATAATCAATGGATCTTTTTGCTCATAAACGGCATTTTGTACGGATTGCTTTAATTCGTCCATTTCTCTTAAATGCTCTTTCCAACTCTCGTCGATTAAAGCTAGGATAATGGTTTTTTCAAAAGCTTTAGTTACTTCTCTGCCTTTATTTTCTAAAGCCTTTTTCAAATTAACTGGCACATGGATTTGACGCATTCCATCGGTAAATGGTACGATCACTTGTTCTACTAAAGCACCACGCTCTTCATTGATTTGTTGTAAAACGCTATAGGCTTGTTCCATGATGCGTTCTGATTTACGAGCATAGAAATCAGATACTTCTAGGAATAATTCATCGGTTAAGTGATGAATGTTTTTGCTATTAAAGTGTGCTTCCGTGATGGTTGTATCATAAGAGAAGTTTTTAATAACCTCTAGTTTAAAGCCTTCATAATTTGAAAGTTCTTTATACTCGGTTACAATATCCTCGGCTACATCGAAAACCATATTATTCATGTCCACATCTAAGCGATCGCCAAATAAAGCGTTTTTACGACGGGCATAAATTACGGTACGTTGTGAATTCATAACGTCGTCATATTCTAACAAACGCTTTCTCACACCAAAGTTATTTTCTTCTACTTTTTTCTGGGCTCTCTCGATAGAGTTGGTAATCATAGAATGTTGAATAACTTCGCCATCCTCGATACCCATTCTCAACATAATATTAGAGATACGCTCCGATCCAAATAGACGCATTAAATTATCTTCTAGAGATACAAAGAATTGTGAGGTTCCTGG
>CAZQFF010000002.1:44403-55414 GCA_964592575.1 uncultured Pedobacter sp.
CATGACGACCGGCACGACCTCTTAACTGACGGTCAACCCTTCTGGATTCGTGTCTTTCTGTACCGATAATGGCTAAACCACCCGCTTCTTTAACGCCTTCGCCTAATTTAATATCCGTTCCACGACCTGCCATGTTGGTAGCAATGGTTACTTGTCCGGCTTTACCGGCTTCTGCTACGATATCAGCTTCTTTTTGGTGAAGCTTAGCATTTAATACATTGTGTTTGATGCCACGTAGTTTTAACATACGGCTTAAGAGTTCGGAAATCTCTACCGAAGTTGTACCCACCAAGACTGGACGACCAGCTTCTGTTAAACGCACAATTTCGTCGGCTACAGCATTGTATTTCTCTCTTACGGTACGATATACATAATCTTGGTGATCTATTCTGGCTAATGGACGATTGGTTGGGATTTCAACAACATCTAATTTGTAGATTGTCCAAAACTCTCCAGCTTCTGTCGTTGCTGTACCCGTCATACCACCTAATTTGTGATACATTCTGAAATAGTTTTGCAAGGTGATGGTTGCATAGGTTTGTGTAGCGTCTTCCACTTTCACATTTTCCTTGGCTTCTAAAGCTTGGTGCAAGCCATCTGAGTAACGACGGCCATCCATAATACGACCGGTTTGCTCATCTACAATTTTAATTTTGTCTTCGTCAATGATATACTCTACATCTTTTTCGAATAAAGTATAAGCTTTTAATAATTGATTAACGGAGTGAATACGTTCTGCTTTTACCCCATAATCACGCATTAAATTATCTTTTTGAAGAATTTTATCTTCGTTGCTCAACTCTGATTTTTCAATCTCCGCGATAGCCGTACCTACATCAGGCAAGACAAAGAAACTTGGATCTTCACCAGTTTGCGTAATTAATTCAATTCCTTTTTCGGTTAATTCTACCTGATTGTGTTTTTCATCAATATAGAAGAACAATTCTGCATCTACCTTAGGCATGTTTTTAGATTGTTCTGCCATGTAGTAGTTTTCCGTTTTTAATAAGATTTGACGGTTGCCCGGCTCGGATAAAAACTTGATTAAGGCTTTATTTTTTGGTAAACCACGGAAAGCTCTTAATAAAGCTAAACCGCCTTCGCCTTCTTCATAACCAGTTTTACCTGCTGCAATTAATTTTTTGGCATCATTTAAAGCTTGGTTTACATAAGCTTTTTGTGCATTTACGATTTTCTCGATACGAGGTTTCAAAACATGAAACTCGTGCTGATCTCCAAAAGGAACAGGTCCGGAAATAATTAAAGGCGTACGTGCATCATCAATTAATACCGAATCCACCTCATCCACCATGGCATAATGCAATTTACGTTGCACTAATTGCTCTGGGTCAGAAGCCATATTATCTCTTAAATAGTCGAAACCAAATTCATTATTGGTACCATAAGTAATATCCGCTAAATAAGCTTCGCGACGAGCGGGTGAATTAGGCTCATATTTATCAATACAGTCTACTCTCAAGCCATGGAATTCAAATATAGGCCCGTTCCACTCCGAGTCCCTTTTTGCTAAATAGTCGTTCACAGTAACCACATGTACCCCTTGACCGGCTAAGGCATTGAGGTAAGCTGGCAAAGTACTCACTAAGGTTTTACCTTCACCTGTTGACATTTGAGAGATTTTACCACTGTGTAGTACGATACCCCCAATTAACTGTACATCATAATGTACCATGTTCCAGTGAACTTCGGTGCCTGCTGCATCCCAACGATTAGCCCAATAAGCTTTATCGCCATTGATCTTAACATTACTACGGCGAGCGGCATAATTGCGATCGTGTTCCGTCGCACTTACTTCAATTTGCTCGTTCTCGGTGAAACGACGTGAAGTTTCTTTAACTACCGCAAAGGCTTCTGGTAATATTTCTTTTAATACTTTTTCTAATTCCTCGTTGCGCGTTTTTCCTAAGGCGTCAACTTCTTCGTAGATAGTTGTTTTTTCTGTTAAAGAAAGTCCCTCTTGTTGAGCTTCTTGCTTTTTATCTTCAATTTGTTTATCAATATCCGCTAAAGCCTCTGCAATGCGGGCTTTGAATGCTGTTGTTTTTTGACGTAGTTCATCGTTACTTAAACTAGCCAATTTTGCATATTCTTCATTGATTTGAGCGACAACTGGCTGAATTGCCTTGATATCGCGCTCCGATTTACTTCCAAAAATCTTGGTTAAAAATCCTAACATAATAATGGATTGTTTCTAATAGTTAAAATACAGATATCCTATAAACCAAACACAGTCCTAGCTGTGCTTTAGGATAACATTTACATCATACAGCGTTTTACGTAAACTAAGGGCCTTTGTTTAAAGGCAGAGCCAGAATAATAATCTCTTGAAATTCTGGGCTTTGAAGGGGATAGAAAGCACGTTTGCTTTCTTGAATGATAGATATTTTAGCTAAATCTTCTGAACTTAGAAAATAAGAATCAGGTTCATTTTCATCTTCAGCTAATACTTGTAAAACTCTAGTGGCACTAAATTGCGATTGCTTTTGATAGGCCTCGGCCATTAACCTATAGGTATCTGCACGCTCCGCCCTAGTTAACTGGGTTAAGCTAAAAAATACTAAAGAAATGGCTACAAAGTGTTTCATCTTTGGTCACAAATCTACTTTTATTCTGCAACAAAGTGAAATATAAGCGCATATTTAATTAATAATTAGCAAAATTCCTTAAATTGCGAGCTGATTTAATTAGCCTTAGAATTCAATTCAAACCATGAGAAAACTTATTGGAATTATTTTAAGCCCTCTATTCTACCTTGTGTTTTTTTTATTCCTATGTATATTTCATCCCATACAATGGATTTCTTACAAGGTATTTGGCTATAAAGCCCATAAAAAGTCGGTAGATCTATTGAATTTCTTTTTAACCTACAGCCAGCTTGTTTTGTTGAATAGGACGCATTTTATTAATACGCAAAATCTGCCAACTGACCAACCTATCATTTTTGTTTCGAATCATCAAAGTATGTTTGATATTCCTGCATTAATTTGGTTTTTGCGTCATTATTCTCCAAAGTTTATCTCCAAAATTGAATTAACTAAGGGTATCCCTTCGATTTCTTTTAATTTGAAATATGGTGGGGGCGCCAATATTGACCGAAAAGATAGTAAACAATCTGTTGGGGAATTAATTAAATTAGGTCGTAGAATGAATGAAAACAATTGGTCAACGCTTATCTTTGCAGAAGGCACACGCGCCAAAGATGGTCGTTTAAAACCTTTTCATGTAGGTGGAGTTGCGACTTTAATGAAAGTGGTGCCGCATGCTATCTTAGTTCCAGTAGCCATTGAAAACTCTTGGAAAATTGTTAAGAATGGCACTTACCCGTTGGGCGTTGGCTTAAATTTAAAATGGACCGTTTTAGATCCGATTGAAAAGGGAAATAAAAATCCAGAAGAAATTGTCCATGCGCTGGAACTAGCTATTCGAAAACATCTTAATCAATAATCATATGCATAAATTTTTAAAAACGCTTGTCCTCTTTGTATTCCTAGCTAGTTCAACGGTTTTTGCCCAACAAACCAATACCCTATTATGGGAAGTTTCAGGGAAAGGCCTTAAAAAGCCTTCTTATCTTTTTGGCACTTATCATTTTGCTGGAAAAAACTTCTTAGATAGTTTGTCGATTGCTTCACAAAAACTGAATCAAGCAGAGGCTGTTGTAGGAGAGTTGATCATCGACCCTCAGTTAGCGCCTAAAATGATGCCTTATTTAGTGATGAATAATAATTTTTTAGATAAGTTGCTTTCAGCAGAAGATTATGCCTTGGTTAGCGATGTGTTTAAAAAATATAGTGGTATGGATTTGAAGATGTTAAATTCGATGAAGCCCGCTGCTGTTCAAACCATGCTTTTACAGTTTATGGCGCCTAAAACCTCTTCAGAGACAAACCCTGCGCTTGACCAGTATGTACAAGATTTTGGCAAGTCAAAGAATCTCCCAATTTATGGCCTAGAAGAATTAGAAGATCAGGCTGCTTTGCTATTTGGATCGAGCTTGGAAAGACAAGCTGAGATTTTAGTAAAAATGGCTAAAGACCCTCAGAAAGGCATTGATGAATCAAATAAACTCTTTACGCATTATCGTCATCAAGACTTAGCCGCCTTGGAAAAATTATTTTTAGAGAATAAGGATATGACTAAAGAGGAGATGGATAAAATGCTACGTATTCGAAATGAAAAATGGGTAATTAAACTCCCTGAAATCATGGAAAAACACCAAGCTTTTATTGCTGTTGGAGCTGCCCATTTAATTACCAAAGATGGCTTAATTGAATTACTCAAAAAAGCTGGCTATACGGTAAAACCCATGAAAAGTTTATAAGCAGTAAGGCTATTGCTTAGATATTTTTTCCCTCAATAGTTTTAAAGAAATCATCTCTATAGGTATCGCCAATAGGGATGATTTTTCCTTTTATAGCGATGCGGCTACGCTCTATACTTTCGATTTTATCGAGTGCTACGATATAGGATTTGTGCACGCGCTTGAACTCTCCTTTAGGTAAAGTTTCCTCCATTTTCTTCATGTTTTGTAAGGTAATAATCCTTTCTGTAGAAGTATAAATAGAGATATAGTCTTTCAAGCCTTCGATATATAAAATATCGTCTAACTGAATTTTTTGAATTTTATGTTCGGTTTTTACAAAGATATAATCCTGTACGGGGCTTGAGGCCGGACTTGCCGCAACAGGCTCAGGTGTAACAGCTGGAGAGGCCTCTTCTAATTGTACTAGATTTTTAACTTTTTCTACGGCCTTATAAAAGCGATCAAAAGCGATAGGCTTAAGTAAATAATCAGAAACGTTTAGATCATAACTTTCCAAAGCATACTGAGAGTAGGCTGTGGTTAAAATGTAGTTCGATTTATCTTTAGCAATTTTTAAAAACTGAATACCGGTTAAATCTGGCATTTGAATGTCTAAAAATACTAAATCAATCCCTCCTGCTTGAACGAGCTGTAGGGCTTCAATTGCATTTTCCGTTTTACTGACTAATTCTAAAAACGGAACTTTGGAAATATAATCTTCTAAAATGTCGAGTGCCAGAGGCTCATCATCGACTGCAATACATTTTAACTTCATATGTCTAACATCAGCTCACTGGTATAATGAGTAGCCGAATTTACAATATTTAATTTATATCTTTCAGGATAAAGTAACTGCAGGCGTCGTTCCACATTTCCCATACCTACGCCACCCATCGCATCTTTATTCTTATTATTCTTTTTATTAGTGATGCTAAAGTGTAATATCTTTTGATTAGCAATCATCTTTATACGAATGGGGTCATTTGGATCGTTTGCCACACCATGTTTAAAAGCATTTTCAACGAATGAAATGAGGATAAGCGGTACAATTTGCTGTTCAGCTACTTCACCGTGAATTTCTAATTCTACGGCAGCGCCATCTTTAAAGCGAAGTTTTTGTAATTCGATATAGCTTTTAAGATATTCTACTTCCTTATTTAATGACACCCAGCTATCGTTACTTTCATAAATCATATAGCGCATGATTTCTGATAGCTTTAATATCGCATCGGCTGTTTTTTCTGATTTCTGATAGGCTAATGAATAAATATTATTTAAGGAGTTGAATAAGAAATGTGGATTTAATTGAGATTTTAAAAATTGTAACTCCATGTCCTTTTTTTGGGATTCCAGATTTCTTTGGCTATTGATATCGCTAAACCAATCGGTCGCAAATTTTAACAAGGAACTTACCACCACAAAGAAACCCGTAATAAAAAAGGCCTGGAATATATAATGGAGATAATTTACTTCTCCGGTTTCTGAATCAACAAATAATTTTAGAACAAAATCAGGATGCAAATAGGCAATTCCAAATTTTAGAGCGACTACAAAGAAGGTTAGGAGTACGATTAAAGCAAGATATAGCCATGGTTTACCTTGTTTTTTTATGATAGTTGGAATTAGAATGGTTGAATTAATAAAAAACAGGGAAACATTAATGATTCCATAGTAACCCACCACCACAGCAAAGTGATACCAGTTGAACTCGGATTTCCTGCCAGAGTAAACGATAAACAAGATAACGCCGATAACCAGCCAAAACAAAAGGTTTACTATAATGGCACCTTTATTTTTCATAACTCAAGCAAAATAATTTATTAAAATCAAATTCCAAATTAAGTATTTGCCCCTAAATCGATATAGACTTTCGACGAACGGGCATTTTTTTTCTACCAACTCCCATTTCTAACCAACAAGCGCCAAATTAGCCTTTTTTGGCGTTTATCTATAATATTTTCCACTTGGTCTAAAAGATTTTAGCTTAAAATTTTTATTTATTCTATTTGTTTAAGAAAAAAATAAGAACCACTTATAAATTTTTTAACTATGAAAAAATTAGCCAACACAAACCCATTTATCTTATTATTAGCTCCACTCTTCGTGATGATGGTTTTAGCTTTTGCTTATAATAAATTAAATCACTTTTCAGGCGTAAGCTTAGTGATGAAGACAACAACAAGCACTAGCCAAAATTTAATTCAAATTCTTCCAGCTATCATTAAGTAATCCACCCCTACCTTGGAAAACTTAGCTATTGAAACGGTTTCGCTGAACTATAGTTTTGGTTCGCAACAAGTGCTCAAGGATCTTTCTTTGAAAGTTCCTACTGGAAGCATTTATGGATTCTTAGGCCAAAATGGTGCGGGTAAAACTACCACGATTAAAATCCTACTTAATTTACTACCCACAGAACCCGGTAAAGTTTACATCAATGGAAGTTGTTTAAGTTCTAATCGGATTAATTGTTTAAAAAGCATGGGGGCTTTAGTGGAGCAACCCGCTTTATACAGTCATTTAACCGGATTAGAAAACCTAATTAATCGTTGTATATTATTAGGTATTGCGAAGTCCAAAGCGGAACAAATGCTAAGCTTAGTAGGCTTGCAAGCTGCAAAAAACAAAAAAGCTGGACAATATTCGCTGGGCATGAAACAACGCCTAGGGATTGCATTAGCTTTAGTAGCTGATCCTGAAATATTATTATTAGATGAGCCTACCAATGGTTTAGACCCTAATGGTATTATTGAAATCAGAAGTTTGATGCTCAAATTAAGTACTCAAATGGGTAAAACCATTTTAGTTTCTAGCCACTTATTATCTGAAATTGAAAAGACAGCCACGCATGTAGGTATTATACATCAAGGTGAGCTTCAATTTCAGGGTCCTATATCTTCCTTACAAGAATTATCAAAGCCTTATCTCCAAATTGAAGTTGGCCAAATGGAGAAAGCTATGAAAATTCTAAATGGACATTATGAAATTCTAAAAGTCAATGATTCGACCCTACATCTACCTATGTTAGAAAAGAATGAAATTGCGCAATTAAACCAATTATTAGTGGAAAACGGCATCCATGTTTATAGCTTAAATGCAGCAAAAAAAGACTTAGAGAATTTATTTTTAGACCTAACCTCTAATCCTCAATAGTATGCGCGCATTTTTGGTTTCTTTATACTCAGAATTTTATAAGTCAAGAAAAACTTTAGCTTTTTGGTCGGCCATTTTATTACCCTTTGTTATTTGTATTTTAATCACTTGGGGCTTTTTATCGAATCACGAACGCGTGATGAATGATCCTGGAATGGTATTATGGTTACGTTATGCTTCGGCAGTGGTTGGCGTTATGGGGGTTTTATTGTTGCCTATATTGGTTATTTATAATACCTATGCTATTACCAACATTGAATACAAAGGAGATACCTGGAAAACCCTTTTCGCTCTGCCTTTACCCAAATTCGCGATCTATTCGAGTAAATTCATTTATATTGTATTCCTTACTTTTTTGACCTTATTCCTATTTGTGATTTTCATGTTAGGCACGGGTTATATAGCAGGCTTGATTCAACCCAAATTAAAGTTTCATGATTTTCAGGCTTTTCCATTTTTAAGCCGAGTATTCTTACGCTTGTTCTTCTCTTCATTGGCTATCATTTCGATTCAGTTTCTGATGAACCTGATATGGAATGACTTTTTAAAGCCTTTTGGAATTGGTTTCTTAGCCTTGATTATGGGAATTATAACAGCCAATCTCAATTGGAAATACGTGGATTTTATTCCTTATGCCTATCCTAATCTGGCGGTTAAGGAATTAACCAACGCGAATCCTAAAGCACTTGACCAAATTCAAATATTTGACGACTTGTCTTTATACAGCAGCCTAGTTGCTTTAGGAATCTTTGTTATTGGTTATTTTATCATTGCTAGAAAAGCGATTAAATAATTAAATTTAGTTTATCTGCCCGGCCTAGGTACAATGACCAAGCTTTCATGACCTTTTTCATCGACAGCTTGCACGGCAAAGAAATAATTATCTTTAGAATAATTTAATTCCACTTGTGTGTCCTTGACAAAGAATTTTCTTTCCCACATGGCCGAACTGGTTTCGCGCATTAGCACATAATATCCTGCTGGAGCTTTACCTTTTGGGGCCGTCCATTTTAATTGTGTTTTATTCGTTAAACCGCTGGTAGAAATAATAACGTTTTCAGGGTCTTGAGGAGCAAGTGCAAGATTATGCATCACAGCTAAATTCATACGCGTTACTTTTTGCAGATAGGTATAATCTACATATTCTGGTAAATCCCCAAATTTAAACCCATTTTCTGTTCGGATATCCTGATGTTGACGTCTAAAGTCTTCATTCATTTCTGTAATGCGTACAGCCGTGAAACCTTGTTGTGAAAAAGGCGTATGATCACCTCCACGTAAATATCGATCGCGACGATAGATTAATTTAACGTCTAATTGATCCACATATCGCTCCCCAACTTCTTTGATATAGCGTGCGGCTTGGCGGGCTTTACCTTCGGTATCATTTCCTGCAGATATTCTAGCATTGGCTTGAGCAGCTGTTTCGCCAGCTGGCACCCCTTCGCTAAATATTCTTACCGAGCGGTTGTCTTTGATATCGGTTTCCATTCCATAGGAATTGCCGATAATATCATTATTTAACAGTAAATGGATTTGCCAACCTTCTTCTTTTGCTCTTTTAGCCAAATTACTCGCGCCATATAAACCTTGTTCTTCGCCAACAAAAGCTACAAAAACCAATGTTGCATTAAATTCATATGGGCTTAAAATACGACATAACTCTAAAACAGCAGCTACTCCTGATGCATCATCGTTTGCGCCTGGTGCAAAATCTTTGGCATTCATTACATCGGTTACTCGAGAATCATAATGCCCTGAAACCATAATCATTCGTTTATCGGCCGGATCTTTACCTGGTAGAATAGCCATTACATTTTTCATGGGCACATCTTGCAAAACTCGACGCCCGTCGGCAGCTTGAACAAAACTATCAAAGCTAACCTGTAAACGACCTTTGCTGGAGGCTATATTCTTTTCGAACTCTTGCTTGATCCAATTTCTTGCAGCACCAATTCCTGTGGTTTTACTCGTGGTATCACTTAAGGTGTGGCGGGTGTGAAAAGAAACTAATTTATGGACATAGCTTTCTAATTGTTTAGCGGAAACTTGTTCCACTAATTTAACAATATCCGCATCTCGATTTTCGCTCCTTTGAGCTTGTGCCATAAAAGCACAGAAAAGCATTAATAACGTGCTGAATAGTGACTTTATTGTTTTCATAAATTTTGAATGTAAAAATCTGAATAGAAAGTTACAATTAATTAACAATTCCTGTAAATTCGAACAAGAACGTTACGTAAACTTATAACTAAACAAAATGTTAAAAAAATTGACTCTTCAAGCATTTGCCCTTGGGCTGTGCTTTTCTGCGTTTGCTCAAGAACCAGTAAACATGGAAGCGGTGCAAAAAATCCGCAAAGAAGGTTTGGAAAATTCTAAAGTAATGGATATTTCCTACCAAATCACTGATGTGATTGGACCTCGTTTATCGAATTCCCCTGGATTAAAACGTGGGCAAGAATGGGCAATGAAATATTTTAAAGAAATGGGCCTTCAAAATGTACACCTAGAAGCATGGGGTGATTTTGGTAAAGGTTGGAGTGTTCAAAAATATTATGCGGCCACCACTAAGCCTTATTACAGACCTATTATAGGTTATCCTAAAGCTTGGACACCAAGTACAAATGGTCCAATTAAATCAGACGTAATTTTAATTCAAGCAGACACCGTTACTGATTTAGCTAAATATAAAGGTAAATTGGCAGGTAAAATCGTGATGATTGAATCCGTTACTATTCAGCCATTAGTAACTCGTTTTACACCAGATGCTGTAAGATTTACAGATGCACAATTAAATGATATGGCAAATGCTCAACCGGCAACTCCAGGAGCAGGTCGTCAAGGTGGTACACCAGGTGCAAACCGTACTCCTGCTAATGCAATGGCTGCACAAAGAGTAGCTATGGCTCGTTTAAATGCCGTTAGAGCAGCTATTGACAGTATGTTATTAGCCGAAAAAATTGGCTTAAAATTAACTTATGCTAGAGGTGGCCACGGAACCTTCTTTACTTCCAATGGAGCTTCATACCGCATGGATGCTAAACCAGTTAATCCGGAATTAGAAGTTAGCGCTGAAGACTATTTACACATCTTACGTTTATTAAGAGGTGGAGAAAAAGTTGAGTTAGAAGCTGAGGTAAAAACAAGTTTCCATACAGAAGATCCAAAAGGTTATAATGTAATTGCTGAAATTCCAGGTACAGACCCTAAATTAAAAGATGAAGTGGTTATGATTGGAGGTCACTTTGATTCATGGCATGCAGGTAGTGGCGCAACCGATAATGCAGCAGGTTCAGCAGTTATGATTGAAACCATGCGTATTTTAAAAGCTATTGGATTTAAACCAAAAAGAACGATTAGAATTGCCTTATGGAGTTCGGAAGAACAAGGTTTATTCGGTTCAAGAGGTTATGTAAAAAATCATTTTGGAGATCCTGCTGACATGAAATTAAAACCTGCACACGAAAAACTTTCTGCTTATTATAATTTAGATAATGGAACAGGTGCGGTTCGTGGTGTTTATTTACAAGGTAA
>CAZQFF010000002.1:55424-179894 GCA_964592575.1 uncultured Pedobacter sp.
AATGCCGCTGCGCGCGATATCTTCCAAGCTTGGTTAAACCCATTTGCTGATTTGGGCGCTAAAACTGTAACCATTAATAATACAGGCGGTACAGATCACCAAGCTTATGATGCCGTAGGATTGCCAGGATTCCAATTTATCCAAGACCCTATTGATTATAATACGCGTACACACCATACAAATCAAGATACTTATGATCGTTTAATTCCAGAAGATTTAAAGAAATCAGCTACGATTATCGCTTCATTTGTATATCATACATCTGAAAGAGCAGAAAAAATTCCGCGTAAAGCATTGCCAGCTGCTCCACCTGCTAGAAACTAACCAAATATAAATACAGCGTGTTTTTACACCTAAACGTTAAGGCCTTCAATTATTATTGAAGGCCTTTGTTTTTTAAACGATTTATTTGGATTAAAAAACCTAATTGCTTAGTTTTAATTTAACAACTAAACTAAAAAATGGAAATTAAAGATTTAACTAAAGCAGAAGAGCAGATTATGCAGATTATGTGGCAATTAGAATCTGCTTTTGTGAAAGAAATTATAGACAGGCTTCCGGAACCAAAGCCAGCTTATAATACGGTATCAACAATTGTTCGAATACTCCAAAATAAGGGATTTATAGGGCATGAGGCCTATGGAAAAGCACACAAATATTATCCTCTAATTAGTCGTGAATCTTATAAAAGACATGCTACGAATAAATTATTAGGAAATTATTATGAGAACTCTGTTGAAAGTATGTTTTCTTTCTTTGTTAAGGAAGAGAAATTAGACTTAAACGATGTGGATGAAATCCTCAAGATGATCAATACTTTTAAAAATAAACCAAAATAATGATTTGGACGCACTTTCTGTTACAGCTTAACCTGTATCTGATTCTGTTTTTCTTGTTATTCAAAATTCTCTTGGCCAAGGAAACCCATTTTACCTTGAACCGAGTTTATTTGATTGGGGCTAGCATATTAGCCTTAGTCCTCCCTTTTCTTCGTTTTGAATGGATTAGAGAACAAGAATTAAGTCAGAAAGTGTATGAGCATATTGAAGACCTTGGAGAACTTGCTGTTATGCCTGTGGATAAACTACAAGATCCCGAATTAAATTGGAGTAATTGGATTATCGGCGTCTATGTTTGTGGATTATTTTTTTTCAGTGCCAGATTTCTATTCCGTTTATTCCTGGTAAGAAAGTCGCTTAAAACAGTTTTACCAGGTGCTGCTTTTTCGTTTTTTAATAAAAAAGTAGTGGCACATGATGTTCCAGCATCTAATATTATTCATTTTCACGAAGAAACACATATCAACCAAAAGCATTCTTGGGATGTAATCTTTTTTGAGATATTACAGATTTTTACGTGGTTCAATCCGATTATTTATGCTTATAAAATTGCGATTAAAAATATTCATGAGTATTTAGCGGACGAAGCTGCAGCAAAATATCAAGGTTGTAAAGAATCTTATGCTTTATTAATCTTGAGCCAAACCTTTAAAACCGATATTAACCAGCTTACGAATAAGTTTTATACGCAATCCCAAGTTAAGAAAAGGATTTATATGCTGTATAAGGAGCGTTCTACTAAACGAGCTATTTGGAAATACGGACTTGTTGCTCCGATCTTTGCTTTAGCTTTAATCTTATCGGCCTCTACTATCCAAAACAATAAAAAACTCCTTAATGTTGCTCAAACTCTAGAAGTTCCTGTGAAGGATTTTATCCAGAACGTTCAGGAAAAACAAATTTCACAAAAGAAGCCGAGTTTAAAAGGTATTGAACAGGCCCCTGTAATAGTTGAACCAGAAGAAATTATACCAACTCTCACATTTGAAGCGACAATTGAGCCCATTCAAGAGGAAAATATAAGTGAAATCAAAAAGACAATTATTATCAATAATGCGCCTTCTGAAGCTTACGTGGCTAAAAAACCTGTTCAAGTTTTAGAAGCTATGGAATTAGATATGCCACCTAGTTATCCTGGAGGAATTGAAAAATTCTATGACTTGATTAGAAACTCTATTAAATACCCAGAAGAAGCCTTTGAGCGCAATAAACAAGGAACGGTGTTCCTAAGCTTCATTGTTGAGCCAGACGGCTCTATATCAAATGTAAACACCTTAGGTAAAAAACTAGGTTTTGGATTAGAAGAAGAAGCTTTGCGGGTTTTACAAAAATCAAAAACATGGAAGCCTGGCTATTTAGCGAATAAGCCTATTCGCTCTAAATTTCAAGTGCCTATTCGATTTACTTTACCAAACGATAATTTCGATATCATTTTGCCAGAAGTAAAAACACGCGGTAGTATTGCCTTTGTTATGAAAAGCATGATCTCAGGCACATCATTATCAGGTTTAGAAGATGCTTGGTATGTGGTGAATGGAGAAATTACCGACTATCAAGGTTTCTCCGCTGTAAATCCACAAAGAATTGAGAGAATTAGTTATTTAAGTCCAAATGATGCCAAGAATCAATATGGATCTAATTTCTCTAAAGGTGCCATAATCATAGAAACAGCCCCAGAATATTAATATTAAAAGGCGCCCAGCTCTTTGAGCTGGGCGCCTTTATGATTTACCTTGTCTCGGTGTTATAAAATTAAGTAATTTCTATTGAATTCCAAACAAAGGATTATGCTTCTTCCTCACTGAAAAACTTAGCATTGAAATAATCACGATTCATACGTGCTATATTTTCCAAGGAAATTCCTTTTGGACATTCTGCTTCACATGCTCCAGTGTTCGTACAATTACCAAAACCTTCCGCATCCATTTGAGCCACCATATTTTGAACGCGTTTGTAACGCTCTGGCTGACCTTGAGGCAATAAAGCTAATTGCGATACTTTTGCCGACACGAATAACATAGCTGAAGCATTTTTACAAGTAGCTACACAAGCCCCACAACCAATACAAGCTGCTGCCTCGAAAGCAGCATCTGCTTTTGATTTGGCAATAGGTAAGTTGTTTGCATCTTGCGCATTTCCTGTATTCACCGAAATAAAACCACCTGCAGCAATTACGCGGTCAAAGGCTGAACGATCAACCACTAAATCCTTAACTACTGGGAAAGCTTTTGCTCTCCATGGTTCTACTATAATCGTATCTCCGTCTTTAAAAGAACGCATGTGTAACTGACAGGTTGTGATGCCTTCTTTTGGTCCATGAGGACGGCCATTGATAAACATGGAACACATCCCGCAAATTCCCTCTCTACAGTCGTGATCAAACGCAATTGGCTCTTCACCCTTATTGATAAGATCTTCGTTTAAAACATCGAACATCTCCAAAAATGACATATCCGGAGAAATCCCAGTAACTTTATAATCAACTAAATTACCTTTAGTGTTTTGATTCTTTTGACGCCAAACTTTTAGCGTTAAATTCATATTTCCTGTACTCATTTTTATATGATTGAGTTAGTACCTATAAACTAGGATTATTTATAACTTCTTTGTGCAATTTTGATGTTTTCGAATTTCAACTCTTCTTTGTGTAATTCAAATTCTCCATTGCCTTTATTTTCCCATGCGGCTACATATGCATAGTTTTCATCATCTCTTAAAGCCTCGCCGTCTTCTGTTTGATATTCTTCACGGAAGTGACCACCGCAACTCTCATTACGATTTAAAGCATCCATACACATCAATTCACCTAATTCCATAAAGTCAGCTACACGTGATGCTTTCTCTAATTCTGTATTCAGTTCATCTAAGCTTCCCGGAACACGTACATTAGACCAGAATTCAGCTCTTAAAGCTCTGATTTCTTCTATAGCTTCTTTCAATCCCTTTTCATTACGAGCCATACCGCATTTATCCCACATAATTAATCCTAATTTTTTGTGGAAATAATCTACGGATTTAGTTCCTTTAATTTGAATTAAACGCTCTAAATCAGCTTTAACTTTAGCTTCTGCTTCTACAAATGCAGGATGATCAGTTGGAATAGCTTTAGTTGAAATCTCTTTTGATAAATAAGCTCCAATGGTATAAGGTAATACAAAATAACCGTCGGCTAAACCTTGCATCAAGGCTGATGCACCTAAACGGTTAGCACCGTGATCGGAGAAGTTTGCCTCTCCAGCACAATACAAACCAGGTACAGTAGTCATTAAGTTATAATCTACCCATAGTCCACCCATAGTATAGTGTACAGCTGGATAAATACGCATTGGTGTTTCATACGGATCTTCACCAGTGATTTGCTTGTACATATCAAACAGGTTACCGTATTTTTCTTTAATAACTTCTCTACCCAAACGCATGACTGTTTCGTGGTCTGGATTAGAGATATTTAATTTATTTGCTTCAATACGTCCATAACGTTCTGTATTGAATGTAAAATCTAAATAAACAGCTTTTTTAGAAGCGCCTACACCATAACCGGCATCGCAACGCTCTTTAGCTGCACGAGAAGCCACATCACGTGGCACTAAATTACCAAAAGCAGGATATCTACGCTCTAAATAATAATCTCTTTCATCCTCTGGAATATCAGTTGGCTTACGGTTATCATCTTTCTTTTTAGGCACCCAAATACGACCATCATTACGTAATGATTCCGACATTAAGGTTAATTTAGATTGGTGATCGCCCGATACAGGAATACAAGTTGGGTGAATTTGAGTATAACAAGGATTCGCAAAATACGCACCTTGTTTATTTGCTTTCCAAGCAGCCGTTACGTTTGAACCCATAGCATTAGTTGACAAATAGAATACGTTTCCATATCCTCCTGTAGCTAATACAACAGCATGACCAAAATGACGTTCTAATTTACCAGTGATCAAATCTCTAGCAATGATTCCTCTAGCTTTGCCATCAATCTTTACGATGTCAAGCATTTCGTGACGAGTGTACATTTCTACTTTACCCATGCCCACTTGACGCTCTAAAGCAGAATAGGCCCCCAATAACAATTGCTGTCCTGTTTGACCCGCAGCATAAAATGTACGCTGAACTTGGGTTCCACCGAAAGAACGGTTATCTAATAAACCACCATATTCACGAGCTAAAGGAACTCCTTGAGCCACACATTGATCGATAATATTGGCAGATACTTCTGCTAAACGATACACATTTGCCTCTCTTGCTCTATAGTCTCCTCCTTTAATGGTATCATAAAACAAACGATAGGTACTATCCCCATCATTCTGATAGTTCTTTGCCGCGTTGATACCCCCTTGAGCAGCAATGGAGTGCGCTCTACGTGGAGAATCTTGGAAGCAAAAACATTTTACTTTGTAGCCCATTTCGGCTAAAGTAGCTGCAGCAGAGGCACCAGCTAAACCAGAGCCCACTACAAGTACTTCTAAATTTCTTTTATTAGAAGGGTTTACCAAAGCTACCGACGATTTGTATTTCGTCCACTTTGTGATTAAATCGCCTTCTGGTATATTCGAGTTTAATGCTGACATTTTTTAAGCTTTAATCGTTTTCTACTAAACTATAAACCAAGGTATAAGTAAATCGGCATGGCCGCAAATACTATAGGGATGATGATGGAATACCAAAATCCGATAGCTTTAATAATTGGGAAATATTTTTTATGATTCCAACCTAAAGTTTGGAAAGCCGAGGCGAATCCGTGTAATAAGTGATAAGCTAAAGAAATCATCGATAACACATAAAGAATCACGATATACGGGTTAGAGAATGACTCTTTCATTACAGCGTATAAGTCTTCGTGACCGTTAGCATCAACTGTTGGAATTCCAGTAAAACGCGATGTCGTCCAAAAATCACTTAAATGCACAATCAAAAAGATTAACAATAAGGTTCCTAATAAGCCCATAGATCGGGAATACCATTTACTATTTGCTTTTCCATTGTGATAAGCATACTTCTCTGGACGAGCAGCTTGATTTTGGAAATAAAGTTTTAAACCTTGTACAATGTGTAATAATAATCCAGCCATTAACACCACTTCCATGGCTCTGATTAACCAATTAGTGGCCATAAAATGTGCACCTACATTGAAAAGTTCACCTGTTTTATCAAAGAATATAAAAGCATTTAAAAAACAGTGAATGGCTAAGAACATGATAAGAAATAGACCCGTCAGGCCCATGATCAATTTTTTTCCTAACGAAGAGGAAAAAGTACTTGCTATACTACTCATTAGTTTTTGAATATATGGGTTTGTTTACACAAAAGTATTTAAATTATGGGAGTAATTTAGAAATGAAGCAAGTAAAAACACAATAAAGAATTTATTTAGAAACATTCTAAAAAAATTAAACCTGATTCTTCCTTTATTCGATTCCGATTTAATTGGTCTTTACCTTTTATTCGCTCTGTGTTCAGGTTATGTTCAACGGAAACAAAAAAGCCCCCGAATTCGGGGGCTTGAAATATACTTATTAATAAGAATAAAGGCTATTCTAGTTAAAGCTAAATCCGAAAGTACCACCATTTTGGTCGAAACCAGAAATTGTTGTACGACCGTCAATTGAGCTTTCTAAGTGGTTTTGAACATCTGCAGCAGAGTTTACTGTTTTGCCATTGATTTTATGAATCACTAGTCCTTTTTTCACATCCCACATATCAAATAGTTTACCTGGTTCAACGGCGGTTACTACGACGCCTTCCTTAATGCCTAACTTAGCTTTTAGCGCGTCAGAAGCAGGCGCAAAACTTGCTCCTAATTTACTCATAGTCATTCCCGTACTCACTTCTTTACGAGTAGCAAGCGCGGTACTTTTTGACTCAGGCTTTAAGGTTACGACGATATTTTTCAAGCTTCCATCAGCACGCAAAACACTTAAGTTTACTTTATCTCCTGGACGGAGGCGACCTACTTTTTCTTGCAAATCTGGAGAATCATAAATCTCCACTCCTTCAACTTTTTTAATAATGTCTCCTGTTTTAATTCCAGCTGCAGCAGCGGCTCCATCTGGAATAACTTCGTTAACATATAAGCCATTCGTTTCTTTAACTTTTAATGCTTCCGCAGCATCTGCATCTAAAGGAGTGAAACTAACCCCAATATAGCCACGTTTTACTTCACCGTATTTTTTGAAATCTTCTAAGATCTTTTTAGCTAAATTTATAGGAACAGCGAATCCATAGCCTTCATTACGGCCAGTCATAGAAGCAATAGCGGTATTAATTCCGATTAACTCGCCATTGGCATTTACTAATGGCCCTCCAGAATTACCTGGATTAATAGCCGCGTCTGTTTGAATAAATGATTCAATTGCAGCGCTTGCTTTTCGCTCAGGCATTTTACCTGTTCTTTGCATTTCCATATACTCTTCGCGAGACATGGTTTGCTGCTCTCTTTTAAGAATACCAATATCACGCGCTTTAGCACTTACAATACCAGCGGTTACTGTAGTTTGTAAATCTAATGGGAAACCAACAGCTAATACCCATTCCCCAATTTGAACATCATCAGAATTACCCATTTTCACAAAAGGCAATCCAGATTCCTCTACTTTTAAAAGGGCTAAATCGGTATTTGGATCTTTTCCAACTACGGTAGCAGACACTTTTTTACGATTAGATAAAACAACCTCAATTTTCTCTGCTTTGTCAACCACATGATTATTGGTCGCAATGTAGCCATCGGCCGTTAATATTACCCCTGAACCTGAGGCAGAACGAGGCATTTGTGAACGTGGAGAAGAGCCTCCCCCAAAGAAATCAAAAAAATCTTCTAATGAACCTGAACGAGATGAATTACTAGCCGCATAAGTGGTCTTAATATGAACTACAGCAGGAGAAACTAAAGCTGCTGCTTGCACAAAATCGCCTTGACCTGCAGAACTTACTCCTCTTAGATTGCTAGCAAAAACCATGTTTTGCTTTTCACTTAATGAAAAACTATCTGTTTTGCGCTCTATTAATTTATAAGCGCCAAGAGCTCCTGCACCTCCTAAAAATGCAGCCAATACTAACATTCCTATTTTTTTCATATCTGTATGCATTAATTTAATTTCATAATTTATCAAATTTAATACCAGATAAACGATATTTGTATAAATAACACGTCATAATTTGTGTTAAAAAATGTTAAAACCCCATGAATCAAATTCCTTTTTATAAATACCAAGGTGCTGGAAATGACTTTATTTTAATTGATGCCCGCGAGCATATAGATGTAGAATGGACCATTGAAAAAGTGGCTTTTTTGTGTGATAGACGCTTTGGTATTGGTGCAGACGGCTTAATGTTATTGCAAAATAAAGAAAATTATGATTTTGAAATGCGTTATTTTAATGCAGATGGTAGAGAGGGAAGTATGTGTGGAAATGGGGGACGTTGTATTGTATCTTTTGCAAAACACCTTGGCCTTATAAAAAATGAAGCTACTTTTTTGGCAGTTGACGGACCACATTATGCCAAAATTTCAGACGACAGTGCCTGGGTTGAATTACAGATGATTGACGTACAAGAAATTCAAAAAGATGGATCGGCCTATGTATTAAACACGGGCTCTCCGCATTATGTTCTAGAAGTAGCTGGCTTATCTGATAAAAATGTTTTTGCTGATGGATCGGCTATTCGTAATTCATCTCAATATGCTGAAAAAGGCATCAATGTTAATTTTGTAGAAAATAAAGGTGATTATTGGTTTGTCAGAACCTTTGAAAGAGGCGTGGAAGACGAAACATACGCTTGCGGCACAGGAGCTACCGCCGTGGCCTTGGCAATGGCGAAACATTTACACCAAAATGGAACCATTGTCACTCCGATTCGTGTTTTGGGAGGCCAATTAGAAATTCGTTTCCACTATGATGGAGCAAGCTTCTCTAATATATTTTTATGTGGCCCTGCCCAGTTTGTATTTGAAGGAAAAATTGCTTTTTAAAAAATTTGCGGATCACTCAAATGTGCGGCTACACCTAGCTTAATTTCACTATAAGTGAAAGAACTACCTAACTTATCCTTCAACTCTTGTAGTTTTATGGATTGCATTTCTTGGATAGTTTTTAAAATTTTATGCAGTTTATCTGCCGCTAAATAATCTTTGGCTTGCAGGTCACCTTTAGCAATAAAATAAGTTAGATGTCCTTCTATGGTCGATATGGTAAGTTTTCTTTTTTTTGCCACTTCCATTGGACTCATCCCTTCTTTTAGATACAAATAACTAATCATTTTTGTATCTTCCTTAATAGCCTTTGGTTTTTTAACTGCTTGCTTTCGCGTTTTGTAATTTCCTTTTGCCTTAGCCGATTCCTCCACTAAATTATCGTCCATATAAGCCAGATTTTCTCCAAATACTTTTTCCAATGCTATTCTTCGAGACCAATTAATGTCAACTTGAGACCAATCAAGTTTTGGCATATCATCTTTAGCTAATACCGCAGCAGCTAAATTTTCAGCTTTCACAATTTGCTTGTACTGTTCAAAGTAATACCCTTCTAATTGAATATACTCAGGGAGTAAATTTTGCATACCCTTTGTTTCTTTGAATTCAAAAAGTTTATTCCACAATAAATTTAAAGTATCTTCTAACTTAGGCAGGAAATACTTTTTTGCGGCTAACATTCTTTCAAGGATTAAACGCTTATCCATTAATTCCGTTTGAAGGATTAGCTTGTATAATTGTCTAATAAACTTTTGCCCATCAGCTAGCCAGGCACTTAATTCCGCTTCCCTTTCCTTTAACCAGGGTAATTGCAATTGTTTTAATAATCGGTCTTCGCCTTTGTTAGCATTTAAAATTTGAAGTTTAAGGTTTTCGTGTAAGGATTGAAATCCAAAACAGTTTTCTATATATTGATATAAAAAGTTTAATCTATCTTTTTCAAATTGAGTTTGGGGTGCTTCTTGTTCATCTTTGGTTTTAGAAAAATAACCAACATGAGGATCTAATCTTAGATTACGCGCTTGAATAGGGCTACTCAATACCAAACCATCTAAGCTTCGCATGCGGGATAAAGCAACATAAGCTTGTCCGGGTGCAAATACTTGCCCCAAATCTAAAATAGCTTTTTCAAAGGTTAAACCTTGACTTTTGTGCACAGTAATGGCCCAAGCTAATTTTAATGGAAATTGAGAAAATGTGCCTATAATTTCCTCAACTGGTTCATTACTCACTTTATCAGCCGTATAACGAATATTCTTCCAATGATAAAGCTCTACCGGAAAAGAGTTCTTCACTTCTTCTGTTTTCACCCAGATTGTATCTTGATAAAGGTCGGTCACTTCAGCAAGTTTGCCATTAAAAAAGCGCTGTTCTCCTGAAACATCATTCTTAATGAACATGACTTGAGCTCCCTTTTTAAGTTGCAATTGTTTTTCTACAGGAAAAGCAGATTCTGGAAATTCACCAGAGATTTGAGCGGTATAGGTTTTTAGCTGCCCAGGGAGTTGTGCTAAGCAATCTTTGTTTATCTCATCAGCTTTAGCATTATGCGTCGTTAAAGTGATGTATTTATCGGCCAATTCGGGTTTAAAATTTGGTTTATAACAAGGAGCTAATAAATCCAAATCGGCTTGACTCACTTGATTATTTCTGAAGTTATTTAATAGCTGAATAAATTGAGGGTCTTCTTGCCTGTAAATTTTATCGAGCTCTATATAGATCAAAGGATTTTGTTTTAAGGCCCAGGCTTCAAAAAAATAAATGCTAAGATAAAACTTTTGCAAGTAAGCCCATTCTTGATTTTTCACTACTGGAGGTAATTGAAATAAATCTCCTATAAAAAGTAGTTGAACTCCTCCAAAAGGCTTTTCACTCTTTCTAACAAATCGTAATACAAAATCTATAGCGTCCAATAAATCTGCTCTTAACATAGAAACCTCATCAATGATCAAGAGCTCCAAATCCATTAAGACTCTTTTCTTCCGATTATTCATATGCAAATGTCTGAGCATATTAGCCGGAAAATTAATAGCCTGATCATTTAGCAGCAGTTCATCACTTGGATTTTCAGGCAGATATAATCCTAAAGGTATTTGAAACAAAGAATGAATGGTGGTTCCCCCTGCTTGGATGGCAGCAATACCCGTTGGAGCTACAATGACGCAACGTTTGTGGGTTTGATGAATAATAGACTTTAAAAAAGTGGTTTTCCCTGTACCAGCCTTACCTGTTAAAAATACAGGTCGAGAGGTTAAATTTATAAATTGTGCAGCAAGGCTAGAGGCATTTTGACTATCGTTCGGCTTCATCTCATCTATTCCAAATTCAGCTCAAGTTAGTCATTTTTTCAGTTTTTTAACACTTAAGTTAAAATGTGTTAAAGCTTGTTAATTTCCATGGTGTAAATTTTTAATCCTCACTTATAACCTTACATTTGATAGAAACCAAACTGTATGAAAAGGATTTTACTATTGCTTTGGATAGCCTTATTGGCAAATATCGCTCTCGCTCAAAAAAAACCGGTCATAAAAGGCCTAGTCATCGACACCAATGCTCAAGCCAAGTTATATATGGCGAGCATATCTTTGATGAATGCAAAAGATTCTACATTAGTTAAATATACTCGTGCAAATATCGACGGGATTTTTGAATTGCCTATCCTTAAAGATGGAAAGTATTTTGTCAGGGTTTCTTATCCTGAATACGCAGATTATGTTAATCACTTTGAAATTAATGCTTCAAAACCTGGACTTGATTTAGGACAAATCAACTTGATTCAAAAAACCAGTTTACTAAAGGAAATCATTATTAAAGGACAAGTGGCTGCTATAAAAATTAAAGGTAACACCACGGAATTTAATGCCAGTAGTTATACTATACAGCCCAATGATCGCGTAGAAGATCTCATTAAAAAATTTGAAGGCATAACAGTTGATCAAAACGGAAAGATAACGGCTAACGGGAAAGCTGTACAAAAAGTACTGTTAGACGGGGAAGAATTTTTTGGAGATGACCCTACCCTTTTAACTCGGAATATCAGAGCTGATATGATTGATAAGGTTCAACTTTTCGAGAAAAAAAGTGATCAAGCTGTATTAACAGGCGTTGATGACGGTCAAGGTCAACAAACATTAAATTTCACTTTAAAAGAAAATCAAAAGAAAGGCATATTTGGAAAAGTTGAACTGGGTGGCGGCACTAGTGATTTCAATTCCTGGCAAGCCATGTTAAATCGATTTAACAACAAACAAAAATTTTCATTCTACACTATTGGTGGAAATACTGGCAAAACAGGTTTAAGTTGGTCGGATCAAGAAAAATATTCTGGGGGGATAGGCGGGGACATTGAATTGATGGATGGTGGAGGTATAGCGATACGCTTGTCGGGGGATTATGATGAATTAGACAGCTATGAGGGCACCTATTATGGGAATGGTTTACCTACTGCCAAAACGGGAGGGCTTCATTTTTCCAATAAATGGGCTAAAGATAAATATGGCATAAATTTAAATTACAAGATTGGTCAGTTAGGCATTAACAATATTGGCTTAATGAGCACCCAAAGAAATCTTCCTGGAGGAAGTATTTTAGCCAATCAAGATAATTTAAAACTTCAGGAAACTTCACGTCATAAGCTAGATGGACAGTTTACCCTCAAAATTGACTCCTCAAGTAATTTAAAGTTTAACTTCAACACCTCATATAAAGATAATTCTAGCAATAGCCATTTCGAGACTTTAAGTCAGCGAGTAGATTTTACAAAATTGAATAGTGAAATGAGGCGTTTAAATTCTGCTGGCACGGGTAAAAGTTTTAATCTGTCTGCGCTTTATTCTAGGTCCTTTGCAAAAAAAGGAAGAACATTTACCGCTAAATTCTTTGAAAATTATTTAGATAATAACGGAGCTGGCTTTTTATATTCTCAAAACAATTTCTTTGATGCTCAAGGAATTTTAAATCAAACGGAAGTTACAGATCAACGAAAAGTTACAGCTTCGAAAGATTTAGAAATAGGCGCGAGCTTTACCTATAATGAGCCCATTTCGAACGCTTTAAAATTAATTTTATCTTATGGTTTAACTAGTAAAAATTACGACTTAGACAGGGATTCTTACAATAAAGACAATAGTGGAAACTACTCACAATTAGATTTGCTATTTAGTAATCATTTTGAAAGTCGCACCTTCTTAAATAACGGAGGCTTGAAATTGAATTATAATAAAGATAAAACCCAACTAAATGGGGGAATAAATGTGATTAGCTTAGATTTAAATCAAAAGGATTTAGTTAACCAAGTGAATTATAAGCAAGATTTTATTAATATAAATCCGTCCTTAAGGTATGTCTACAAGATGTCCACTAGTAAAAGCTTTTCTATAGGCTATAATGGTTATACCAACCAGCCAAGCATTTCCCAACTTCAACCAGTTCGGGTAAATGATGACGTACTAAATATCCCAATTGGAAACCCTAATTTAAAGCCTGGATTCAATAGTAATATTAATTTTAATCTTAATTCCTACAAAATGATAAAAGGCACTTCCTTTTATTTGTATGGCAATTTTATATTGCAAAATAATGCTATTGTGAGTAACAGTAGCACAGATGTTTATACTGGAAAATCAACCTATCAATCCATCAATCTTAAGGAAAAAGCACCTTTTAATTATTATATAGGTTTTAATTATTCTAAAAAAATTAAAGCTTTAAAAGACATTGAAATTGGCTTAGGTGGTGGCACAAATTCCCAAACTTATTATTCCTATATTAACAATATTTTAAATGAATCGAACACCCAGTCGATCAATACTGACTTTAGCATTTCCCGTTATTCAGAGGGACTCATTAGTTTTAGTATTAGGTATAATCCAAGCTTTGTAAAATCAAGCTCTAGCATCAATAAAGATTTAAACAATAATGGCTATAACCATTATATAACAAGTTTTTTTTCCGTTAAGATGAATAAGTCTTTGACTTGGGGCATTAATTACAATAATACCTTTAATGGGAAAACAGTAGCTTTTAATGAAAATTTTCAAAGACATCTCATCGATGCTAGTATAAATAAAACATTTTTTGATAAAAAGCAATTAACCTTATCCCTCGCAGTAAAAGACTTATTAAATCAGAATAATGGCTTTAGTAGGTCGGCGAATGCATTAAGTATTACCCAATCCTATAACAACACCATTGGCCAGTATTTTATGTTAACGGCAAAATGGGATTTCACGAAAATGGGAGCAATCAATCAATAATATGAGAAAAATTAATTTAACTCTATTTAGTGTGGTAGCCATGCTAGTATTAAGCTCAAAATTACACGCTCAATATAAGCGATTTCCCGTTCAAGGGTCTATCAGCTATGAAATGAGAATTAATATGTTTGCTTTGCTGAAAAAGAATTTTGGCGACAGTGATATGAATACTTTTACAAGAACTTATCTTGAAGAATACCAAAAGAAAAATCCACAGTTCAAGACTAAAAAATCCACACTTTATTTTAACAAAAATAAAACGCTATATACGCAAACCCCTGATGCCAATGTAGAATCCATGTATTCAACCATTCCTGGATCAGAATTATTAGATCAGAATAATATTGTTTCGCAACAACTAGACAATGGGCTTTCTATAGTACAAAAAAAGGTACTTGATGAAGTGTATTTAGTAAAAGATTCTATCCCTAAAATTACTTGGAAGATTACGGATGAAACTAGGCTAATAGCGGGTTATGAATGTAGAAGAGCTAATGCTTTAATATTAGATTCTGTATACGTGGTAGCCTTTTACACCGACCTAATTCCTGTAGCTTCAGGTCCTGAGAATTTTTCAGGTTTACCAGGAATGATTCTTGGTTTAGCTTTACCGCATGACCACATTACTTGGTTTGCTACTGACGTGAAAGAAGAAATAATTGCCGAAGACAAGCTGCTTGCTCCAACTAAAGGAAAGGTTACGAACCGCGCGAGTTTATGGAGAGATTTACAAAGTGCTTATAGTGATTGGGGAAAAGAAGCCGCTAAGTATATAAAGTTCTATTTACTTTAGTCATTACGCGATTTATTAATTCACAATTAATTTGTAGCCCTTTCCATGCACATTGAGAATCTCTACTTTAGGGTCATCCTTTAAATATTTTCGGAGTTTACTTAAAAACACGTCCATGCTTCGTCCATTAAAATAATTATCATCATGCCAAATAGAAAGCAAGGCTTCCTCACGAGTAAGGACCGTGTTCATTTTTAGGCATAATAAGCGAAGTAGTTCAGCTTCTTTTGTAGACAGCTTTTGCATATTACCCTTAAAACTGATCATTTGTGTTGTAAAATCAAAGGTGTATTGCCCAATTTCAAATTGATTTTGTTGTGGTTCCGCATCTTGATTTCTCTTGCTCAAACGCTTAAAAATAGCGTTGATTCTCAACAACAATTCTTCTATTCTAAAAGGCTTAGTGATATAGTCATCTGCGCCAATATCATAAGCTAAAGCTTTATCTTCAATCATAGTTTTAGCTGTAGCATAAATGATAGGGACATTTTCATTTTGCTTGCGAATTTCTTTACCTAAAGCAAAGCCATCCTTTTTGGGCATCATCACATCCAATATACAGAGATCAAAGTTATGCTTAGAAAAAACCTTTAGACCTTCTTCTCCATCCTGGCATAGTACAACTTCAAAATTTCCCTTAATTTGTAAGAAATCTTGTAAGAGTAAACCTAAATTTGGATCGTCTTCTACTAAGAGTATTTTTTTCATCTGATGATTATTTAATTGGAAAGATTAAATCAAATTGAGTTCCCTTATCTTTTTCGCTATTCACCTTAATTTGGGCACCCATTTTTTGCACGACTTCTTGGACGTAATTTAAACCTAAACCAAAGCCTTTAACATCGTGTAAGTTTCCTGTAGGCACACGATAAAATTGATCAAATATACGCTTGGTTTGATCTTTACTCAAGCCAATACCTTCGTCTTTTATACTAAACACCATATGCTTAGCGTAGGTTTGCGTGCTGATGGTAATTATAGGGCGGTCTTTACTATACTTAATTGCATTATCGATTAAGTTATATATAACATTTGACAAATGTAATTCGTCGGCCAATAACAGATCTGGTTTTGCGTTTAAATTTAAGACCACTTTAGAATCCCTTTTTTTCAATTGCAAATCCATGCTATCGACCACAGCTGAAATCAATTCATTCAAACTTATTTCCGCTAAATCTAATTCTATTTCTTTGGTTCCCACTCGAGCTACATCCAACACCCGCTCAATATGATTTCCTAGACGTGCATTTTCGTCATAGATTATTCCAGCCAATCGCTTTACTCGGTTTTCATCTTTTGCTACATCTTCTTCTTTTAAGGCCTCACTCGCAATCATAATAGTGGCTACAGGAGTTTTAAACTCATGAGTCATATTATTTATGAAATCCGATTTCATTTCTGATAGTTTCTTTTGCTTTAAAATCGTTCCTATAGTATAAGCAAATATAAAAACCAACACGAGAAGCAATGCGGCTGACGAACCGAAAGTAGCCAGTAAGCTCCCCATCAAGAGACTATTTTTATCAGGAAAACTAATGTACAAAACGCCTGGATCACGGAGCAAATCATTCCCGAAAAGGATGTGACTGTAAATTTGCTCCTTTTCCCGCTCCTCAGGTTTAAATTGAACATTTTGAAACACAATTTGTTTTTGATTGTGCATGGAACTTACCCAGAAATTATAATCAATTGGAATATTCTTTTGATTTAATTCGGCTCTAATTAAGGTATCCAAATACAATTTATTGGGCAGACGCTTTTTTAAGGGCAAATTAGGATCATCCATTTCCGAGGCTACATCCTGAATTATTTCCAGTCTATTGACATAATAAATTCTTTGGGTATCCGCATAAAGTTTATTAAGCGTTTGCTGATACTCCTTTTCGGCTTTTTGATCTTCCTTCTTAAATTTCTCAATCAATTCTGGATCATAAGTTGGATAAGAGATCAAGCGGGGCATACCATCCACGGTAGAGAAAGCGATATAACGAATAGAGTCAGGAACTTGGCCACCTCTACTTTGCTGAATTTCAGGCAATCTTGGCTTTATGCTTCTCTTGATAAGTGAACCAGTAGTGATGTCCCATTCATCTTGAATTTCAAGCCCAAAATCAGTGTTTTTAATCCTTGGATTTGAATATTTCTTATACTGCTCTTCAGTAACCACCATAGCTGAATGAAAACTAGCTTTTACAGCGCTATCTTGGTAACTTAGGTAGTCTATGATTTGTTGTCTTTGACGTAATTTTCTAGCATTTTCCTTTTCTTTATAGGCTAATTTAACAGCCAAAATGCTATCCATATGAGCCTTGAGCTCAGAATCACGGTTTTTTTTGATTTCCGTATCCTTTTCGTTCAGGTGTTGTAAAGCGGCATTTCTTTGCACTTTATTCGCAACTGCGGTTAGTGCAGCATTTACATTCTGATCAAATATCGCTGACTTGAGTTTAAAAGACTCTTGGATATAATACACCTGCATAACCAATACACCCAGAATGGCTACTGTCATCAGTGAAGTAATTATCCGAAGCGTACTTTTCTTCATAAATTCAAAAATACGGCTATTAAAACCAAGTACTTGCTATTTAACAATTTTTAACATCATAAAAAAAGTCATCCAATTGAGAAGGATGACTTTTTATTATCTTATTTACTGCAAGTTAGAATGGTAAATCATCATCTTCACCCGCAGCCGAATTTAGATCGCTAGGCGCAGCAAATGAAGGTGCAGATGGAGCCGCAGCTGTTTGATTTAAGCTAGTAATTCTCCAAATCACAAGACTATTAAAATAAGAAGTAATTCCGTCTTTGTTGGTCCAAGGACGACCTCTTAAATTAAAGGACACTTCTACTTCATCGCCAGGTTTAATAGCATCTAGTAAACCAGTTTTATCTTGTAAAGCTTCGAATTTAATATATTCTGGGTAGCTTGGGTTTTCAGCGTATTCAACAATTAATTCTCTTTTTTTAAACGAATCACTTACTTGTTGTACGGCACCTACTTCGTGTACTTTTCCTTTAATTTCCATTTTATACATTTTTCACTATCCAAATATCGATATTATATCGGACTATTTCAATAATTTCTTAAGCTTTTATGATACCTTTGCAAGTATGAGCAATGTATTTGAAACCAAAGGAAAAGTAATAATTACCTGTAATAAAAGGTTGTCGAGTTATTTAGAAGCTGAAGTGTTAGAACTCGGCTTTAAAATTGAACGAACTTTTAGCACGGGAATTGAATTACAGGCCAACATTAACGATTGTATTAAACTTAATTTACAATTGCGTTGTGCTAGTCAAGTGCTTTATCAAATTGCTCATTTCAAGGCTGAAACCCCTGATGATCTGTATGAAGAATTAGTGCGCATTCCTTGGGAAAACTATATTGATTTTGCAGGTTATTTTTCAGTAACTTCCAATGTAAACAACCCCCATATTAATACCCCTTTATTTGCTAATTTAAAGGTAAAAGACGCTATCGTAGATCGCATAAAAGCCGAAAAAGGTATGCGTCCAAATTCTGGTTCAGACCTAAATAAAGCTGTTGTGCACTTATATTGGCAAAATGATCTGGTAGATGTGTTTTTAGACACGAGTGGGGAAACATTAGCCAAGCATGGTTATAGAAAAATCCCAGGTAAAGCCCCAATGTTAGAAGCCTTGGCAACGAGCGTAATTATGGCCACTAAATGGGATAGAAAATCGAGTTTTATAAACCCAATGTGTGGTTCTGGCACGCTTGCTATTGAGGCAGCCTTATTAGCTAGCAATAGACGCCCTGGATTATATAGAATGAATTATGCATTTATGCACTTATTAGGCTATGACGAAACCGTGTTCTTTGCAGAGCGTAGAATTCTAAAAGATCAGGTTATTAAAGATGTGAACATTCAAATCATCGCTTCAGATTGGGCAGAAGATGCAGTTGAAATTAGCAGAAAAAATGCAAAAACTGCAGGAGTTGATCATATGATTACTTTTCAAACTGGAGATTTTGCAGAAACTGAAGTGCCAGACACAAACAAGGGAATTATCATTTTTAACCCAGAATATGGCGAGCGATTAGGTGTGCACCAAAAGCTAGAACAAACCTATGGACGAATAGGCGATTTTTTAAAGAAAGAAGCTAAGGGTTATTTTGGTTATATATTCACTGGCAATCCAGATTTAGCCAAAAAAATTGGCTTAAAAGCAGATAAAAAAATAGAATTCTATAATGGCAAATTAGATTGCCGTTTATTAGAATATGAATTGTACGAGGGCAGTAAAAGACCTGAGTCAGAAAGACCGCAAAGAAAATCATAAAATTTAGCGAATGCAGGAGATTATTACCAAAACTATCGACTATGTTAAGCTTTGTTTAAAAAATGCTGAAGCAGGTCATGATTGGTTTCATATTGAGCGAGTTTACAAAAATGCGCTGCAAATCAATTCTAAAGAAAAAGCGAATGAACTGATTGTAAGTTTAGCTGCTTTATTACATGATATTGCTGATCCCAAATTTCATGACGGAGATGAACTTTTGGGGCCACAGTTAGCTTATGAGTTTTTGACTAAGGAGGGCGTATCGCCATCAGCCATTGATCAAGTTATCCTTATCATAAAACATATGTCTTTCAAAAATTCATTTGAGGAGAAAACCTTTCATAGTCCTGAATTAGCGGTGGTGCAGGATGCTGACCGCCTGGATGCTATAGGCGCCATAGGCATTGCAAGAGCTTTTACTTATGGGGGCTTTAAAAGCAGAGTATTATATGACCCTGAAATCCCACCTGTCAACCAACATAATAAGGAGTCTTATAAGAACACTACAGCGCCGACAATAAATCATTTTTATGAAAAGCTTTTACTATTAAAAGATATGATGAATACGGTCACCGGGAAAAAAATGGCTCAAGAAAGGCATGATTTTATGCTCCTCTATTTAGACCATTTCTATAAAGAGTGGAACTCTATAAAAACTTAACAATTTGTTCATATATAAAGCTTAACTTAGCTTTATGCAATTGCGAGTTTTAGTTTTAATAACAGCACTAGCTGTAGGATTATCTATAGGATTAGTTAATTATCATTTTCAAGGAAGCTGGTATTATTTAATTATTTCCTTCTCGGTTTCCTTTATCACGAGTTTTATTGTTTTTTACTACCTTTTAGAAAAGTATATCTATTCTAAAATTAAGTTAATTTAT
Organism: uncultured Pedobacter sp.; assembly: GCA_964592575.1. Taxonomy (GTDB): domain Bacteria; phylum Bacteroidota; class Bacteroidia; order Sphingobacteriales; family Sphingobacteriaceae; genus Pedobacter. The sequence continues at coordinate 75,473 of CAZQFF010000002.1, forward strand.
AAACTCATTCACAATCTTAAACTAGGTAAAGACCTAAAAGAAGCTTTGGGGGAATATGTGAGCTCAGACCCAATCAATGATGTTGAACAAGAGGTTAAAGAATGGGCTGGGGCCAAGAAAAAAGAAATTGAGTTGTTAAAAAAGCAAGAACAATTTAGACGAGAGTTCTTAAGCAACGTGTCTCATGAATTTAAAACCCCTTTATTCGCCATTCAGGGCTATTTGGAAACCATTCAAGATTGTTTTGAAGATAATCCTGTACAAGCTCAAAAGTTTTTAGAAAAGGCTAGTAAAAATGTAGATCGATTAAGTTATTTAATTCGTGATTTAGATTCCATTTCTAAATTAGAAACCGGTGAAATACCTATTCACTATGAAAAGTTTGACTTTGTCTTACTTGCCAAAGAGGTGATGGAGAACATGGAAGATAGCGCCGCACGTCGTAAAATTAACTTAACATTTAAGGAAAAATATACGGCGCCTACCATGGTTAATGCTGATCGAGAAAAGGTTAGACAAATATTGATCAATTTAATCCAGAACTCTTTAAAATATGGGAAAGAAAATGGAACTATAGCGATAAAGATTTTTGAATTGCACGATCAATTCTTGATAGAGGTTACGGACGACGGTATTGGTATTGAGGAAAAACACTTATCGCGCTTATTTGAACGTTTTTACAGAATCGATTCACACCGCTCTAGAGAGGAAGGTGGCACAGGCTTAGGCTTAGCTATTGTTAAACATATTTTAGAAGCTCACCAACAAACTATTTCAGTGCGAAGCACCCCTTTTATTGGAACTACTTTTGCTTTTACCTTAGAAAAGGTAGATTAACAAAAACTGATATCTTAACATTAAGTTAACATTGGCTTTGTAGTTTTGTCAAAATTAATTGATTAGATATCATGAATAGTATTTTCAGTTTCTTCACTCCGAAGGATAAAAAATTTCAACCCTTGTTTGAGCAAGCGGGCAGTAACGTGCTTAAAATTGCTGAAACTTTATTAGTTGTGTTAACCACTAAAGACGTAAACGTTAGAAAAGAAGCAATTAAAGAAGTAGAGCGTTTAGAGCATGTTGGAGATGATATTACACATTCAATCTTTATTGAACTAAGCAAAAACTTCATTACACCTTTTGATCGTGAAGACATTCATTATTTAGCGAGTGCTATTGATGATATTGCTGATTATATCCATGCTTCTGCAAACCATATTGAACTATATCATGTGACTACTATCAGTGAGCCTATGATTAAATTAGCAGAACTATTAGTAGAAATGTGTACGGATTTAGAAAAGGCTATTAAAGAATTACGTAGCTTCAAAAATATTCGTGTTATTGCAGATGCTTGTGTTCGTATTAATAGTGCAGAAAATCAAGCTGATTATGTATGTAACGTAGCTATAGCTCGTTTATTTGAATTTGAAAGTAATGCGATAGAGTTAATTAAACAAAAAGAAATCTTACAAACATTAGAAATTGCTACCGACAAATGTGAGGATGCCGCTAATGTATTAGAGTCTGTTTTGGTTAAAAATGCTTAAACTTCTATTATGTCATTTACATTACTCATTATAATTATTGTTTTAGCCCTCATATTTGATTATATCAATGGATTCCATGATGCGGCTAACTCTATTGCTACTATCGTAGCTACTAAAGTACTTACTCCATTCCAAGCTGTAGTTTGGGCAGCATTCTTTAATTTTGTGGCCTATTGGGTTTTTGGATTTGGAGTAGCAGACACAGTTGCCAAAACAGCAAACACTATGGATATTAACCTCATTGTGATTCTTGCGGGGGTTATTGCAGCTATTATATGGAACCTCTTAACTTGGTGGTTAGGAATTCCTTCAAGCTCTTCCCACACCTTAATTGGGGGATTTGCTGGAGCAGCTATTGCGCATGCGGGTTTAGGTGTGGTAAACTGGTATAAAGCAGGCGGAGAAGGTGAAATGCCTACTGGTGTTTTAGTTATCGCTGCATTTATTGTGTTCGCGCCATTTATTGGAGCTGTCGTTTCTTACGCTATTTCCGTTTGGCTTTTACATTCCGCTAAAAAAAGCATTTGGCCTAAATTGTTCACGCTAGCAGTCATGATTTCTACAGGACTTTTGATTTATTATCAAATGCACTCCTATGAAACGATTAAAAAGCCTCGTTTTGAATCTGAGCTCTTGAGTGTCATATTTGAATCCCACAATATTAAGTGGTTCTTGGTAGGTATAATTATTTGGATTATCTGTTTCTTTAACCTCATTTTTAGTAGTCTAAATCAAACTCAGTCAACAGCTTGGTTGAAGAAAATGCAGTTAGTATCATCGGCTTCTTTTAGCTTAGGCCACGGAGGTAATGACTCTCAAAAAGTAATGGGTATTATTGCTGCTGCGGTAATTGTATATATCCATACGAGCGGTCACAATATGGAAACTCTTCCTGATTGGCTACAAGTAGTTCTACCCTATAAAGATGCTAATGGGCAAGAGTTCGAAGGTTCTATGCCTGGATGGATTCCTTTAGCTTGTTATAGCGCTATTGCCATTGGTACTTTAAGTGGGGGTTGGAAAATTGTTAAAACCATGGGTTCAAAAATCACTAAAGTAACACCATTTGAAGGGGTAACTTCAGAAACTGCTGGTGCATTAACACTTTACTTTACTGAGCATTTAAGAATTCCTGTGAGTACAACGCATACCATTACAGGTGCTATTATAGGTTCGGGTTTAACTAAAAGCGTATCCGCTGTTAAATGGGGAGTAACGATTAAATTAATTTGGGCTTGGGTATTAACCATCCCGATCTCTGCGCTCTTAGCCGCAATCATTTATTATATTTTAAGTTATTTTATAGCTTAAAATAATACCTAAATAAATCAGAGAGGGCTAAATGGCAATTATTAAACACCATTTAATCCTCTTTTTTTATAATAGGTTTCAACTGAAAAGTGTTGATGTTGGCATTAGTCTTTTCTACTTTAACGTCCAACTTATCATATCCCGGCGCACTAAATATAACTCTTAAAGGATATTTAAAGTCCTTTTCCATTTGAAGTTGAAATTTACCATTGCTCATAGTAAAAGTGCTAATTCTATAATTGGGTAATTCCACTTGAACATTTTCAATAGCTTGTTTCGTATTTAAATCTTGGACACTACCTTCAAAAACTAAAGCTGATTTAGCATTATTGATCTTAAACCAAAATAACAAACTCACAATAATAAATAATACAGCAGCAGTAGAGGCAATGCTCAAACGTTGTGAGGTTATTTGCCATTTCTTCTTTTCAACAGATTTTTGAGCTACTTTTTGATGTAACTGCTTTTGTAATATAGATAAATTATACCTTAAGTGATGGCTATGTTTTAAGCCATCTAAAGCTTCAGCCACAAAGGGATCTTCCAGGCATAATTTCTCAACCTCATAGCTATCCTTTGCATTAAGTTGCCCAAGTAAGTAGGCCTCTAAAACTTCAATATCAGAGTAATCTTTAATTTTCACTGTTTTTTTCAATACAATTTTTCAAATTTCGCTTGCCGTTTTGGATATAACTTTTCACTTGGTTTAAATCATAGTTTGTGATTTGAGCAATATCCTTATAACACATCTCCTTTAGGTAAAATAGTTCAATACAGATTTTTTGCTCTGGGGATAAAGTATTAATACAATTCTCCAAATCAGAAAGCTGCTTTTCTTTTACATCCTCTACATCAAGATGCACGAATCCTTCTAATTCCATAAGATGCTCATCAATATTATCCATGTTCATTTTAGAGGATTTTCTAATATCCATCAAGCAATGGTTTCTTGATAAAACATGTAACCAACTTTTAAAATTCTGAACCTGATGAATTTTTAACTTAGCTATCAACTCTTCAAAAATAGCCATAACGGCGTCCTTACTCTTTTCTTCATCTTTATAGCAATTCATACAAATACCATAGACTAGGTGCATATATCGCTCATAAAGTTGAGCGAGCACACTAAGTTCTCCTGTGATTTGGTAACTCCTTAAAAGTTCATCATCACGGAGTTTGTCTTTGTCATATTTGTTCTGAATAAATTTCAATAGCGACCTTTTTATTTAATAGATGCAAAATAAACTTGATTTTCATAAATATAACTTTCTGTTTGATTATTTATAAAAGAAATTAATCTTAGAGCCGTATATTTGTAACAAGCTAATTAATAAGCTATTTTATCAAAAACAAGACAATAATTTGGATTTTAAAGTATTTAATTTTTCACCAGAGCTTTTAGAAGGCTTAACGGCAATGGGTTTTAAAGAACCTAGTCCTATTCAAGAAAAAGCCATTCCATTAATTTTAGACCAAAAAGATTTAATTGCATGTGCACAAACAGGCACAGGTAAAACAGGGGCCTATTTGTTACCCATAATCCAAAAACTATCCCAAATGTCTAAAACTCATAATGCTTGCTTGATTTTAGCTCCTACTAGGGAATTAGCGCAACAAATTGATGTGCAAGTTCAAGCTTTAGGCTACTTTACCAATATTTCATCCATTTCTATTTATGGAGGTGGGGACGGGCAAAGCTATGAAATTCAAAAAAGAGCCCTAAGAGATGGCGTCGATATTATCATTGCTACCCCTGGTCGATTAATTGCTCATTTAAATTCTGGTTCAATTAATTTAAATCAACTTCAATTTCTTGTCTTAGATGAGGCAGATCGTATGTTAGATATGGGCTTTCATGATGACATCATGAAGATTGTGGGTTATCTACCAAAGAAAAGACAGAGTTTATTGTTTTCAGCAACAATGCCTCCCAAAATTAGGAATTTGGCCAATCGATTATTATTTCATCCGGTGCAAATAAATATTGCTATTTCAAAACCAGCGGAAGGTATTGATCAACAAGTTTATTATTTGGATGAGAGTCAAAAAACACCATTATTGCTCCACATTTTAGAATCTCAATTATATCATAGAATTATTGTTTTTGCTGACCGTAAAGAAAAGGTGAAAGATTTAGGGAAATTATTAAGCAAGCGCAATTTGTCGGTGGCCAGTTTTCATAGTGACTTAGAGCAAAGAGACAGAGAACAGATCATCTTGGACTTCAAGAATTCAAAAATTGATGTGTTAATTGGAACAGATGTATTAAGTAGAGGGATTGATGTAGAAGGTATTGATTTAGTTATTAACTTTGATACTCCTGCCGACCCTGAGGATTATATTCATAGGATTGGAAGAACAGCAAGAGCCTCACAAAAAGGCACGGCGATTACTTTTGTAACGCAACGCGACTATAGATATTTGCAGCATATTGAAAAATTAATTGAGCGCAAACTAGAGCCAAGTATTCTACCTGAACATTTAGGAGTATCTCCAGAATTAAAGGCCAAGTCATCTATAAAAAAACGCCCTTTCAAAAGAAAAAATACGAGTACAAAAACTAAACCTATAGATTAATTATGTCTTACCAATTACCTCCTTTAGCTGAAAGAATGCGTCCTACTCGTTTAGAGAACTATGTCGGACAAGCTCATTTAGTTGGAGAGGGCTCAGTATTGAGGAAAGCTATTGAAAACAAACAATTACCTTCTCTAATTTTATGGGGGCCTCCTGGTGTTGGAAAAACTACTTTAGCCAATATCATTGCCAAAAGTTTAGATCGCCCATTTTATAATTTAAGCGCTATTAATTCGGGTGTTAAAGAGGTTCGTGAAGTCATCGATAAAGCTATTTCATTAAGAGGAAGTTTTTTAGGTAAGCCTATTTTATTTATTGATGAAATACACCGTTTTAGCAAAAGTCAGCAAGATAGTCTTTTGGGCGCCGTTGAAAGTGGCTTAATAACCTTAATTGGCGCCACTACGGAGAATCCTTCTTTTGAAGTTATATCCGCTCTACTTTCAAGATGTCAAGTTTATATTTTAGAGAACTTAACAGAAGCAGAATTAGTTTATCTTTTAAATCAAGCTATTGAAAAGGATGAAGTTTTAAAAAAACTACCGATTGAAATTCAAGAGCACGAAGCATTATTGCGTTTATCAGGAGGTGATGCCCGACGCTTATTAAATGTTTTTGAAATCACTATTAATGCATTAGGGGATGGCCCTTATATCATCAATAATGAAGTTGTATTAAAACATGTTCAACAAAACATGGCCCTTTATGATAAAGCAGGAGAACAGCATTATGATATTATATCGGCTTTCATCAAATCTATTCGAGGATCCGATCCTAATGCAGCTGTATATTGGCTAGCCAGAATGATTGAGGGAGGTGAAGACCCTAAATTTATCGCTCGTCGTTTATTAATTCTAGCCTCTGAAGATATAGGAAATGCTAATCCAAATGCCTTGCTATTAGCTAATAATTGTTTTCAAGCTGTGAATATCATTGGATTCCCGGAGTCCCGAATTATTTTGTCACAATGCGTTACTTATTTAGCCAGTTCGGCAAAAAGTAATGCCGCCTATCAAGCTATTAATCTTGCTCAGGATTTAGTCCGTAAAACAGGCGACCTTTCTGTTCCTTTACATTTGCGCAACGCGCCTACTCGTTTGATGAAAGATCTGAATTATGGTACGGATTACCTTTATGCGCACGCCTACGAAAGTAACTTTGTAGAGCAAGAGTTTTTACCTAATGAAATATCGGGCACAAAATTATATGAGCCTGGTAATAATCCGGCAGAGAGTAAGCTTAAAGAACGTTTAAAATTTCTTTGGAAAGATAAATACAATTATTAAACATTTTTTTAAGGTTTGGCACTGCCTTTGTATATCATTTATAAATATTAAATCAAAAAACAAATGAGTACTTCAAAAATTAAAATAGCTACTTATGCGATGGCTTTATCCATAGGAGCAATGACATTTCAAAGTTGTGATAGTTTAACGAATACACAAAAAGGAGCTGGAATTGGGGCTGCAGCAGGTGGGGTTATTGGTGGAATTATTGGCAAAAAAGCTGGCAATACTGCGGTTGGTGCAATCATTGGTGCTGCCGTTGGAGGAACAGCAGGTGGCTTTATTGGCAAAAGAATGGACAAACAAGCTGCCGAAATTCAAAAAGCTATTCCTAATGCTGAGGTTATTCGTGAAGGAGAAGGGATTATCGTGAAGTTTGATAATGGTATATTATTTGATTTTGATAAATCAGAACTAAAAGATATCGCTAAACAAAATATTCAATCTTTAGCCAGCTCTCTTAATCAATACCCAGGTACTGATATCCAAATTATTGGACATACAGATAACCGAGGAACAGAACAATATAATCAAGGTTTGTCGGAACGTAGAGCTGCTGCAGTGAAAGCATACGCGGTATCTCAGGGTGTTCCAAGCTCTAGATTAATTACAATTGGTAAAGGTTATTCTGAGCCCATAGCTGATAACAACACAGACGCAGGCAGAGCTGAAAATCGTCGTGTAGAAATTGTAATCGTAGCTAATGATCAGTTGAAAAAAGAAGCCGCTTCACAAGGTAAGTAAGCCAATTTACGATACCTTATACATCATAAACATTTACTTAAGAACGCAAAAACCCCATGATTAATCGTGGGGTTTTTGCTTTAAAAGGTTTGGCCATAAATCTCTTCGAAATAAGCTATTGCTAAGCCCTTTAAGAGCATTTCCTGCTCTAATGAACTATAGGCAGGTATAGCTTTAACTAATTTCCAATGTGGCCAACCATCTTGATCTAAGCCTTCCAATTCATAAAACCCCATTTCACTTAATAAGCGACAAGTGGCAATATGCATTAATTCTTCTTTTTGTCTTTTACTATATTTCTTTGGCCCTTTTCCTAATTCTTGTACTCCTATCAAAAATAAAATAACTTTAAGATCGGGAGATTCCGACTCAAAATCTTCTGCTAGTTTTAATTGTAAGGCCTTCCATTTATAATTTATTTCTGATGCTTTCATTCCTAAGTTTATGCACAAATATACGATTATCATCTTTTAGGGGGAATGTTTAATCCTTACATAAGATTTTATGATACATTTGTGTTATGAGTAAAAAAATAAATACAGCCATTTTAGCATTTGGGATGTCTGGAAAGGTATTTCATGCCCCATTTATTAATGCTAATGAGCATTTTAATTTCTACGCTGGCCTTAAAAGACATCAATCAAGAATAGAGTCTTTATACCCAAATGTTAAATATTTTGAAGATTTTGATACGTTGCTAACAGATTCAGAAATTGAATTGATTGTAATTAACACCCCAAATTTTACTCATTTTGAATTCGCTAAAAAAGCTTTACTAGCTGGAAAACATATTTTAATCGAGAAACCATTTACAACGACTTTTTCTGAAGCAGATACTTTGTTTAATTTAGCAAAAGAGCAAAATAAATGGATTTTTGTTTATCAAAATAGACGCTTTGACAGCGGATTTAAAGCTTTTAAAGCGGTTGTTGACTCCAATTATCTTGGTAAATTAGTTGAAGTTCATTTCCGTTTTGATCGATATAGAAACCAAATAGGCCCAAAACTATTTAAAGAAGAAAAGATGCCGGGTTCTGGTCTTTTATATGATTTGGGTCCGCATTTAATTGATCAAGCGATTAGCCTTTTTGGCAAGCCTATTAAGTTTATAAAAACACTAAGTTATAACCGAGAAAAAACGCAAGTTGATGATTACTTTCAAATTCACTTAAGTTATCCAAACCAGCTTCAAGTGTTTTTAACGTCTAGCTTTTTAGTCGCCGATTCTAGAGAAGCATTTATAGCGCATAGTTCGAAAGGGTCCTTTTTAAAAATGCACGCTGATGTTCAAGAGAAACAACTCCTTAATGGTTTGAGCCCATTAGACCCTACTTATGGTTGGGAGAACCCTAACGATCATGGTCAACTTACTTACCTAAATGATGCTGGAGACTTTTCTAAAACAAAATGGCCTTCTGAGCAAGGCAACTATATGGAATTCTTTGATGCCGTTTATAAAAGTTTACGAAAAGGACAAGCTTTCCCTATCACTAAATTAGAAATTTTATGGCAGATTAAGATCTTAGAAAGCCCAAATGAGGAAATTGTTTCGATATAATTTATATTTTTGAGTTTTAATCCATTCACATGACCACTTTCGAAATAGGTTTTAAACCATTAAGTTTAGATCTCATCCAAAATATTATTGAATCAAATGCTAAATTGGCTTTATCGAATGAAGCTATTGAAAAAATAGAGTATTGCCGCGCTTATCTTAATCAAAAAATGGCTAATTCAGATCAACCAATTTATGGGATCAATACAGGTTTTGGATTTCTGCAGCATGTTAAAGTGGAAAAAGAAAACTTAAGCCAGCTTCAACACAATCTTTTGCTGTCTCATGCTTGCGGCACTGGCGAGGAGGTACCTCAAGGCATTGTTAAATTGATGTTGCTTTTAAAGATTCAATCACTGAGTTATGGCCATTCTGCCGTCGCTTTATCCACCGTTAATAGGTTGATCGACTTTTATAATCATGACATTCTACCCCTTATTTATACACAGGGTTCTTTAGGTGCATCAGGTGATTTAGCTCCTCTAGCTCATTTAAGTATTCCATTAATTGGTGCTGGAGAAGTCTATTATAAAGGTGCCAAAATGTGCAGCCAAGATATGCTTAATGAAATGGGCTGGGAAAAAATTCAATTACAAAGCAAGGAAGGTTTAGCGCTAATTAATGGCACACAGTTTATGAGTGCATATGGCATTCATTGTTTATTAAATGCCAAAAGATTATCCCACTGGGCTGATGCTATTGCTGCGGTTTCTGTTGATGCATTTGATTGTAGGATTGACCCATTTTTAGCTGTGAGTCATGATATTAGACCACATAAAGGCCAAAGGCAAACCGCCGCTAATTTATTGAATTGGCTAAAGGATAGCCCAATGATCAATAAAGTAGGCAAACAAACGCAAGATCCCTATTCATTTCGTTGCATACCCCAAGTTCATGGCGCAAGTAAAGATACGCTAGATTATGTCCTTTCTATTTTTGAAACGGAAATAAATTCGGTTACCGATAATCCCAATGTATTTCCTACAGAAGACTTAATTATTTCTGCAGGTAATTTTCATGGCCAACCATTAGCATTGGGATTTGACTTTTTAAGTATTGCCTTAGCAGAATTAGGATCCATTTCTGAGCGTCGAAATTTTCAATTAATATCTGGGGCAAGAGGTCTAAGTCCGTTCTTAGTTAATGATCCAGGTTTAAATTCTGGCTTCATGATAACTCAATATACAGCGGCTTCTATTGCAAGTGAAAACAAACAATTATGCACGCCAGCATCTGTTGACAGCATAGTTAGCAGTAATGGACAAGAAGACCATGTTAGTATGGGTGCCAATGCGGCTACGAAATGTTATCGTGTAGTTTTAAATTTAGAGCGGATTTTAGCCATAGAACTTCTAACAGCAGCTCAAGCTTTAGACATGAGAAGGCCTGATAAATCATCAGCTTTCGTTGAAGGATTACTAACTGCTTATCGAGAAAAAGTAACTTTTAATACCGCTGACCGATTATTGGCCAGCGATATAAAGTTTAGCATTGATTTTTTGAAAAATTATAAGTTTTAGTGCTTATAAATTAAATTAATAATTCGAGCAGGAATAGAGAGCTGGGTTTGATCAGAAATTTCTCCATTAGCTTTTTCTACACTTGCTTTTGACATTTTTAAATTTACAGGACCGATAGTTTGTAAACTCAATTCTTGGATTTTAATTTCCTTTTCAAAATCACTTTTACCCATAAATTCTACGTTCATATTTCCTTCAGCTTTTATTTGCAAATTACCAATAGTATTTTGCTGAAACCTGAAATCTGAGGAGGAATCTTGGCCGGCTTTTGCATCAATAATTAAGCTTTTCCAATTGTTTTTTATCAAGTTTAATTCTTTCACCGCATTCGCATTTAAACGTAAATTTTGAAGTTTATCATTTTCTGCAATGTTTACATACTGTGCATGACTAGCTACTAAATTTAAAGAGTCAGCATTATAAAACACCTGCAATTCTTTACTATTATTTACCACTAAGCTTTTAATGTTCGGAGAATAGACCTCTAAATAAATATGTGCAGATTTCAAGTCATTAGGGTCTTTAATTTTTATAGAAAGATCTCCTGTACCATTATTTAGGATAGTTAAATGTCCTTCTAAATTTTCTTTAAACTTTATTCCGTAATCTGCGGATGGATAATAACTGATTGTGGCATCGATGCCTTTTATGCCATCAAAGTTTAGCACCTGAAAACTACCTTGTTTTTGAGTACGCATACCCTCTTCCTTAGACTGAAAAGTTTTAGATTCTTGCGGGATTACATCTATTTTATTCATCATCCCTTTCTCAAAATATATTCGAGAAACAGCAAACATTCCAAATATTGGAACCAGGACTAATGCCATTCCTGTAATAAGTAATATTTTATTACTTGATTTCATCTTTTTCATCTCAAGTGTTTTTTATATTTTAAAATTTGATTTTACAAATGCTTGGTATCCTTTCTCTAATTCATCAAATCCTACCTGAAGTAGATACATGTTTCTAAAAACAGGTGGAAGATCTTCTTCCATAAAAACACCCTTTTTATACTCCTTCACATTCTCGATAGCAGCATCGGACAAGAAAAATCCTACGCCTCTTTTATTTTGAATGATTTCCCTATTTTGTAGTAAATCGTAAGATCGCATCACTGTGTTTGGATTTACCTCCATAGCAACTGCTAATTCCCTAACCGATGGTATCTTTTCATTGAATGTCCATTCGCCTAATAGTATACGTTCACAGATATAATCTACTATTTGAAGGTAAATGGCCTTATTATCTTTAAATTCCATAAAGCAGCTATTTAATTGTTTTAAACTTCTTTTTCTTTAAACTTCAAATAGCTCAGTGTAAACACATATATACTAATTATGAAGATAATAACTGTAAATACTTGCATTGGATTTATATCCCAATTTATTTTAGGCTGATCCATTTCACTAGGAATACGGCCATTAAAAATCCATTGCCCCATTTTTATCCAAATTAGAGCTAACATACCTAAACTCAATATAGTACTCAATGTTATTTTGATGTATGTAAATCGAGTAAAGGCTAAGGACCCAAATTGGTAAATAGCAACAATCATTGTCCCTATGGCTAATAGGAAAGGAAATAGATCATCTAGAAATGTTTCCAGAATTAACGGAAACTTTTGTTCAGAGCTAGCCGAGCTAATCATGCCGTCAATACTCAGCCCTTTAGCTTCATACCAGCTTCTTAATTTTAAAATAAAAGCCATATCTACTAAATAAAAAACGATTAATAAGGCTCCTATTCCGCAAATTAATGTATAAAAAACAGAGGCTAAAAACTTTTCTATTCGACTTGCTGGCAACATAATATCTGTTATTACTCTACCCTTATGTCCAAAATGAGAAAAATAATGATTACCGATTAAGCTTAGAAAAATAATGCTTTGCACTATAAATAAAGGGTATCTAAATGTGGTAGAAAAAATTTGATTCTCAATATTATATTGATTGCTTATAATAGATAAATAGCCCATCACATAACAGAAAACTGTTATAGCTAATATGATAACAAAAGTAGATAGGTAAACTTTTCCTAAATCTAACCATTGTCTTTTCAATAGCTTAAAAAAGCGTGATATATCAAATGTTTGTTTCATGTCTGGCTTAATTAAATAATGTTCTAATTTTATTTCTTTCCGTTAAAACGGCGTTGAAAAGTAACTCCAGGTCTAGCTTTGTTTCTTCTTGATGAAAATTTGGTAATACAGCTAAATGCCCATGTAAACCACTTTCAGAATAAATAACTGCGTCTTCTAATTTATTAAGCTTTTTAAAACACAATTTTTCTGTAATATATTCTACAGATGCATTCAAAGCAATTTGCTGGTTATCCAACATGATAACAGTATCAATTAGATTATCTAAATCTCTAACTTGATGTGTAGAAATTATAATGCATGTATCATCAGTTAATGCAGTAGCCATAATTTTTCTAAACTCAGCCTTAGATGGGATATCTAATCCATTTGTCGGTTCGTCCATTATGATTAATCGAGCTCTTGTTGCAAGCCCAAAGGCTATAATGAATTTCTTCTTTTGCCCATATGACATCTGATCTAACTTTTGATCACTTGGTATGCCTAACTCATGAAGGAGGTGTGAAAAATAAGCATGATCAAACTTTGGATAAAAGATTGCACTACGGTTTACATAAGCGTCAATTTTTACAGATGGCAAATAGATTTCTTCGGGAATAAAACAAATATCTTGTAAAAGCTCGGCTGGGCGCTTAACGGGATTAAAACCTAATACTTCTACTTTTCCTAAATCAGGAAAAACCAGTCCTGAAATACATTTTAATAGCGTAGATTTTCCAGCTCCATTTTTACCTAGGAGCCCGTAGATGTGTCCTGCACTTAACTTAACATTTAAATTCTCGAATAGCCACTCCTTAGATCTATAAGAAAAGTGGAGATTTTGAATTGTTATCATATTAGTGTATTAGTTAAATAATACACTAAGGTATAACTATATACTAATTACATCCAAATATTTTGAAAAAAATTTTAACAATAACACACAAAGCATTGATTTACAGATAAATAAAATAAACAAAAAAGCCTCCACCTAAACTATAGGGGAGGCTTCTAACTAACCTAAAATTACTATAATGGAATATTAATCCCCAAATTAAAATTACGACCAGGATTATAAATACCAATCGGCTTAAAGCGACTTAAATGATTTATATATTTAACATTACCCAAGTTTTGAGCGCTTAACCAGATGTTAATTTTACCCTTTTTTGTAGGAATACCTGTACCTATAGCAACGTCTATTAAACCATATGATGGCGTTTTAGTTTCAAAATCGGTAAATCTATTTTGAGCAAAAACATGGTTATAGCTTAACTTTATATAACTATTAACGACATGTTTAAAACTTGGTTCAAACACAATCTCATGCTGTGTACTAGCGGCAGGTATAAATGGGAGAGCCTTTTTATCTGATAAATTAGTTCCTTTGACGATTGAAAATGAATTTTCTAAATGAAGAGCCTCAATAATATGAAAATCCAAATTAGCCTCTCCTCCTATTAAATTAGCATTATTTTGGGTAAACCTGAATACCGGAAGACTATGATCATGATCTCCATGCTCGTCTTCAATAACTTCATTATTAGATCGAGCAGCATAGATATAATTATAAATTCTATTATTAAATGCATTTAAGCCAATAGACAAAAATTCAGAATTATACTCCAGACCTAAATCAACCTGAAAACTAGTTTCTTGCTTTAAGTTAGCGTTTCCAATTTCATATCTAAATGTTCCGTGATGTGTTCCGTTAGAACCTAATTCAGCTATATTAGGCGCTCTAAAACCCGTTCCTGCATTAGCCCTAAAAACTATATTCGAACTCAGGTCATAAGCTAAACCTAGTGATCCCGAAAAATTAGAAAAATTATTATCAAAGGAGGCAAATCGCTGTTCGCTTCCCTCAGTCAAGGATTGAGCACTTAAATTTTTATAATCATATCTTAAACCTAAATTCCAAGCTCCTTTGTCAAAATTCTTCTTTAAATAAGCAAATAGACCAATATTAAAACTCTGATAATTTGGAATTAAATATTCTTGCCCTTCATTAGCATTACTTTGATACATCCCTTGTAATCCAAAAGTTGGTTCCCAACCATTCAAATTACCCAATGCGTATTTTATGTCGTATGTAAATGAATTTAAACCCATCTTGATCCCTACACCACCATCTTCTTCGTGTGCATGTTCATCTTCTGCATGAACATCTCCTTCATGCGTTTCTCCATCAAGCCCATGCTCATCTTCATGAGCATGAAACTCAGTTCTCTTATTTCTTTGAAATCCAAAACTAGATTTAAGCTGCCCGCTACCAAGTAAGATATTACTATTCAAAGCCGTTCTAAAATGAGTAATATGTTGGTAAGGATTATTTAGCTTTCTAGATAATAAAGAATGATCGCCACTAAAATGGAAACTTCCATCATCTTCTGGACCTTCTTCAATTAATCCAATATTCGTATCAAATCTAGAAACTGTAAGGTGACTATAACCCCAACTTTTATTAACACCTAGTAAAGCACTTAGATTATTCTCATTAAAACCAGAATTAGGCACATAAGCTCCAGGACTTCTAAAAGCATGAGCATTTTTATAAGAAGCTCGAGCTCTATACACAAAACCATTTTGATTCCCCTGATACATTAAAGAAGAAGCACTTAAGCCATTGTTACTGCTATAAGCCGTAGTGAAACTACCCTGTTGAGTACCATGTGCTGGCACAAAATCATCGATTACATTGATTACACCCCCTAAAGCATCAGACCCATATAATAAACTAGCAGGGCCTTTTAAAATTTCAACTCTAGAAGCAGAAAACTGATCCAATTGAACACCATGTTCCTCACCCCATTGTTGAGATTCTTCACGAACCCCGTCAACTATAGTTAATACTCGATTAAAGCCTAACCCCCTTATACTCGGTTTAGAGATAGCTGCACCTGTACTAACTTGTTCTATACCAGGCAATTTTGCTAAAGCCTCAATTAGATTATTTGCGCCAGATTGCGTTAACTTTTCTCGATTACTGGTAATAACAGCCAAACTACTATGTTTGGATTTGCCACTAAACGGCGTACCAGTAATAACTACCTCAGCGCTCTCAATAACTGCAGTTTCCATTTCAAGTAAAATAGTATTTGGATACTGCATATCTACTAAAACTGAATTCGCTTTGTAGCCTAAATAACGAACCTCCAATAAAAATTTCCCCTTATTAGGTAAGTTTTTCAGCACAAATTCACCTTGGTAATTAGTTTGTGTGTTTATTTTCAAATCATTAATAAAAACAGTGGCTCCAGGTAATGGATGTTTAGTTTCTTTATCAATTACTTTTCCGCTAATTTCTGCAAACGCAGTACCTTCAATAGCAAAAGAAGAGAAGTTAAATGCTAGTAAAAAAGCTAGCACAGGCAATAATATCTTAAATTTCATAAATGTGTTTTAAGGTTAGAAAAAAAATTCTAATAAATTGATGCATAGACATAGTATATGCCTATAATTGGCTAATAAACAAGCCTAGTATAAAAGAAATTAAGATAAGGAAGGGGGACCTCTTAGTTGAGCATGTGGAATCTCAGTATCCACATCTAGCTCTACAAGGTTAATAAATTTGAAATCCTGATAAAGGTTTATAAGTGGCTCAACTTCATTTGACAATATAAATGCCTTTTCAAAATGAGCTTTACAAACTAGACAATTATCTTTTTGCGTAGTAACATGTATCTTATGCGTACAATGCTCCTCTGCAACCTGTACACTGCGACTTTCATGTTGGTGAAAAATAGAGAATGGGGTAATAGCAAAAAGAAACACGCCTAGTAATAGACGGGTAAACAGTTTTATCATATTTTCCCTTTTATTTTTCATATTGCGGAAAACAAAATTATTCATTTAATTAAAAATCCTAAATTTGAATTTGTAACATTGCCTTGATATGACCACTAAAACTCTAGAAAACTTAAACTTATCTAAAAAAATGACTCCTCAAGGGAATCAATTAACTTGTAAAGGCTGGGTGCAAGAAGCCGCATTGCGAATGTTATTAAACAACCTTGACCCAGAAGTTGCCGAAAAACCGGAAGAATTAATTGTATATGGTGGTAGAGGAAAAGCGGCAAGAAATAAAGAAGCATTAGCCCTTATTATCAAAGCACTTCAAAATTTAGAAGAAGATGAAACGCTATTAATACAGTCAGGTAAACCAGTGGGGATTTTACCGACTCACAAGGATGCTCCCCGTGTGTTAATTTCAAACTCTCAGCTTGTCCCTAAATGGGCAACGCAAGCTCATTTTGATGAGTTAGAAGATAAAGGTCTAATGATGTATGGTCAAATGACAGCTGGTTCTTGGATATATATTGGTTCGCAAGGAATTGTTCAAGGAACTTATGAAACCTACGCAGCATTAGCAAGAAAGCACTTTAATGGCGACCTCAGTGGAACCTTAAATGTTACAGCAGGATTAGGCGGGATGGGAGGTGCACAACCTCTGGCTATTACGATGAATAAAGGTGTTTGCTTAGCGGCTGATGTAGAAGAGTGGAGAATTAAGAAAAGATTAGAAACTCGATATATTGACGAAATTGAATACAACATTGATATTGCTATCGATAAAGCAATAGCTTATAAATCACAAAACAAAGCTATTTCAATAGGCGTCGTTTGTAACGCCGTTGAATTATTACAGGAATTAATCGATCGAAATATAACCCCAGATACACTTACTGATCAGACATCAGCTCACGACCCACTAATTGGATATTTTCCAGTCAATTTGACTGTAGAAGAAGCCAATAAGCTTAGAGAGACTAATCCTGAAGAGTATATTAAAAGGTCATATGCCACTATGGCAAAACATGTAGAACTCATGCTTCAATTGCAAAAAAATGGGGCTATTACATTTGATTATGGCAATAATCTAAGAGGTAGAGCTTTTGAAGTGGGTATAAAAAATGCCTTTGATTTTCCAGGTTTTGTTCCAGCCTATATTCGTCCATTATTTTGCGAAGGTAAAGGACCTTTTAGATGGGCAGCCTTAAGTGGGGATCCGCAAGACATCTATGAAACCGATAAGGTCATTTTGGAATTATTTCCAGAAAACGAAGCCTTAAAACGATGGATTCAAATGGCTCAAGAAAGAATCGCCTTTCAAGGTTTGCCTGCTAGAATTTGTTGGCTAGGTCAAGGAGAGCGTGAAAAAGCCGGTTTAGCGTTTAATAAACTAGTAGCTGAAGGTAAGGTAAAAGCACCAATTGTAATTGGCAGAGATCATTTAGATACGGGTTCCGTTGCCTCTCCTAACAGAGAGACAGAGGCAATGTTAGACGGCTCAGATGCCGTTGCCGATTGGCCCATTTTAAATGCCTTAATCAATACAGCAGGAGGTGCAAGTTGGGTTTCATTACATCATGGAGGAGGGGTTGGTATAGGCTACTCCATTCACGCTGGAATGGTTGTAGTTGCCGATGGAACTGAAGATGCGGCAAGGCGGCTTAAAAGAGTATTGCACAATGACCCGGCAATGGGTGTAATTAGACATGCCGATGCAGGTTATGACATTGCATTAGATACTTTGCGTAAACACCGTTTAGGTTTAAAATAAATTATGTTAAAATCCTTTATTTTAGTCGGAATCGGGGGTGCCGTTGGCAGCATGTTAAGGTATGGGACCTCATTATGGCTGAATCCAATTAAGCTAGGAAACTTTCCTTATGCCACACTTTTAGCCAACTTATTTGGCTGTTTCTTGATAGGTATATTCATGGGATTATGGGGTAAATCAATCCATTCAAACTTTTACCAATTAACTGTTATTGGATTTTGCGGAGGCTATACAACATTTTCAACTTTTTCATATGAAAATTTAGCCATGTGGCAAAGCGGATCTTATATTAATCTTATCATTTATATGTTGCTTAGTATAATCGGCGGACTTGCTTTAGTGAGCTTAGGCTATTTTTTATTAATTAGACTTTAAAGGATATCGGTATTTTTAATTGTCTTCTCAAAAGTTATAAAACTTGGATACTTCAAGTTTTCCGATCCAATTTTTATTATTGGTTTCACCTTAAATTGAAAGCTAATTTGAGTTTCAGGCCCACTTTTTATCCCGATTAAAAAACGTTGTAATTGATTTAACATGCCATCTTGTTTTAAAAACTTATAGATCTCCGCACGGATTGGCACTTGAACACTTTGCGTATCACCCGGAGATACTCGAATGGCTTGATTAAAATTACCCTGTGTAAATGGCTTTTGATCCACTAGAATTTCATATTCAAATTGATTTAAGGCCGCAACTTTTTGTCCCTCGTTTTTAATTTCAACAGTGAATAAGCCCTCTAAAGGGATATCTCTGGTTATAAGACCTAAGGCAACTCCAGATAACTGATTTAAATTAATTGGCTCACCTCTTAAAGCTGAGGTAATATCAGATCCAGCTATGACTAAGCTATCTAAAGTCACCAGTTTGAAATTACAATTTTCAAAAGCTTTTAGCTGTTTTGCTTGCTGTCCAACACCACAAGAAATTTGAAGGCCAACAATTAAAAAAAGGATTATAATATATTTTCTCATACGATTTACAAAGTTACAAAATCTATGTTTAATGATTTAATATTAGATTTTGGTTGTATGTTTGAATAACCAAAATTATTAAGATGGAAAAACCTTCTATAGCTGTAATTGGTGCTGGGTGGTTAGGAACAGCCTTAGCTATTCATTTAGAGCAAAATGGATTTGCTGTAAAGGCAAGTTCACGTAAGCAAGAAAAATTAGATGAATTACAAAGCAAAAACATATCTACTTTTTATTTCAATCTTGAAGACCCATCTACTTTCCGTTCAAAGCTCTTTGATGCCGATATCTATGTAATCTGTCTCTCACTATCTATACCAACAGATAAACTAACTTATTGGGAGAATATAATCACAGAATTTCTAACTTATTTAAAATCAAAAAAACCTAAAAAGGTTCTTTTGATGAGCTCAATAGGCCTTATCTCAAATTTAGGCAAGACCATAAACGAGCTGGATGCAGAACATTTAGCTTTAGAACCATCTTATAGTTTAATTGCCGAAAACAGTTTACAAAAATTACACCCTTGGCCTGGATTTATTTTTCGATTAGGCGGATTAATAGGCCCCGGTAGAGACCTCACCAAACATTTTTCTGGAAAATCTAATATTCCAAATGGATTAGCTCCCGTTAACTTGATTCATCTGAGGGATTTGGTCGACATTATTCACAAGGCTATAGAAGAAAACCTACCTAATAATGTATTACATATCATCCATAATCAGCATCCTAGTAGAATGGATTTTTACACCAATTTATGTCAAATCATGCAAAAACCTCTTCCAACTTTTAGTGCTGAACTAAAAGACTGGAAGATAATTGATTCTGCATTTTTAAGCTCTTGGTATAATTTCAAGATCGATCTAATGGATTTAAGCCCATCTGATTTTAAGGCTTAAGTTTAATCCAATTAGCTAAATCTAAAATTAAGGCTTCTGATACATTTGCCGGAACTTGATATTGGGCAGTCGTCCCTTTCTCTGTTTGCTCTGTTAATAAATGATTTAATGTTGGATAAAATTTAGTTGTAGCCAGTTTATTTGACTTTAAAGCATTTTCCCACAGATCAAAATCAGTTTTACTCACTTGAAAGTCATTTCCGCCTTGTAAAACATAAACTCGCTTATTCAGCTTTTGCGTAATACCGACCTGATCAATACTATTTAAACTTACCCAATAAGATGCTGGTAGATTTAAAATAACAGAATCGGGCTTCATTTCTCCTAAAACACTAATACGCGTAGTCTCAATTAACTTTATTGCATTAGCTAATTCAGCCTTAATATTTTCACTAGTATCATTTAATTTTTCAACAGCATATTTATTTTGCTCAATCATGATATCACTTAATTTGCGTGCTGGAGAAGCTGAAATAATTACACCTTTAACATCTGACCTATTTTGAGCAATTTGGGATACCAACATACCGCCCAAACTATGTCCCATAATATAGATTTGTTTTTTATCTACTTCCTTAATTTTTTTAGCGGCATCAATAGCAAAATTTACATCATTAATAACTTCTTCTTTTACTGTAAAAGCACCTTTAAAATCTCCAGGATATACTAAGGTTCTCTTAACATATCTTAAAGTAGCGATACCTTGAGCAGCCAAACCCGCGGCAATATCTTTAAATGGCTTATTCGCTCCAACCGTTAAATCCATATCTCCAGGTCCTGAGCCATGTACTAAAATAACCAATGGATAAGTTTTGGCATTTTTAGGAACGGTTATAATGCCTGCTAATTGCTTATTTCCTTCTGAAATATAAGTGGATATCTCGCTAAATTTTGTTGTATCACTATAGCTAGCTGGTTTATAACTTACTGGTTTAGGCGGATTAAATAATCCTACGATAAATTCTGCCTTGTTAAATACCACAATAAAATTTTGATTATCCCTCTCAAATACGCCTTCCATGGTTACAAAGAACAGCTCACCTTGAGCTCTACTCTGAATGGGTTGTAAACTCTTAATAGCCCCATTTTTAGACTTTGTATCTTCCCAAATTTGCTTCAAAATATCAGCCGAAATTTTAGGGCGCTCAGTTTCATTTATATATAAATGTGCGCTATCATATTTAGCGGATTCTAAATAATAAAAAAAGTTATTCGCTTTATTAAATAAATTGATAACGTTTTGAGATTTGACTGATAAACTCAGAGAAATAAAAGCCAAGAAAATAAGGGTTTTTTTCATTTTGAAATGTAAAGTAATTTAGGCAAATGTATTTTATTTTATAAAATCTAATAATTCTTGAGGCGAGAATACACGTTGTTCTCCGGTTTTCATATTTTTGAGAGCAACTTGATTTGAAGCTAACTCAGTCTCTCCAATTAAAACTACATAAGGAATATTCTTGGCATCCGCATAACTCAATTGCTTTTTCAACTTGGCATTACTTGGATATAACTCAATAGAAAGGCCCATGTTCCTAACCTCTTTTAAAAGATTCAAACTATAAGACTCCGACTCCGCTCCAAAATTACAGATAAGAACTTTTGTGCCAATTGTAGCATCTTTAGGGAATAAATTTAGTTCTTCTAAAACATCGTAAATTCTATCTGCTCCAAATGATATTCCAACTCCTGTTAAATTCTTTAAACCAAACATTCCTGTTAGATCATCATAGCGACCTCCCCCTCCAATACTGCCCATCGCTACTTCATTTGTTTTAACCTCAAAAATACAGCCAGTATAGTAGTTTAAACCCCTAGCTAAAGTAATATCAATTTTTAAACTAGCAGGAGAATTGGCATCTTGTAAAACTTCAACATACTGCATAACTTGCTCAATTTCCTTAAGCCCAATTAAACCAATTTCAGAGCTTTTAAGAACATCCTTAAGCATAGTTATTTGTTCTGCATTAGTTCCACGCAAGTCAATTACTGGTTTTAAAATCTCAATATCTTGTGCGGTAAACCCTCTTTCTAGAAGTTCCTTTTCTACTCCTGAGAATCCAATTTTATCTAACTTATCAATGGCAATAGTCATGTCCATCATAAGCTCTGGCTTTCCTATTAACTCAGCAATTCCACTTAAAATTTTTCGATTATTAATTTTTATATCAAAATCCTTTAAGCCTAAATTCTTCAGCGCTTCGTCGTAGATCATTACAAACTCCGCTTCATTTAACAACGAATCGGATCCTACTACGTCAGCATCGCATTGGTAAAATTCCCTATAACGTCCCTTTTGCGGCCTATCAGCTCTCCAAACTGGTTGCATTTGAAATCGCTTAAAAGGAAGAGAAATTTCATTTTGATGCATAACAACAAATCGTGCAAAGGGCACAGTTAAATCGTATCGCAATGCTTTTTCCGAAATAAGAGGCAAAACACTTTTTGAGTTCAAAACAAATGACGGAGTTTTCTCCATTTGTTCATTAACCTCTTTTTGAAAATCTCCTGAGTTTAAAATTTTAAAGATTAGTTTATCACCTTCATCCCCGTACTTTCCAGTCAAAGTACTTAAATTCTCCATACTAGGTGTCTGAATCTCAGCATAACCATATTTTTTAAATACAGTACGTATGGTATCAAAAATATAATTTCTCTTCACCATTTCAATTGGTGAAAAATCACGAGTTCCCTTTGGTAAACTTGGTTTTGAATTTGACATACAACAAAAATACAAAATCTATTGTGATTTAGCTGGCTAAAGGCCCGAAAAACGATAGTTTTAAGTATTTATTTTACCAATCCTTCATTTTTGGTTTTTTTTTACTATAATTGTAAGACCATAATTATCATACGTTTAAAATCTAATTTATATATATGAAAAAACTTCTACTCGTTTTTTTTCTCTCTATCAGCTTAATCGCTTGTAAAAAATCAGACCCACCTGCAGAACCGCCAACTAAGGCTAGTTTAAGCTTACCGGCAAACAATGAAGTTTGTGCAAATGGAACTATAATTTCTCCAACTGTTATGGGGATAACTTTTAGATGGGCCGCAGCTCAAAATGCTGATTCATATGAATTAACTATTACTAATCTAGAGTCGAAAGCCATTCAAACTCATAATACAAATGGGCTTGAGGCAACTATTAATTTGCAGAGAAATGCTCCATATTCATGGACAGTAACGGCTAAATCTACCAAAACTAGTGTAACTAGTGTATCTGACGTTTGGAAGTTTTATAATCCAGGTGAGGCCACTAGCTCATATGCGCCATTCCCTGCAGAAATTTTAAGTCCTAAAATGGGTGCTAAAGTTAGCCCAACCAATGGTCGAATTACTTTAGATTGGAACGGAGATGATGTAGATAAAGATATCCTAAATTATGATATCTATTTAAGTACTACTAATAATCCAGCTTTACTAAAAGGAGCCCATACAGAAAGTATTCTTAATGATGTTGCTGTAAATTCAAATTCAACATATTATTGGAAAGTGATTACTAGAGATAGTAAAGGGAATACCTCAGATTCTGGAATTTACTCTTTTATCACCAATTAATTTACCTCTTACCATTTTAATAAAATCTTGAACTGATGTTTAAATTTACTATAAAGTCATTTTTACTAATTGTTTGTGTGTTTATTATTGGAGCACTGCAATCCGTAAAAGCTCAAACTAAACAGAACCAGCATATTGTTGTTGCAGGGACCTTTCAAAAAATATATTATTTTTCAAATTCTGAATTGGATTTAAGCAGTATTTTCTCTGCTTCTTCTGGATTACCAATTACTTTTACCTCTGATAACCCCAGTATTGCGACTATTGTCGACGGAAAGATTAAACCGGTAAACATAGGGACATTCAATTTAACTATTTCTCAATCGGGTAATGGAACTTATTTTGCAGCCCCTGATTATATTACTCAAATCACATTTATAAGAGGTTTTCAAAGCATCACCTTTAATGATATTCCAGCAAAGTCACTAAGCAGTCCAAATTTTGCTCCAGATGCTAGTGCTGATTCAGGCTTACCACTTACCTATGAAAGTAGCAATACCAATGTTGCTGTAGTTTTAGGAGGAACAACAATCCAAATAGTTGGCCAAGGTTCAACACAAATCACAGCTAAACAAGCTGGAAATGCAAACTATTTTGAGGCAACAAGCGTAACTAAAGTTTTAAATGTAAGCCCTAATACGCAAACTATTACTTTTAATCCGATTACCAAAGCATATTTAGATCCAAACTTTCAACTAAATGCAATTGCTAGCTCGGGCTTACCAATATCATACTATACGAGTAGCAACCCCGCTGTCGCCACTATTCTCTCCAATAATACCGTGAAAATAAATGGGGTGGGAACAACAACTTTAACCGCTTATCAAAATGGTAACTCAAGCTTCCAAGCCACAAGTAATACGGCGACTTTAACCGTAACCAAAGCTGATCAAAATATTTTAATGGCAACAAGTGCTAATTCAAAATATGGAGTAGAAGATTTTGCTATAGACGCTTTTGCCTCTTCTGGTTTAGCACCTACTTTTACAAGTAGCAATACTGCTGTTGCGACCATTGTAGCGGGCAAAATACACATTACAGGAGTTGGTCAAACAACAATTACTGCAAACCAAGCTGGAGACGCTTTATATAATGCAGCTTCACCTGCAAATTTAATTTTAGTAGTATCTAAAGGCGATCAGACGATAACATTTCCACCACTATTGGCTAAAGCAGTAGGCACTCCTAACTTTGATCCAGGGGCAACTGCTAGCTCAGGATTAAGTGTAACTTACACTTCAAGTAATACCGCTGTTGTTGAAATTGATAATAATCAAATTAAAGTGATTGGTGCTGGCACGGCCACTATCACAGCCAGTCAAGCTGGAAATCCGAACTATAATGCAGCTACTGATGTTAGTAGAGAAATTTCAATAGCAAACACCATTCAAACCATCCTATTTCCTGCAATTCCTGTAAAAACAGTAGGAGATCCAGATTTTGATCCAGGAGCAACTGCAAATACAGCACTACCTATTACTTATACTAGCTCCAATAATAATGTAGCTACTATTTTAAATAATAGAGTTCATATTATAGCTGGTGGAACATCTACAATAACGGCAACACAAGCGGGTAATTCCAACTATGCTAGCGTAAGTGCAACCGCCATATTAACGGTTAACAAAAAAGATCAAACTATTGATTTTCCAGTTTTAAGTAATAAACTGAGAAGTGATGCAGATTTCTTTTTACAAGCATCGGCAAGTTCTAACTTAGATATTACTTACACATCGAGTGATCCAAGTATTGCACAAATTACGGGTAACTCCGTAAAACTTTTAAGAGCGGGCAGCGTTGATATTACAGCTCAACAAACTGGAAATGCAGCCTTTAATGCCGCCTTACCAGTTGTTAGAACACTTTTAATACAAAAAGGAAATCAAATTATAGACTTTCCTCCAATTTCAAATAAAACACTTTTAGATGTTGAATTCTATCCAGGTGCCTATAGTAATTCTGGTTTAGACATTGTATATACATCAAGTAATACTTCAGTTGCTACTATATCGGGACAAAAAGTAACATTAATAGCTCCAGGCACCACCACAATTACTGCGACACAATCTGGGGATTCAAATTGGAATTCAAGTGCTTTAACCCAAGTATTAAAAGTAGAATCAATTGTCAATAGAATTGATTTTCCAGAAGTATCCAATATTGGCTTAAATGTAGCTGAATATGATTTGCAAATAACTAGTACATCAGGTTTACCTGTAACTATTGTGAGTAGTAATCCAAGTATAGCTTCTATTAATGCTGGAAAATTAATTCCACATCAATTTGGAACAGTAATTGTAACAGCTAGTCAAGCTGGAAACACGACATATGAAGCAGCTCGCACAGTCAGTCGTACTATTAACATCACGAAGAGTCAGCAAACCATTACTTTCCCAGTTATTCCAAACAAGACAATTGGAGATGCGGACTTCACAACAGGAGCCACTGTTAACTCTGGTTTACCGATTAGCTATACCATATCAGATCCGAGTGTAATTTCTATTACAGGTGGAATGATTAAAATTCTTGGACCAGGCACAACTGTCATTACTGCGACTCAAGCTGGAGATGTTAATTATTTACCTGCACTCTCAGTATCAAGAACCCTAACTGTAACAGGAAATGCTGCGCAAGCTATTACTTTCCCTACTTTAGTAGATGTACCATTTAGTACTTCAGATTATAATCCAGGAGCAATAAGCAACACAGGCTTGCCTATTACTTATACCACAAGTAATTCAAGTATTGCTGTACCTAATGGTAATTTAATTCGTCTTGTTGGTGTTGGCACAGTAACCATTACTGCTAATCAAGTAGGTGACAACACATATGGCCCAGCAACGGCAACAGCCACCATTAATGTCATTAAAGGTAGTGCTCCAATTTCATTTAATCCTTTGGCAAATAGACCAATGCATGCCGTTGAGTTTGACGCCATTGCAACTAATCAAGTTGGACTACCTATTACTTTTACAAGTAGTAATGCAGGCGTAGCTACAGCTTCTCCTAATGGTAAAATTACTTTAAAAGGTGTAGGAACTACAAATATTACCGCTTCTCATGCAGGAAGCGCATTATACAACCCTAATTCTGTTGTACAGCCATTAACTATAACACAAGGCTTACAATATATTAATTTCCCGAATATCCCAAATAAAGCACCAGGATCTGCAGACTTTGATCCAGGAGCAACAACAACATCGGGATTACCTGTAATCTACAGCAGTAGCGATACGAGTGTAGCGACGGTTTCTAATAACCTAATTCATATTGTAGGGATTGGCGTAACTCAAATTACAGCTTCTCAGCCTGGAAATGTTGACTACTCTGCTGCGACATCAGTAGTTAGAACCTTAATCGTTTCAAAAGGATCACAAACCATTACCTTTCCTGAAATAAAAGCAAAACCATTTCCAACAGCTGCTTTTAATGCAGAAGCTATATCATCATCTGGATTACAAGTTACATTAACTTCAAGCGATCCAAGTGTAGCTTCAGTAGCAGGAAATATCATAACTGTAAATGCAATAGGTACAACAACGATTACAGCTACTCAAATTGGAGATACTAATTTTGATGCCGCAACACCTGTTTCAAGAGTGTTATATGTCAGCCCTAATATTCAAGTGTTATCAGCACCTACTGCAATTACTAAAGAATACGGAAGCGGAGATTTCAATTTAGATGTTACATCAAACGCAAATTTAAACATAACATTATCTTCTAGTAATCCAGCAGTTGCCGTAATATTTGAAGGAAAAATTAGACTTACTGGTGTAGGCACAACCATAATCACATCATCACAGAATGGAAATAGCCAATATACCGGAGCTACTGCACTGACTACCTTAACGGTAACCAAGACTAATCAAACAATTACATTCCCTGCGATTTCTAATAAGAAAATGGGCGATCCAGATTTCGCTATTGGTGCAAGTGCTAGTTCAAATTTAACGGTATTTTATACTTCAAATAATACATTAGTAGCCAGAATCATTGGTAACAGAATACAGATTGTAGGTGTAGGAACAGCCAACATCATTGCAAGTCAACCTGGAGATAATAATTATAATAGAGCGAATGACGTTACCCAGTCATTAACGGTTACAAAAGAAACTCAAACCATTAATTTCCCAGACTTCGCTTCCAAATCAATTACTGACACGGATTTTGATCATAACATAAGCGTTAATTCTGGCTTACCATTAACCATTACGAGTAGCAATACCAATGTAGCTACTATAGTTGGGGACAAAATTCATATCATAGGTATTGGCAATACGACCATTACCGCAACGCAAGCAGGAAATAATAATTTTGAACCTGCTACGCCAGTTTCTAAAGTACTGACCATTAAAGGTTATGCACAAACTATAACGTTTAGTCCAATTGCAAATAAACAATTAGGCGACCCAGACTTTGATCCAGGAGCAACTGTTAGTACCGGATTACCTATTACTTATTCAAGTAGCAATACTGATGTTGCCACAATAGTAAATGGCAAAGTTAGAATCGTAGGCGGAGGTACAGCTACAATCACAGCTACTCAAGCTGGAGATGATACTTATGCTGCTGTAAGCGCTTCACAAACTTTTAGCGTAGCCTTTGAAGCACAAACAATCACTTTTCCTGAATTAGTTGCAAAAACAATTGGAAGCCCGGATTTTGATCCAGGAGCAACTGCTAGCTCAGGTTTAGCTGTGGTTTATACATCAAGTGATGAAAGCGTTGCTAAAATTACTAATGGTAAAATCCAAATTATTGGAATTGGAACAACCACAATTACAGCTACTCAACCAGGAAACTTTAGGTTTGGCCCAGCTACACCAGTACAAAGAGTTTTAAATGTTTCCAATGCCACGCAAACGATTACTTTCCCAGCTATTGGAACTAAGTTATATACAGACCCTGCTTTCCAATTACAAGCAACAGCAAGCTCAGGTTTACCTGTAACTTACACCAGTTCTAACCTAAACGTAGCCGTTATCAATGGTAACATGGTTCAAATCGTTTCTCCAGGGACAACAGTTATCACAGCTAATCAAGCGGGCAACGGTAGCTTTGCCGCAGCTACACCAGTATCACAAACATTAGAGGTGTTATATACTATAGCAACTAATAACTTTAGCATCAAAACAACAGATGTTGCGTGTAAAGGAAGTACTAACGGTATAATTAGTATCACTGCAATTGAGAACTTAAACTATGTAGCCACAATAACTGGTAATGGCAAAAACATAAGTCAAAACTTTAATACTTCAACCAGCATTCCAAATCTTGGAGCTGGCAGCTATAAAGTGGTGATTACTGTTACAGGTATAAATAATTTCTCAAGAAGCTTTAATGTCGTAGTGAAGGAACCAAAAGATCTATCCGTGTACGCAAATGTTAAAGAAAGCACCAAAGAAGTAACTTTAAAATTAGATGGTGCATTAATGTATAACATTGACGTAAATGGTACTATTTACACAACTTCAAGTCCTGAGATTACAGTTCCATTAAATAAAGGAAATAATATCGTAAAAATCTCTTCTGATAAAATTTGTCAAGGAGTAATCGAGAAGGCATTCCTGATTGATAATGTAATTTCAATTTATCCAAACCCTGTAGTAAACGAATTAAATATTAATACAGGCAGTTTAGATAATAAACCAGTTAAAGTAGATATCCATGGAATGGACGGACGTTTGGTATTTAGCAGACAACTTACTCCAAGCTTTGGTCAAGTTAAAATAGACTTGAGTCAATTAAATAAAGGAGTTTATGTACTGAGCCTAACAGTAGGTAAAGACAAAACCATTCACAAAGTTGTTAAACAATAAAATAATCAAATAAGCAAAAAAGGCCTCATCATTAACATGATGAGGCCTTTTTTTATGGCATTTAACCTAAAAAATTATACCAATAATCTTACTGGCTCTTCTAACAAGGCTTTTAAGGTTTGTAAGAAAGCAGACCCAGTCGCTCCATCAACAACTCGATGATCACAACTTAAAGTAACTTTCATAATGTTTCCAGGTACTATCTGGCCATTTTTAACAACAGGTACTTGAGAAATACCTCCAACAGCTAAGATACATGCGTCTGGCGGATTAATAATAGCTGTAAACTCATCTATACCAAACATACCTAAATTGGAAATGGTAAATGTAGAACCTTCCCAATCTGATGGTTGAAGTTTTTTAGCTTTTGCTCTTTGTGCAAAATCCTTTACTTCTGCTGAAATATGTGATAAAGATTTACCATCTGCAAAACGTACTACTGGTACCAATAAACCATCCTCAACAGCTACTGCAACACCAATATTTACATGTTCGTTATATCTAATCTTGTCGCCTAACCATGATGAATTAACATTAGGATGTTGTTTTAATGCAATAGCACAGGCTTTAACGACTAAATCATTAAATGAGATTTTGCTAGAAGCAAATTCATTAATTTTCTGACGTGCAGCAATTGCACCATCCATATCAATAGACATGGTTAAATAAAAATGAGGAGCCGTAAATAAACTTTCCGATAAACGTTTAGCAATTACTTTACGCATTTGCGAAACAGGCTTCTCGGTATATTTTTCTTCTCCAATAAACGTAGGTATTTTAGGCGCATCATTTTGCGTAGACAATGGAGATTCCACAGGCTTATAGGCCTGAGTAGTAAAGTTTTCTACGTCTTTTTTAATAATTCTACCACCCTCTGCACTACCCGCTACTTGACTTAAATCAATGCCCTTTTCTTGTGCAATTTTCTTAGCCAATGGAGAGGCTAATATTCTTCCTGTATTTGAATTTACTACAGGATTATGATTTACCGCTTCTACTTGAGGAGTGGAAGTAGCAACTTCAGCATTTTTTACTGGACTAGCTGATGAAGAAGTTTGGCTTAATATACTTTGTATATCTGTTCCTTCTGGCCCAACAATAGCTATAATTCCATTAACTTTAGCCGCTTCACCCTTTTGAGTACCAATATGTAATAAAGTACCCGAAGCATATCCCATAACTTCCATGGTAGCTTTATCGGTTTCAACATCAGCTAAAACATCATCATCCTTTACTTTGTCACCTACCTTTTTGTGCCATTCTGCAATAACACCTTCGGTCATGGTATCACTCAATAAAGGCATTCTAATCACTGTAATTCCTTTTTGACTGAGTTCCTCATCACTCAAACCAGAACCTGAATTCACGGTATCATTTGCAGCGACAGCCGAACTTTCTTTAACCGTTGAATCCGAACTTACAGCACTTACATGACTTGATTCTGCATCAAGCGCCGCTTTAAAATCTTCGCCTTCCTTTCCAACAACCGCAATAATTGCATCTACTGGTACTGCTTTCCCCTCATCTACCCCAATATATAATAAAGTACCGTCCCAATAGGACTCTAGATCCATCGTTGCCTTATCCGTCTCAACTTCTGCTAAAACATCCCCACTTTTTATCTTATCGCCTACTTTTTTATGCCATTTCGCCATAACTCCTTCCGTCATGGTATCGCTCATTTTCGGCATTCTAATTATATCAGCCATCTCTATCTAAATTGAAATTTTAAGGTTAATTATTGTTGAAATGCATAATCTTGTTCCATATAAACATCTTTATATAATTCAGATGGATCTGGCCACGGCGATTCCTCTGCAAATTTCACAGATTCATCTACTATACTTTTTACTTTATCCTCAATCGAGGTAATCCAAGCTTCATCTGCATACTTTTCTTGAAGAATTACTTCTCTGATACGTTCAATTGGATCTTTTGCTTTATAATCTTCTAATTCTTCTTTAGTTCTGTATTTAGCCGGATCTGACATCGAGTGACCACGATATCTATACGTTCTCATTTCTAAGAAAGTCGGGCCTTCACCTGCTCTAGCTCTTTGAATCGCCTCATCCATTGCATTATGAACAGCAATGGGATCCATCCCATCAACTGGCGCGCAAGGCATATCAAAGCCTAAACCAATTTTATAAATATCAGTCATATTAGTGGTACGCTCAACCGAAGTCCCCATAGCGTAACCATTATTCTCGCAAACGAAAACTACAGGTAATTTCCATAGCATAGCCATATTGAATGCCTCGTTAAGTGCACCTTGACGAACAGCACCATCACCCATATAGCATATATTTACATTTTTTGTGCCTTTATATTTTTCTGCAAATGCAATACCTGCACCTAAAGGAATTTGCCCGCCAACAATACCATGTCCACCATAAAAGTTATGCTCTTTACTGAATATGTGCATAGAGCCACCTTTACCTTTTGAGCATCCAGTTGCTTTGCCATACATTTCAGCCATAATACTATTAGCACTTACACCTAATGCTAAGGCATGAGCATGATCACGATATGCGGTAATCATGGAATCATTTGGTCCCATAGCTGAAATGGCGCCAGCAACAACTGCTTCCTGACCTATGTATAAATGACAAAAACCACGAATTTTTTGCTGACCATATAATTGACCCGTCTTCTCTTCGAATTTACGCATCAACAACATTGATTCGAACCACTTCAAATAGGTATCCTTATTTATTTCTACTGCACTCATTTTAGAAGTCTTATTTAATATTAAAGAGCAAATCTACTTTTTTTTATTGTATTTTATGATACAAAAAATCTGAAAATACTGAATCCTTGATAATAAAATAATAGAGACAATCAAATAAGGAACTATATTTTGAGGCAAATTAGCCGAACCGAATAAAATTTTTCTTAAACTACTGAAATAGTTAATTTTAAAAGAAAAAAAAATGACTTAATTGATTTTATTTCTTGGATTAAACACTTATATAATATACCTTTGCTATCCGAACAATAAGCCCTAGCGGTGTACGTTAATGTGTAAGTATAATAAACCCAAACTTAACCGTATAACATGACTAAAAAGTTTTTGTTTACCATTCTATTAATAGGAAGCCTTAATACGGCTTTTGGACAAAGCAACAAACCAAAGGAAACGCAATTAGCTGACCCTGACAACTTAGCCTCTCAATACTTTTCTCAAGTGATGGGAGTTGCGGTAAACGCTACCTCAAACATCAAATTATATAAGTTTATTTACGAATGGATTGGAACGCCATACATTTTTGGTGGAAATACCAAAAGAGGTATAGATTGCTCCGCTTTCGTTAAATCTATTTACGAAAAAGTATTTAACACCTCAATCTTAAGAAATTCGAGAGATATCTTTAGTATGACTAATCCGCTTTCAAAAGATGAATTAAAAGAGGGAGACTTAGTTTTCTTTAAAATAAAAAGTAAAAGCATTTCTCACGTAGGCGTTTATTTAGGAGATAGCCGATTTGCCCATGCTAGTAGTTCTGGTGGCGTTCGAATCAGTAACTTAAACGAACCTTATTATACTCGTTATTTTTATAAAGGCGGTCGTATTTTAGAGGCTTCTAAAGAAACATTCACAGAAGAATAATCAACAGCTTTGCTGTAGATAACAAAAAAGGGGCTTACAGCCCCTTATAACTTTACACGAATATTTAAAGATTCTGCATAACTATTTATACTTTAATAAGTCAGCCATTATCCTCAAGCTTTCTTCTTGTACAAAATCAATATCCTCCTTCTCTGCCGCTTTCTCACCTTTAGCTAGAGGTTTTAATCCTCGAGCAACTCTAACCTTATTTACATTTGCCAAAGCCATTTCCTCTGCTTTATCACGCTCCTTTTTCAATTTAGTTTCATTTATAGTCACCGAAATTTGAGCATCTCTACGCTTTCCTTCTTGAATATTCTCCAATAATACGGCATAGTCTACTGACTTTTTCATACGCTCTTGATGAAGTTTAAGTAAATCTTTACGCACTTGAGTCAAATCGCTTATAGGTGTGTAATTGGAAGCCTTCACCATATCAAAAGGTAAAGCTGAAGGTTGGGTATCCTCTCCAATTTTATCCATAGGATAAATCGATGGAAAATTAATATCAGGAATCACACCTTTATGCTGCGTACTATTACCATTAATTCTATAGAACTTAGCCATCGTTAGATTAATAATACCAAACTGAACAATACCATCTCTATCCACCACCATTGTAGACTTTTCCTTCGCTTCTGGCTTAGGTCGAATAGCCGCTGATAACTTTTGTAGAAAATTTGGCTCAAATAATCTATTCATATCGATTGAAGATTGCACGGTACCTTTTCCATAAGTCTGCGTTCCCATAACTATTCCTCTACCATAATCTTGAATAGCACCCGCAAAAATCTCAGAAGCTGAAGCACTCAATCTATCTACCAATACGCCAAGCGGACCAGTCCAAATTGCACCTGCATCTTTGTCCTCATTCACTTGAATCTCATTTCTACCATTCTTAACTTGTACTACTGGCCCTTGATCAATAAACAAACCTGTTAAATCAATAGCTTCAACTAAGGATCCACCACCATTTCCTCTTAAATCCATCACTATCGCGTCAACCTTATCTATATTTTTTAAGGTATCAATAATTAACCTTACATCTCTAGTTGTACTCTTATAATTTTTATCTCCAGCACTCGCTGCTTTAAAATCAGCATAAAATGCCGGTAAACTGATTACGCCAACTTTCATAGCTTTGCCATCTGACATTACAGTTTTCAAGTGTTTCTTAGCCGATTGCTCTTCTAAAATAACCTTTTCTCTCACTAAAGAAATAACAATAGGCTTAGAGGTTAATTCTTGACCACTAGGAATAACTTTCAATCTAACTGTTGTTCCTTTTGGCCCTTTAATTTTAGAAACAGCATTATCAATTCTCCAACCAATAATATCCTCAAATTCGCCATTCTCCCCTTGAGCAACTGCAATAATTCTATCTCCAGCGTTAATCGCCTTGCTTTTGAATGCCGGACCACCAGGTACAATGGAAACAATTTTAGTCACCTCATTTTCCAATTGCAAGGTTGCTCCAATTCCTTCTATAGATCTAGACATTTCTTGTGTAAAGACCTCTGCATTACGTGGATTAAAATAGTTGGTATGCGGATCAATAGCTTCCGTAAAGGAATCCATTACAATTTGAAATACGTCTTGATTATTAAATTTAGAAGCTTGAGATCTTAAACTTTCATATCTTTTCTTTAAAGTCTCTGTATTTTTTGCCATATCAGCATTTGCTAATTTTAAATTAACTAGCTCATATTTAATTCTACTTTTCCAAGCCTCATCTAAAGCCGATAAGCTATTTATCCAAGGCATACTCTCTCTATCATAGGTGTAGATTTCATCTTTAGTAAAATCAAAGTTCTGATTGATTTGAGATAAAGAATAGTTTATCCTTTCATTATAACGCTTTAAATAAACATTAAAAATATAAAATGGTCCACTTAAATCCCCTTGTCTAAAGGCATCATCTAATGTTGATCTATATTGTTCAAATTCCGCGATATCAGAGGCCAAAAAGTAAACCTTGGAAGGATCTAAAGACTTGATATAACTATCTAATATAATAGAAGAAATAGAGTCATTAATCTTAATTTTTTTATAATTAAAGTTCTCAATCAAACCTACAACCTCTTTAACCACCAAACTTTGTTGCTCGTCTGGCTTAATATTTTGAACACCTTCAACCAGCTTTTGTTCAACTGGTTTTGCACTGCAAGCGAATGCTGCCGCAATAAAGGTTATTAATAAAACTCTTCTTAACATTTCCTTGAATATTTTAAATTCCATTTCCTAAAAAATCATACATCCAATATGGTACCAATTTTTTAAATAAACAAAAAAGATACACCATT
This sequence comes from uncultured Pedobacter sp., assembly GCA_964592575.1. Lineage (GTDB taxonomy): Bacteria > Bacteroidota > Bacteroidia > Sphingobacteriales > Sphingobacteriaceae > Pedobacter. The sequence continues at coordinate 110,825 of CAZQFF010000002.1, forward strand.
TTACTCCTTTAAAACACAAATGTAAATTATTCTAGAAGATTACAAGCATAACTAAATGAGTTTATGCTCATAAGCGTATTTCAATAAACCGACTATACTTTGCGTACCCGTTTTTCTGAAAATATTCTTGCGGTGGGTTTCCACCGTACGTTCACTTATAAATAAAGCAGCGGCTATTTGTTTGTTACTCATTTCCTGTTCAATCAATCGAATAATTTCAATTTCTCTATTGGTAAGATGACTTAAATCATCTTCGTTCTTAAACGAACGCACCAAAACCTTTGTTACATCATCACTATAAAAATTATAACCCTTTGATACTTTATCTAGGGCTTCGATCAACTCGCGCTTACCTGTATTTTTAAGAATATAACCACTAATCCCCGCATCAATCATCTCTTTGATAATATGTCGATCTCCAAACATAGATAAAGCTATTACCTTAATATCAGGATAACGGCTACTAAGCATTTTGGTGAGTTCCACGCCAGAAATGTCTGGCATATTGATGTCTGTAATTACAATATCCACATCTAAGGAAAATAATCTGTCTATCACATCAGTAGCCTTATGAGAAGAGCCCACAATATTATAGCCACTTTCATCTTGAAGTAAAGCGTGAATTCCATCAATAACTAACTGATGATCATCTACAATAAATAAGTTTATAGGTTTATTCAGCTGCATAAAATTAAAGTGGTATATGAATTGCAATTAAAGTCCCAACATTTGGTTTTGAAGAAAAATCTAAAGTTCCTTTTAAATAAGCAACCCTGCTTTTCAAATTTTTCAAGCCTAAGCCTTCTAAAAAAGCCCCCTCGCTAAAATCAAAACCAACTCCATTATCTTCGATCATTAAATCCAAACTATCCTTCTCTTTGACAATTTGAATGTCTAGAGTATTCGCATTTGCATGCTTAATTACATTATTGATAGCTTCTTGAATAATTCTATATAATACAATCTCAATATTGGAATCTAATCGTTCTTCAAATCCTACAGACTCTAGGTTAATCCTTAACTTTCTAGAATCAACCTTCTGAATAAACTCCTTCAAGGCATGGATTAATCCAAATTGGACTAAACTATTAGAAGACATTTGATGGGATAACGAGCGTAATTCTTGACAGCTTTCATCCACTAAAGAAAGCGTCTTTTGGTAAGATTCTTTGTCATGGGCAGATTTAAATGACACCCCCTGCTCAATGGCCGACAAATTCATTTTAACGGCTGAAAACAATTGTCCAATGCCATCATGCAAATCTCTTGCAATACGCTTTCTTTCATTTTCTTCCGCCTTTAAAACACTAACTGTTGCTTGCTCCTGTTGTAAAAACAGAGCCTCTTGAGATTTAGCTTCTTGCTTCAAGCGATAAGATTTGAACAATAAATAAGAAACCACCATAGCAACCAAAAAAAGTCCAGCAGCTACAATGAGCAATATATTCCTATTTTGGACTTGCAACTTATGAATACTGTTCTCTTGATTTAATTGAACAATTTGTTGCGCCTTCTTTTCGGTTTGATAAGCAATTTCCAGCTCATTAATTTTAGCCCTAGCCTCTTTGCTATAAATACTATCCTTTAATTCATTACTAACTTTGTATAAATCCAAAGCCGTCTGATAATCCTTCTCCACCTCATTAACCTTAGCTAAAGTAAATAATGCTTCTCTCAAGTATTCCTTTGCCCCTTCTGTTCTAAAAATGGCAATACTCTTTTCTAAATAGAATCTGGCCTTAACATTGTCTTTTAACTCTAAATAGGTCTCCGCCATATTTTTATAACAGCTCCCAATGCCAATTTGGTCTTGCATTTCCAATCTGGTTTTCAGCGACTGATTATAATAATTCAAGGCCTTATCATAATCCTTCATAATATGAAAAACCCTGCCTAGATTATTATTGATAGAAGCTAACTCACTTTTTTGATTTAAAGCGGCTAAGTACTCTTGAGCTTTAAAAACATATTCCAAAGACCTTTTAAATTCACTTTTTCTAAAATAATAATTAAACATCCCAGAATAAGCTAAAGCCAAAACTTCTTTTTGATTTGACTTAGTGGCTATCCCAATCGCTTTCTCATAACTTTCCTTGGCCTCTTCATACTTTTGGTAGGCCATATAAACGTTTCCAATGTTTGCTAAAACTATAGCTTGTTTATTTTCGTCTTTAGCATTCTCATAAATTTTAAGTGATTTATGCATATAAACAAGAGCATCCTTAAAATTGCCCATTTGCTTATAAATAATGGAAATATTAGAAATTGAGCCAGCAGCTTGAGCTTTAAGCCCTAAACTCTCTCTTAAAGACAAGGCTCTCAAATGAAAGTCTAAAGCTTCTTTTAGATTATTAACTCTCAAATTGGCATTACCTAGATCGCTATACGCTAAAGCAATAGCGGAAGAATCTTTTAACTTTTCGGCCAGACTCAATGCCAAGTTGCCATAATGGACAGCTTTATCATAATTTCGCGTACTAAATTGCCAACTTAAGTCCCCATAGATTTTGAGCTTTTGCTTTTCATCTTGGCTTTGCTCCGCAAGTAAAATTAAACTATCCGTTAACTTTGAAGATTGAGCAAAACTATTAAAAGCGCATATTAACAATAAGCAGCTAAGCCAAATAATTTTCATTTAGTTTATGGTTTAGGTCAAAATTACCGGTCTAAGGGTACATGCCTATACCCACTTATGGGTATTTTCTATAAACTAAAATAACAAATTATTTAGAACTATTTGCCTTAACGTTTTGCTTAGTAAGGATATAAGCCCTTTGTTGTTGAATTTGCTGATTGAATCGAGTATTCTTATAAGATGTTGCTAAAGTTTCGGCCCTTTTTAAATCCTTTAGTGCTAAACTATATTCTTTCTTTTTGATCTTTACCTGTGCGATACCTAAAATAGATTCTATTCTTGCGTTTTGATGTCTGAGTTGCTCCGCTAAAATACCCTGCTGCGTAAAAAACCACATCGCCTGTGTATACTTATTAGAAGCCGTATAAATTTTCCCAAGTTGACCATAGGACTGCATTTGCCCTACGCGATTACCTAGTTTAGAAAAGGTTTTTAAAGCTAAATTTAGCACCATTTTTTCTGCCTCAGCAAAATGATTTAGCTGATAATGAACATTACTTAAACGCAATAAGGAGTTAGCATATTTCACTCTCATTTTAGCACTATTGTACTCAAATGCTGCTTTCCCAAATAAAACCAAAGCTTCATTTAACTCTCCTCGCTTTTCATTTTTATCAGCATCGGCAAAGTAAAAATCCCCATCACTTAATTCGGCGTTCGGAAGATTGATATTAATTGCATGACCATAAGACTGCTCTCCAGTCCCTACATGAGGCGCTTGAGTAAAGCCATCCCAACTAAGAGAAAGAAAAAAACATAGGCAAATGAATCTATACATAAATCAAATATACAATAAAAAAGGCCTAAACTCCGGAGAAATTTAGACCTTGAAATCTTCAAAAGGTTTAATTTAAAGCAATTATCACTAAAGCTTGTCCAGTTTAAAGTAACCAATATGCATTTCATCATTAGTATGAGCAGGATTATATTCCAGGAACAATTGATATTTTTCTAAAATCTGAGGAGAGAGCACATCTTCAATTTCAAACACATCATCTACATCAATTCCATATTTATCATCAATGTGAGAAACTGCTCCTTCAAAGCCCGTATGCTTATAAAATGCAGTTTCTTTAGCTTCTTTAATCGCTTCCGCTTTAGATTTAGCCACCATTAAACATTTATAATGATATTCTTCAAATTCACCTGGCTTATACCCCCCTAAATTGATAAAGAATAAGCGATAATCCGAAGTTAACTTTTCCGATCTTGGGAAAACTCTTACGCTATAATTTCCAACTTGATTAACTTCTCGATAAGCATCTAAATGTAACTTACCCACAGCCTCAGGCCAAAACTCTTCCATTTCTGGAATTAAATCTTTTATATTACCCGCTACTCCAAAGAAAACATCATGTTGTTCAATACGCCTTCCTTTAGGAAGAGCACCCAACAAAACAAAAAATAGCTTTAAAGATTCCAATGGATTAGCCATTTTTCAAATACTATTTAAACGTGTCATTTAGCACTTTTGCCAAACGCACACCACCTTTTAATAATTGCTCATTCAAAGTAGAAACCCAATCAAAATTATATCTAAAAGACAATCTTTCATCAGGCTTCACCCCGATATAAATTTTATTTACGATTTCATAGGAGTCAAATACCATATCCTCAATCGAAGCATTTTGCCAATTAACAAATTGTTGTACAGTGGGAAAATTAATCGCTTTAGTATACTCCGTATAACTTAACTGCTGAAACTCGATCAAGTGTTCATCCCACACACGGTGTAGATTAGTTTTTTCGCCAAACCAGAATAAATTTACACGATTGCCCCCTAAATCTTCTTTTCTAGCTGTATGCATAGGTTGATGCAAATCACCCAATAAATGAATTAACATTCTTAAGGCCAGTTTACGCTTCTCCAAGTCCACTTTTTCCGTCTTCAAGAAAACAATCATTTCTTGAATTTTATTATAGATATTATCTCCCTTTTCATGACTTAAGAAATTATTTAAATCAGTTCGAGTTAAATTTTCTGGTAAATTCACATAGTGCCAAGGGCTCAAATAATCATAATTTTTGTCTGACTTAATAAAATCAGCCCAATTTGAACTCATCGCCACAGTTTCATTTCCTAATATCTCTTGAATAGCTTTACGCGCTTTTTTACTCAAATATTGGTCTGCGATTTCTCCGGTAATTCGATGTCCTAACATACCCCAAGAAAAGGCATTAAAAGGTAAATAACTGAAAGCAAGGAGTAAGACTAAAACTTTTAATTTCTTAATTTCCATATTTACAAAGGTTGAGGAACACAATCTATATGATCCTTTTTATTAATAACAAATTGTGACTTTTCTTGAATTCCATTAAATGCTAAAGTAGAATCACTTTTTTTCTGCACTAAGAATTGATGAAAATAACGACCATTACGATAACAGCCAGATATTTTTTGTTTGAAATTAGCTTTAGTAAACACACCCGATAAGCTTAACGTGTCACCACTAAACTTGTAGGTTCCTTTTGCGTACTCTTTCCAAACACCATTATTAAAGCAAACCTCCTCATAATAATTCACCTTAGAATAAGTGACTAAGCTCAAATAAAAAGAATCACAAGTAAATTTAATTTGGTGACTAGTATAACTAAGTCGACCCGAAGTGTCTGCAGATAAATCCTGCACCCATACACCTTGAAAAAGAGGATCCCCTTCATCTTGTACATTGGGTAAACGACTACAGCCCCACAGAATAGACAATACAGCTAAAAGGGCCACCAAATTAAATAATTTTTTGTGCTTCATTGCTATTTTAATGACCCTACCATATCTTCTGGTTTTACCCATTGGTCAAATTGCTCACTGGTCAATAAGCCCAATTCTATGGCTGCCTCTTTTAAAGTTTTATTTTCTTTATGAGCTTTTTTAGCAATTTTAGCTGCATTTTCATAACCTACATGCGGATTCAAAGCCGTAACCAACATTAAAGAGTTTTGTAAATGTTTCTTAATCTCTGGCTCATTCGCCTCAATACCTACAGCACATTTATCATTGAAGGACACGCAAGCATCTCCAATTAAACGAGCCGATTGTAAAACATTATAAGCTATTACAGGTTTAAATACATTTAATTCAAAATGACCTGTAGCCCCTCCAATAGAAACCGCCACATCATTTCCCATCACTTGAGCACAAACCATAGTCAACGCTTCAGGTTGTGTTGGATTAACCTTTCCAGGCATAATTGAAGAACCAGGCTCATTATCTGGGATGATAATTTCACCTATTCCACAACGAGGACCTGAACTCAACATTCTAATATCGTTCGCCACTTTCATCAAAGCCACAGCCGCACGTTTTAAAGCGCCTGAAAGCTCCACCATTGCATCGTGAGCAGCTAATGCTTCAAATTTATTAGGAGCAGTAACAAAAGGTAAACCAGTAAGTTCTGCAATTTTTTTAGCCACTAAAACATCATAACCCTTAGGGGTGTTTAAACCCGTTCCTACAGCTGTTCCTCCTAAAGCAAGTTCAGCTACCATCACTAAAGCATTTTTAATCGCTCTGATGCTATTATCTATTTGTTGAACATAACCTGAAAATTCCTGACCTAAGGTCAAAGGAGTAGCATCCATAAAGTGAGTTCTTCCAGTTTTAGTGATATTGGAGAATTCCTTCACCTTTTGCGCTAAGGTATTTCTCAACTTCTCTAAACCTGGAATCGTATTTTCTATGGTCAATTTATAAGCAGCAATATGCATCGCTGTTGGAAAAGTATCGTTGGAAGATTGTGACTTGTTTACGTCATCATTAGGATGTAAAACCTTTTTATCATCATTTAATGAACCTCCCTGCATTACATGAGCGCGATTGGCAATCACCTCATTACTATTCATATTGCTTTGTGTACCCGAACCCGTTTGCCAAATAACCAAAGGGAACTGATCATCTAATTTACCCGCAATAATTTCATCGCAGGCAGCAGCAATTAAATTTGCTTTATCCAACGATAACACCCCTAACTCCTGATTGGTTAAAGCAGCTGCTTTTTTCAAATAACCAAAAGCATGAATTATCTCCTTAGGCATAGATCCTTCAGGACCAATTTTAAAATTATTTCTTGAACGCTCGGTTTGTGCGCCCCAATATTTATCAGCAGGTACTTGTACCTCGCCCATAGTATCGTGCTCTATTCTAAAACTCATGTTGCTAAATTTAATTTTTCTTCAAATTTAACCATTTTAGTCCGAAACTCCACTTCCAAACATGAACTTTAAAATGTTTAAAACTCTTTTTACCATAAAATAATTAGTATGCTTATTTTGCGCGTTTTACCAAGAAATGCAAGCTCATGACTAGAATTATCTTCACCTGCTTTTTAATTTTACTTTCCATCCAATTAATTTCTTGTTCTTCTGCGGAAGAAAAAGCTAAAAAAATGGAGGCTAATAAAAAGATTAGGGTCCCAGAAGATGATCAAGCCGACTCGCTTATGCTAAGATATGACCCTAAGAAGGCGGATCCATGGATAGCTAATTTCATGCAAAATCTACATAAAAAGAAGGGCTTTAATGGAAATGTATTAATCGCAAAAAAAGGCAAAATCATTTATCAGAACACCTTAGGCTGGGCCGACTACTTACACCGTGATAGTTTAAAAGTAAATTCAAAGTTTGAATTAGCTTCGATAACCAAAACTTTCACGGGAGTAGCCATCATGCAATTGGTAGAAGAGGGAAAAATAAAACTTAGCGATAGTGTTCAAAAATTCTATCCTAAATTTCCATATCCAGGCATCAGCATTGAATTACTGTTAACACATCGAAGCGGTTTAATGAATTATGTTTATTTCATTGACGATATATGGCGTAAAGAAAAGCGAGATATGAAAAAGGGAGTGAGCAACCAAGAAGTGATGCAAATCCTCACCGAACTCAAGCCCAATCGATACATGAAACCAGACAAACAATTCCATTATAACAATTCAAATTACATGGTATTGGGTGCCATTATTGAAAAAGTAAGTGGCATGAGTTATGCCAACTACATGAAAGAGAAGATATTCAAACCAGCCGGCATGAAAAATACGCATGTATATTCTACTGTAGAATATCCTAGAATACCAGTAGATGTCGTTGGGCACGACCGCACTTGGCGTTATTCCGTTGTACAAAACTTTCTAGATGGCCCTGTAGGAGATAAGGGTATATATAGCACCATGCACGATCTTTTGCTATATGACAAGTATTTAAAAAATGGCCGTTTACTCAGCCAAAAAAGCCTAGATTCCGCATTTGTTGGCCGAAACAAACCTGTAAAAGGACATTTCAATTATGGTTATGGATGGAGAATATTTGAAGGAGAAAAAGTAGATAAAGTGGTTTATCATACCGGATGGTGGCATGGATTTAGACACATCTACATAAGAAATCTCGACAAGGATATTGTATTAATATTTCTCGGCAATCTTACTAATGGCAGTTTGATGCAATTAGACGAGCTCTATAAATATTTAAAAATGCCTATTATTAGAAAAGGAGCTTACTCAGGAGCAGGATCTATTCCTGGAAGTGATGAAGATTAGTCCTTAAGAAATTTTATCATAAGCAATTATGCGGGCTTTTTTATTTAAGTAATATTTAAGCTTAGCATTTTCTGGATTTACTAAATCAGGGTCTTTTTCGAACAACTCAATTACTGTTTTTCGAGCTTCTTGAAGGATAGTTTGATCTGTCGCTAAATTAGCCATTTTTAACTCCATAACACCACTTTGCTGCGTTCCGCTGATATCTCCTGGCCCTCGTAATTGCAAATCAATTTCAGCGATCTCAAATCCATTATTAGAATTTACCATCGTGTTTAACCTTTGCTTAGATACAGGATTCAATTTCTCTTTTGACATTAATAGGCAATAGGACTGCTCAGCACCTCGACCAACTCTGCCTCTTAATTGATGCAGTTGAGATAAACCGAATCTCTCTGCATTTTCAATAACCATCACCGAAGCATTAGGCACATTTACGCCTACTTCAATAACTGTAGTAGCCACCATAATTTGAGTTTTACCTTTTATAAAAAGATCCATCTCAAAATTCTTATCCTGATTCTTCATCTTCCCATGCACAATACTAATTTGATAATCAGGCAATGGAAAATGATAGCGCAACTGTTCAATACCAGCCTCCAAATTCAAAAGATCCAGCTTCTCACTTTCAGAAATTAAAGGATAAACGACATAAACCTGTCGCCCCTTAGCTATCTCTTGTCGCATAAAACCAAACAATCTCAAACGCTGTCCCTCTAATAAATGCTTAGTTTCAATTGGCTTTCTACCAGCTGGCAATTCATCAATAACAGAAACATCTAAATCCCCATATAAAGTCATGGCCAATGTCCTTGGAATAGGTGTAGCTGTCATCACTAAAACATGCGGGGGAATCGTATTTTTTTGCCATAGCTTTGCTCTTTGCTCCACTCCAAAACGATGTTGCTCATCAATAACAACTAATCCTAATTGAGCAAATTTAACCCGATCTTCAATCAAAGCATGCGTTCCAATTAAAATGTTAATTGAACCTTCCTCCAATTCCCTCAAAATTCTTTCTCTATCTTTTTTCTTCGTATTCCCTGTTAATATCTCAACCTTAACTAAATCATCCTTAATCAAACTCACGATGGATTGATAATGTTGTTGCGCTAGAATTTCCGTAGGCGCCATCATACAGGCTTGACAATTATTATCGACAGCCAAAAGCATACTCATTAAAGCTACTATTGTTTTTCCAGAGCCTACATCCCCTTGCACCAAACGATTCATCTGAACGCCTCTTTGGGTGTCGATTCTAATCTCCTTAATAACTCTTTTTTGAGCTTCAGTTAAAGCAAATGGCAACATCTCTCCATAAAACCTATGCAGAACAGAACCAACCTTATCAAAAATTAAACCTTTATACTTCTTTTCCCTAGTCAACTTTTGATGCCACATCTCCAGCTGAATAAAAAAAAGCTCTTCAAACTTTAATCGTCTTTGAGCCTGCTGCAAAGCCTCCAAAGTTTTAGGGAAATGTATAGCTTTTAGAGCTTCCTTACGGTTACAAAGTTTATACTTATCTAGTATCGACCCCGGTAAAGTTTCCAAAATTTCATGCGCATGTAGCTCCAGCACACTTTGAATGAGCTTAAGCAAACCCTTACTGTCTAAAAATGCTTTTTTAAGCTTCTCTGTTGAAGAATAAACTGGTTGCAAACTGGCATTTCCAACTAATCCTCCTACACGGGGATAATTCTCCATATCAGGGTGAGAAATAGAATAACTATGTTGGAACAAATTTGGTTTACCAAAAGCGATATAAACCTTGCCCACCTGAACATGATCAGAAACCCATTGTATTGCTTGAAACCAAATGAGTTCCATCACCCCTGTATCATCCCCAAATTTAATGACTAATCGCTTTTTCTGTTTCTCGCCAATAAGCTCTTTAGATAAAACTCGACCAATAACTTGAACTAAAGCGACGTCTTCTTTTAATTCCGCAATCTTATAAAATCTAGTTCTATCAATATAACGAAAAGGGAAATGCGTTAATAATTGCCCATAAGTCTCTAAACCAAGCTCCTTCTTCAAAAGCTCAGCCCGCTTAGGTCCAACACCTTTTAAATAAACCAGAGACTGTTCAAGATTATTCGTTAGCAATTGATTTCTTATTAATATTTAGATTCAGGTTCTCCTTAATTAAATTCCAGTTAAACAATATAACGGCAAAAAGTAAAAAGGAATAAGCGATTAACTGAAATATATTAATCTCTTCCCCAAAATAAAAAATTGCAACGGTAAACGCAATAATTGGATTGAGATAGATAATAATACCCAAGGTTGAAGAGGGTATGCCCACCAAGGCGTATAAACTCAAAAATAAAGGAACAATTGTAAAGACAACAGCTATTAATATAATGCTCGACCAAAAATCAAGCGTTTGTGGCAAAGGCCCATGTGCATGGAGATAAAATGGAAGCATTAAAAAAACAGCAATAGAAATTTGAAAAGCCAACACATTAAACTTGTCCAAGCCTTCAATTTTCTTCTGTAAAATTAAATAGAAGGCATACAACGTAGCTATAATAATCGACCACATTACATCAATCAATGAGCCAGTTCCCAACCAAATAATACTTAAAAATGCTAAGCCAAGTGCAACCAATTGCAACCTTGCCAAATGTTCCTTTAGAATTATATAACCCCCAAAAGCCGTTATCAAAGGGCAAACCATATAAGCAAAAGCCGCTGATTTCAAACTCACATGATTAACCGCAAAAATAAAGGTATACCAGTTTAGGGTTAACAAAACAGAGGCTAGAATCAATTTAAAAAACAAGGAACGCCTATGAAGCTTAGACAAGCTCTTTAAATGACTTAGATCTGCTAAAAAAGCCTTTCTCCTAAAAATTAGAATACTTAACCAAATTAAACCTAGCGAAACAAATATTCTATAATAAAGTATCTCCTCAGAAGGATAGGCATTTAAATGCCTTAATGGAATGGAAAAAAAACCCCAAATAGCGACCGATAAAAAGGCGGCTAAAAGGTACTTTACTTGATTTTTCAAAAACTAATCCTCTTTATAAGCAACCACAGAAATCTCCACATTCACTCCTTTAGGTAAGCCTTTAACGGCAACTGTTTCACGAGCTGGAAAATTATCTAAAAAATAACTGCCATAAATCTCATTAACCTCAGCAAACAAAGCCATGTCCGTTAAAAATATAGTCGTTTTAAGCACATGTTCAAATTGATAATCTGCTTCGTGTAAAATCGCCCTTAGATTTCTCAACACTTGATGAGTTTCATCAGCAATAGAAGCCATATTCAATTCATTGCTCTCTGGAATAATCGCTATTTGTCCTGAAACATATAAAAAACCATTTACTTCAACCGCCTGTGAATAAGGACCAATTGGAGCAGGTGCTGCACTTGTTTGAATAATATTTTTCATGGGAATCATTATAATTGTTGGAGTAAAATTAAAAAAAAATCCCGACAAGCTATGCCGGGATTTTTCCTATTTTAAATTAAAATATTAGTTTCTAGTTGCCTCAACACGACGATTTTTAATACGTCCTTCTTCAGTATCATTAGAAGCAATTGGTTGAGTTTCTCCGTGACCTTTAACAGCAACTTGAGAACTGCTTACACCAGAGTTTACTAAGTAAGTTTTTACTGAGTTTGCTCTATCTTTAGATAGTTTCATGTTGTAAGCTGCAGTACCTTCACTTGAAGCGTGACCATTAGCAGTAACTTTACCTCCGTTTTCACGTAAGTTAGCTGATAATTTATCTAAGATTGGATAAGCTTCAGTTTTTAACACAGAGCTATTGAATTCAAATTGAATTGGCTCCCATCCAGTTACAGCTGGTGCTTCAGCAACTACTGGAGCAGGAACTGGAAGTGGACAACCTGAACCATCAACTTTAGTACCAGCTGGAGTGCCAGGGCATTTGTCAAATTGATCAGCAACACCGTCACCATCAGAATCTTTTTTCAAATCTTCGATTGATTTCTCAACGTTAGCTACACGATTTTTTAAAGCCTCTAATTCTTGACGTAATGAAGCATCTTTTAACTCATCATACATTAATGCTAATGGGTTAACCCAGTCTAAATTAGGTTTTGCTTTATTTCCTAAAGAGAACTCTAAACCAGCTGATAAATAAGAGTATTTATCAAAGTTAGGATTAGCTAAAGTGTTAACTACACCATTTACGTTAACATCGTCAACAAAATTCATGGTATAATTTAAGTTGAATGACACATTGTCAGACACTTTAAATTTAACACCAGCACCTACAGGAATATAAGCACCTTTATAATATTTATCTCCGTTTAATGGTTTTTGCTCATTAACTGTTCCAGTAGCTGTAACTGTAGTTGGTTGGTAAGCTAATAAACCGTAACCAGCATGTAAAACGAAGTTAACTGCATTCTCACGACGTAAAAAGTCAACTGTAGCTACGTTAATAACACCACGGATGTCAGCTGCATAACCGAAGTCTGTTTCGAAACTTCTTACACCATATTGAGCACCACCAGTTACATCATCATTATTACCAGAAATTTTACCACGCATTAAATTAGCTTCTAAACCAAAAGCGTGACCTAATTGCTTACGTAAAGATAAGCCATAACCTAAATTTACATCCCAATTAGAAAAATCATTCCTTCCACCTAATAATACGATAGGAGAAGTAATACCTGCATGAACACCTAAGTTCCAAGTTCTGTATTGAGCTCTTCCACCAAAAACTTTAGCTGAAGAAGATGGAGTTGGAGTCTCCTGTGCACTTACAAGAGATGTCGCTCCCATTAATGCTACTAAAGAGGCTACAACACCTTTTTTTAAAGTAGAATAATTCATAATTTTCTTTTTAAAGGTTAAACAAACAATAATTGTAAATTTTTTTGTTGAACAAAACTAAACAATATTTTTAAAATCCCAAAATACAGTACAAACTCTGTTCCAAAGATAAAGTTAACTAATAAAAATTGATTAAAGGAGAATTAGCGTACAGAAAAACAGACAAACTAGACAGTATATTTATCAATAAAGCTATACATATTAAAATCAGGATACTGTAAAGCTTGTTCAATTTCCTGGCTTAATCGCTTTCTATCCACATTTTGCATACGCTTATGCTGAATTAAACGATAAGCTTTTTCACTCAACAAAAAGCGCTTTCTCCAATTCTCTATTTCATCCTCTGATAAAATCCAGTCCAATACGGTTTGTAGGCCCTTAGATTTAGAAGCAACCGTTTTAAAAATGGGGATATTTTGACCCATCTGATGGAGCCATTTATACAAGCCATTGGCAAATGTTTCTGCTCCTTCACGATCGGCTTTATTGACAATAAAAGCCTGTGCAATCTCCATTAAACCCGATTTGATATTTTGTATTTCATCTCCTGCCTCAGGAACTAAAACCACGATAGTTTTATCTGCCAATCCAGCTATTTCAACTTCCGACTGTCCAACGCCCACCGTCTCCACTATAATCAAATCAAAAGGTGCGGCTCGCAACACATCAATCATTTCTAAGGTCTTTCCAGACACCCCGCCAAGCGCCCCTCTTGTTGCAATAGAACGAATAAACACATTTGGCAAGGTAAAAAGCTCTGCCATTCGAATACGATCGCCCAACAAAGAACCAAAATTAAAAGGTGAAGTTGGGTCCACTGCCAAAACGGCCACTCGCCTGCCTTGTGTGGCTAGTTGCTGTACCAAAGCACTAACTAAAGTACTTTTTCCTGCCCCAGGAGGGCCAGTAATACCGATTACAGGAACTTTACGATTCCAATGTAAAGATCGCAATAGGATATTCCCTTGTGGCAATCCATTTTCAACTAAAGTTAAAGCACGAGCAATGGATTTAAAATCCCCAGAAACTAGTCCTTCAATCAAAGACGCCGAAATAGAATGACTTTGCATAAGCTACAAAATAAGCCATTTTTTTAACAAGAAAGAAACCTAATAAAAAACAGTAACTTTGACACATTAAAAAGCTATATAAATGAAAACTTATTTGCGCTTATTAGGCTTCGCAAAACCCATTGAAAAATTTGCTATTCCCTATGTAATTGTCACTATACTTGCCGTATTCTTTGGCACCTTAAACCTTACTTTATTAATGCCCTTATTTGATACTTTGCTGCCACAAGATGTGAATCAGCAAAAAATCATCAGCGATAAGGCTATCTCTACTTTTAATTTGGTAGGACAAATGAAAAACTTTGTGGTTTATTCCAAAGCAAACTATGGTGCCCAAAAAACATTAACCTACGTTTGTTTAATTATCGTAGGCTCTGTGTTTCTAGCCAATTTATTTCGCTATCTATCTCAAAGAATCATGGAAGATTTGCGCGTACATACCTTATTAAATATGCGTAAAAAAGTGTTTAATAATGTCATGGATCTTCATTTAGGCTTTTTCAATAATGAAAGAAAAGGAGATATCATGTCTAAAATATCTTCCGATGTACAAGTCGTTCAGTTTACCGTAACCAATACCCTTCAAGTGGTCTTCAAAGAGCCACTAACCCTAATTTTTTATATCATTATACTATTGATGATCTCGGTTAAATTAACTTTGTTCTCCTTATTGGTAATTCCTGTATCTGGTTTTTTTATAGCTAGAATTGTCAAAAATTTAAAAAGACAAGCCACAGCCACACATGAATCATTTGCCAAAATGATCAGCTTTTTGGATGAATCCCTTGGCGGAATAAAAATTATAAAAGCCTTTAATCATAGCGAAATCACTAAAGAAAAATTTAATACGGAGAATACCTTTTATTCAAATATGAATAGAAAAATGGTTCGCAGACAACAACTAGGCTCGCCTGTTTCCGAATTTTTAGGTGTTACCATGGTGGCTATCATTGTATGGTACGGTGGTAATCTAATTCTAAGTAATGAACCAGGTGCCCTAACGACTAGTCAATTCATAGCTTACATTGCTATTTTCTCGCAAATTATGCGTCCAGCTAAGGCCTTAACAGACTCTTTTAGCGCTATACACACTGGTATAGCCGCAGGAGAACGTGTATTAGATTTAATCGATACAAATCCTGCTATTGTTAATGCTCCTCAAGCTAAAAAAGTGAGTGATTTTAAAGATCAAATCGAATTCAAAAATGTAAGTTTTAGATATGGCGATCAAAGTATCCTAAAACACTTAAACTTTAGCATCAAAAAAGGTCAAACCTTAGCTTTAGTTGGTCCTTCTGGCGGAGGAAAAAGCACAATAATGGATTTAATCCCTAGGTTTCATGATCCAATGGAAGGAGAAATTACTTTCGACAATATCGCCTATAAAGATATTGAAATGGAAAGTCTAAGAAACCAAATGGGCATAGTTAATCAAGAAAGCATTTTATTTAACGATACTATTTTCAATAATATAGCCTTTGGAAAACCTGAAGCTAGCTTAGAGGAAGTTCAAAATGCAGCCAAAATAGCCAACGCTCATGAATTTATATTAGAAACAGAGCATGGTTATCAAACCAATGTAGGAGATCGAGGTAATAAACTTTCCGGCGGTCAAAAGCAAAGAATCTGTATTGCCAGAGCTGTATTACACAATCCATCTATTATGCTCTTAGATGAAGCTACATCTGCCTTAGACACCAGTTCAGAAAAGATAGTTCAAGAAGCATTAAACAATTTAATGCAAAATAGAACATCGATTATCATCGCACACCGATTAAGTACCATTCAACATGCCGATATGATCTTAGTTCTAGAAAAAGGAGAAATTGTAGAACAAGGCAATCATCAAGATTTGATGCGTAAAAATGGCTTATACAAAAAGCTAATCGATTTACAGCAATTCAGCGATTAACATAAAATTTTGAACATAAAAAATGCGACCCTTGAGTCGCATTTTTAATTTATATTCTAAGACTGATTACAATTTTACAGCTTACGTTTAACTTCTACTTGTTCGTAAGCTTCAACGATATCCCCAACTTCAATGTTGTTAAAGTTTTGAATATTTAAACCACACTCGTATCCTTTAGAAACTTCTTTTACATCGTCTTTATAACGTTTTAAAGAAGCTAATTCACCAGTATAGATAACAACACCATCTCTTACTAAACGGACTTTAGAATTTCTAGATATTTTACCATCTAGTACCATACACCCTGCAATCGTTCCAATTTTAGTAATTTTGAAGGTTTCTCGGATTTCTACGTTAGCTACAATTTTCTCTTCGAATTCAGGTGCCAACATACCTTCCATAGCGGCCTTAATTT
This sequence comes from uncultured Pedobacter sp., assembly GCA_964592575.1. Lineage (GTDB taxonomy): Bacteria > Bacteroidota > Bacteroidia > Sphingobacteriales > Sphingobacteriaceae > Pedobacter. The sequence continues at coordinate 127,210 of CAZQFF010000002.1, forward strand.
CATTGATCGCATCGTAAATAATAGAATATAAACGAATATCAATTTGCTCTTGCTCTGCTAATTTACGCGCGCCAGATGAAGGTCTAACTTGGAAACCAATGATAATCGCATCAGAAGCAGAGGCTAATAAAACATCTGACTCAGAAATTTGACCAACGGCCTTGCTAATTACATTAACTTGGATCTCTTCTGTTGATAGTTTTAATAAAGAGTCAGATAATGCCTCAATAGAACCATCCACGTCGCCTTTTACAATAAGGTTTAACTCTTTAAAGTTACCTATAGCCAAACGACGTCCAATTTCATCAAGCGTGATGTGTTTTTGCGTTCTCAAACCTTGTTCACGCATTAACTGTAAACGTTTGTTTGCAATCTCTCTCGCTTCAACCTCAGATTCCATCGCATTGAAACGATCTCCAGCGGTAGGCGCACCTTGCATACCTAATACCTGAACAGGAACCGATGGTCCAGCTTCAGAAACTTTCACTCCACGCTCATTAGTTAAGGCTTTCACTTTACCACTATAAGATCCCGCTAAAATTGGGTCTCCTACACGTAAAGTTCCCGCTTGAACTAATACCGTAGTCACAATACCACGACCTTTATCTAAAGTAGCCTCAATAACAGTACCTACAGCACGTTTATTTGGATTAGCTTTTAACTCTAATAATTCCGCTTCTAATAAAACTTTATCTAAAAGTAAATCTACATTTAAGCCTGACTTACTTGAAATTTCTTGTGATTGATATTTACCACCCCAATCCTCTACTAAAATATTCATCGTAGATAATTGCTCTCTAATACGATCAGAGTTTGCGCCTGGTTTATCAATTTTAGTAAATGCAAAAACCAAAGGAACTCCAGCAGCTTGTGCGTGGTTAATCGCTTCTTTAGTTTGAGGCATCACCGCATCATCCGCAGCAATTACGATAATAGCAATATCAGCAACTTTAGCACCACGAGCACGCATAGCCGTAAAGGCTTCGTGACCAGGTGTATCTAAAAATGTAATTTGCTTACCCTGTGCCGTCGTTACTTTATAAGCACCAATGTGCTGCGTAATACCTCCAGCCTCACCAGCTACTACATTTGCTTTACGAATATAATCTAGTAAAGAGGTTTTACCATGATCCACGTGACCCATAATAGTTACTACAGGTACTCTAGGCTCTAAGCTTTCCGGATCATCCTCTTCCTCAAATAAGGTTTCTGCTTCTTCGTCCGCCTTAATAAACTGAACTTCGTAACCAAATTCATCAGCCACAATAGTTAAGGTCTCTGCATCCAAACGTTGATTGATAGAAACGAAGATACCTAAGCTCATACATGTTCCAATAATTTTCGTTACTGGAACATCCATCATATTAGCTAATTCATTAGCCGTTACAAACTCGGTTACTTTTAAAACCTTAGATTGTAATTGCTCTTCTAATGCCAATTCTTCTGCTGTACTTGCAATATCATCTCTTTTTTGACGACGCAATTTAGCACGTTGAGCAAATTTACCCGACTTACCTGCTCCACTTAAACGAGCAAGTGTCGCTTTAATTTGATCTTGGATTTCCTTTTCAGTTGGTTCCTCTTTAGGAGTAGTTGGCTGTCCAGGACGATTATTTCTATGATTACCACGATTTGGCCCAGCATTTGGACCACCTCTAAAGTCATTTCTAGCACCTGGCGTTCTTGGCGCTTGATTACCCGCAGGATTATTTGCACCGCCCGCCTGAGCATTTGGAGCACCACCTGGCGCACCAGAAGTCTTTTTACGCTTACGCTTACGCTTTGCGTCATTATCACCAGTAGATGAAGCCACAGGTTGATTTCTACGATCCGGCGTAGTCGGCAAAGTAATCTTGCCAACAATGTTTGGACCTGATAATCTCGCTGAACGACCCTTAATTACTTCAGAATCTGGAGCAGGAGCCGGAGTTTCCTCCTTCTTCACTGCCGCTGGATTAACTGGTGTCTCCACTGGTTTAACCGCTTCAACTGGCTTTTTAACTTCCTCTGCTTTTACCACAGGTTTTTCTTCCAAAACCGGTTTCTCCACCACTTTTTCAACGGGCTTCTCAACAGGCTCTGGTGTTTCTACCGGGCTAGCCGCAACAGGCTCTACTTTTTCTTCTTTCTCTTCCTTCTTAACCGATTTTCCTTTTCCTGATAAATCATTTAAATTGATTTTTCCAACCACTTTAACTCCAGGTAAGGCAGGCTCTTCAGGCTTCTCCTGAGCAGCAGGAGTTTCTTTCTTCACTTCAGGAGCAGGCGCAGCCTCTTCCTTAGCTTTTTCAACAGGAGCTGTAAATTGATTTAAGTTCTTAATCAGAACTCCTTCATTCTCAAAATCCTGTTTTTTCTTTGGTTCCTCAGGGGCCTTCTCAGGAGCCTCAGGTTCATCACGACGAATCTTACCGATTACAATTTGGTTAGCTTCTTCTTTTACAATTTTATCACCTTGAAACTCTTTTAGTAATGTATCGTACATTTCTTTAGAGAGTTTCGTAGTGGGTTTATTTTCCACAGCAAAGCCCTTCTTAGAGAGAAATTCTACCGCAGTAGCAATTCCTACATTAAGCTCTTTAGCTGCTTTAAATAAAATTATCATTTTGTCGTCTGACATTTAATATCCTCTTATTTTCTAATTATTTACAAAAGTAACGTTTATTCTTATTAATTCAAGAATTTAAGTTTATTCGAACTCAGATTGTAAAATACTAACCACCTCTTTGATGGTCTCTTCTTCTAAGTCCGTACGTTTCACCAATTCATCAATTGTAAGAGCTAAAACGCTTTTTGCTGTATCTAAACCAATAGCTTTAAGCTCATCGATAATCCAGCTATCAATTTCATCTGAGAATTCTTCTAAATCCACATCTTCATCTTCCTCACCAGCCTCACGATAAACATCTATTTCATATCCGGTTAATTTACCAGCCAATTTAATATTATGGCCGCCTCTACCAATAGCTAAAGAAACTTGATCAGGTTTTAAATAAACCGAAGCATGCTTCTTCTCATCATCCAATTTAATAGAAGTAATTTTAGCCGGACTTAAAGCTCTTTGAATGTAAAGTGAAATATTAGTTGTGAAATTGATCACATCAATATTCTCATTTTTCAATTCTCTTACGATACCATGAATACGAGACCCTTTCATACCCACACAAGCACCTACTGGATCGATTCTATCATCATAGGACTCAACCGCCACTTTAGCACGCTCTCCTGGCTCTCTAACAATTTTCTTAATCGTAATTAAGCCGTCAAAAATCTCTGGTACTTCAATTTCAAATAGGCGTTGTAAAAACTCTGGTGCAACTCTTGAAATAATAATTTTAGGCGTCGCATTAACCATATCCACCTTAGAAATAACCGCTCTAACGGCATCTCCTTTTTTGAAATAATCAGCAGGGATTTGTTCCGTTTTAGGCATGATTAACTCATTACCCTCATCATCCAACACTAAGGTTTCTTTTTTCCATACTTGGTAAACCTCACCAGTTACGATTTCTCCAACTCTATCTTTATATTTTTTGAAGATTTCATCTTTCTCCAGCTCTAATACTTTTGAAACTAAGGTTTGACGAGCGGCTAAAATCGCTCTTCTACCAAAGCTCTCTAAAGTAATTTGCTCGATATAATCATCCCCAACTTCTAAATCTGGGTCAAGGGTTTTAGCCTCTGCTAATTCTATTTCTAAATCGTCATCTTCAGAAAAACCATCCTCCATAACCTTACGGGTACGCCAGATTTCCAAATCCCCATTATCGGGGTTAACAATAACATCACAGTTTTCGTCCGTTCCGTATTTCTTACGCAACATACTTCTGAACACCTCCTCTAACACACTGATTACTGTAGGGCGGTCAATATTCTTGAATTCTTTAAATTCCTGAAATGAATCAATTAAATTAATATTGCTCATCTTTATTTAAATGAAATTAACACTCTAGTTTCTAATATTTGATCCAGCTCAAAGGTGTTTTCTACCAATTGAACCTTTTTTCCTTTTTCTTTTACTTTTTCTTCCAACTGAATACTAGTCTCTCCTACACTCAACAATTTCCCTTCATGTAAGGAGCCATCTTTCAGCTTGACACTTAAATCTCTACCAATGTTTTTTAAGTACTGTCTGTTTAAAACCAAAGGCTCTCCAACACCTGGCGAAGTAACCTCTAAGTGATAAGCACTATCAATCACATTTTCTTCCTCTAAATGAAAGCCCACATGACGACTAATAGCCACACAATCTTGGATACTTATACCCTGATCGCCATCCACTTGCACTATTAAACGTTTATTAGGTAAAAATTTAACATCCACTAAATATAACTCTGGACGATCTGCAATTTTCTCATGGACTAATTCTGTCACTCTTTTTTCAACCTGCATAGCCTAAAATTTTGGAAAAAAAAGAGGGGACACTGTCCCCTCAATAATTCTATTACGCCCCAAAGGTAAGAAATTAAAATGAAAATTAAAATTTATCTCAAAATCTAATTGATATTCAAACAGTTTAACGAATTATACTAAAGGTTTTCACCTGAGGCTTATGCCCCAAATTAGCCGAAGCAATCGATTTAAAATCGCCAAATGTACTTTCTATATAAGTTTCAACCAGATATTCCTTTCCTTTAACAAAAGGCTGATCTGGAATGAAGGTCAAGACGTTTTCAACTATAGCTATTTTACCCGGAAAAACCTCTTCAGCCAAAGCCTCACTGGGCGCTGAATTGAGCTGCAAAACCGATACTAAATTCATTTGTTCAGCCTCATTTTTCCCAGAATCCAACAAGGTCTTTATCATTTTTAAACTGGATTTTTGTATATTTAAAAAAACTATGGCAGAGGAATCTGCATTAAAGTCTATTTGAATGGAAATCGGCTGCTCTTGATTTTGACAAGCTAAGCTTAAGCAGATAGCCCATACGAATAAGAATTTTTTAAACATGCACTAAATTAAAAAAATGAAAGTAATTGCAGAAATTTTATTAATGGGACTAGCCATGCTGATTGGTTGCTATGTAAGCCCAGGAGTAAGTGTGGATGGATATGGCTCAGCCTTAATCGCCGCTATTCTAATTGCCATCGTGAATGCAACATTAGGCACTATCCTAAGACTATTCACCTTCCCTTTAAACTTCCTAACCCTAGGCCTGATGTCATTTATCATTAGTGTATTAATGATTTTATTAGTAGACAATATGATGGAGGGCTTTCATACCTCAGGCTTTATTTCGGCTGCCATTTTAGCCATTGTTTTAACCATAGTTAAAATCATCTTAAATGCACTTTTTGGCCCAAGTAAACATTAACATAGTATTTATGTAAAGCATATTATTTAAAAGCAGGCAAAATAAATGCCTGCTTTTTTTTGTTTTTATCGCTTTAATTCATTATACTTTAGGAATTTACACTAACCAAACCTTAACGTCTGAAACTAAAAACCTTCCTTTTAACATGCACCTGCCTCTGTCTATTTCTAACCTTCCAACTAAAGCTTTTCAAGAAGCAGAACCTATCATTAAAGCCGGTACCGTAAAATTTCATGGTCAAATCAAATCGCCCCGAGACTTTGCAAAAGATAGTATTCATATCATAGTGACTGTGCCCCTCCCAATAACGGGTACAGAAAAAGTATATAAAACTTTAACCCAACCAGACGGTAAATTTTCATTGGATATCGCCGTAGAACTCCTTACAACCTCCACAACTATTGTTATAGAAACTGATCAAGTTCAATATCTCTATTTCAAGCTCACTTCTGGTATGCCTAATGAATTCAATTTAACACAAAAAAAGGCGGGGGCTTCTTTTCAGAAGCCCCCGCCTTCATATATTGAAAAACTCTAATTCAATTAAGATCCCGCTAAAATAGAACGGCTAATTACCATTTTCTGAATCTCTGAAGTACCCTCATAAATCTGAGTAATCTTAGCATCACGCATTAAACGCTCTACATGATATTCCTTCACAAAGCCATAACCACCATGGATTTGAACCGCCTCAATGGTTACATCCATCGCTGTTTTAGAAGCGAATAATTTAGCCATAGCTGCCGCCTCTGTATAAGATTTACCTTGATCTTTTAACCAAGCCGCTTTATAAACTAACATACGAGCCGCTTCAATTTGCGTAGCCATATCCGCTAATTTAAAAGCAATAGCTTGATGCTCAGAAATTGGTTTTCCAAACGACTTTCTTTCTTTTGAATAAGCTAAGGCTAATTCATATGCTCCAGCGGCAATACCTAAAGCCTGAGCAGCAATTCCGATACGACCACCTTCTAAGGTTTTCATGGCAAATTTGAACCCAAAACCTTCTTCTCCTATTCTATTTTCTTTAGGAACCTTCACATCGTTAAACATCAAACTATGTGTGTCAGAACCTCTAATACCTAATTTATTTTCTTTTGGTCCAATCGTAAAACCTTCCATACCCTTTTCTACGATAAAGGCATTGATTCCACGATGTCTTAATGACTTATCTGTTTGAGCAATCACTAAATAGGTACTTGCCGAGCTACCATTGGTAATCCAGTTTTTAGTTCCATTTAACAAATAATAGTCGCCTTTATCTTCAGCCGTAGTTTGCTGAAATGTAGCGTCTGATCCAGCTTCTGGTTCAGATAAACAAAAGGCCCCAATTTTCTCCCCGCTAGCCAAAGGCTTTAAATATTTTTCTTTTTGAGCCTCTGTACCATAAGCCTCTAAACCATAACATACTAATGAGTTATTCACTGAAACGACCACAGAAGCCGAAGCATCTACTTTGGATAACTCTTCCATCACAAGCGCATAAGAAACTGAATCTAAACCACTTCCATTATAAGCAGGATCCACCATCATTCCTAAAAATCCAAGCTCCCCAAGTTTTTTAATTTGTTCTGCAGGAAACTTTTGGTGCTCATCTCTTTCTATAACACCCGGTTTTAATTCATTTTGCGCAAAATCTCTTGCTGCTTGTTGAATCATTAACTGTTCTTCAGTAAGCTCAAATACCATATTTATATTTTATTAAAGGTTAGACAAAGTTAAATAAAATTGAAATTATTATGGCTGCATAGTAATTTACATCAAAAATATGACATAAAACAAAAGCAAACATTATATAAACTCTAATTATAATAGCTTATTGTTATCGTCAGGAAAAACCAAAATAGGCTTATACAGTTTGGCTTGCTCGATAGGCAAGGAGCCATAAGACATGATGATTAGAATATCACCCACTTGAACCTTTCTTGCTGTAGCCCCATTTAAACAAACTATACCTGTTCCTCTTTCTCCCTTAATCACATAAGTTTCAAAACGTTCCCCATTATTGTTATTCACAATTTGAACTTTTTCGTTTGGAATAATTTGAGCGGCATCCATTAAATCTTCATCAATCGTGATGCTACCCACATAATTTAATTCCGCTTGGGTTACTTTTACCCTATGTATTTTAGACTTTAAAATCTCAATGATCATGGCACAAAGTTAAGAAAAAGTATTTAGCCGATTAGCATATTGTCAATCAATCGTGTAGAACCCACTTTTGCCGCCACTAAAGCGATAGCTTGTGCTGGTGATTTTTGCTCCAATTTCAATAAACTATTTGGATCAGCGATCACAAAATAATCCAATTCAACGCCTGGTGTATTTTTAATCATGGCTATCGCTTGGGCTTCTAGTTCATCTAAAGAGAGGGTTCTGTAATTAAGCGCAACAAAATTTAGCGCTTCATGTAAAACTAAAGCATGTACTCTATCTAAATCAGACAAGTGAATATTTCTAGAGCTCATAGCTAAGCCGTCTTGTTCCCGAATAATAGGACACATCACAATTTTCACGCTTAGATTCAAAGCAGAAACCATATTGCGAATCATCATTACTTGCTGAAAATCCTTTTGGCCAAAATAGGCATAATCAGGCTTAACAGCATCAAATAGTTTCTTAACGATTTGCGTTACACCTTGATAATGTCCCCTTCTAAACTCGCCTTCCAATAAAAACTCCGCAGGGCCCAAATCAATCGCCCAATTTTCACTCTTTGGAAAATATGGATACATCTCATTAACCGATGGCATAAAAACCACATCACAGCCCACCTCTTTCAGCATCTGAATATCATGCTCCAAGGGCCTTGGATACTTCTCTAAATCCTTGGGGTCCGTAAACTGCGTTGGATTAACAAAAATACTGCAAACAACGATATCCGCTTCTTTTTGAGCTATTTGAATTAAAGAGATATGCCCTTTATGTAATGCGCCCATGGTTGGCACTAAAGCAAGTTTAGCATCCCGCTGGCTTGATTGATTTAAGACTTCTTGAAGAGCCTTTTGTGTATGTATGATTTCCAAAATAGGGTTACACTAATTTTCGCACCAAAGTTGGGGATTTCTACCTAAAGCACCAAGCCTCAACGACAATAATTGATAATTATTAATATTATTCGTACCTTTGCGCCTTGGAAATCTTTAAATTAACATAATTTAATCAATATGGAGATGGCAAAAACGAAGCTATTGATTGTTACACACGAGATGTCGCCTTTCCTCGAATTAACAAACATAGCAGAAATAACACGTAACCTTCCTCAAGCAATGCAAGACAAAGGATTTGAGATCCGAATCTTGATGCCTAGATTTGGCAATATAAACGAGAGAAGAAATCGTTTACATGAGGTTATTCGTTTATCAGGTATGAATATTATCATTGATGAGAACGACAACCCGCTTATTATCAAGGTTGCTTCCATCCCTTCTGCTCGTATGCAAGTTTATTTCTTAGATAATGAAGATTATTTTCAACGTAAATCTGCATTTAGAGACAAGGAAAATAAATTTTTTGCAGACAATGATGAAAGAAGCATTTTCTTTTGCAAAGGCGCGCTTGAAACCGTTAAAAAATTAGGATGGGCACCAGATGTGGTACATTGCCATGGCTGGATGACTGCTTTAGTCCCAACATATATCAAAACTTCTTACAAAAACGATCCTACATTTAAAAATTCAAAAGTGGTTTACTCTATTTACGAAAACTGCTTTAGTGAGAAATTAAATGAGAAAATCGCACAAAAAGCTATCATGCAAGGGATGAGCGAAGAAGATACGGCTTTGTTTAAAAATGCCGACTGCAATAGCATGCACATCGGTGCCGTTCAATATGCTGATGCTGTCGTAATTGGATCAGAAAATGTAAATGAAGATGTGTTAAAATTTGTTAAAGATTCGAATAAACCAACTTTAGCATTTAATTTAACCGAAGATTTCGAGAATTACTTCAGTTTTTATGAAGAAATTCAGAAAGAAGAATTGATATCAGTTGCCTAGATTAGTTTATTAACACTATATGAAATTTAACAAAATAGACTTATTAACCTTGTTGATAAGTCTTTTTATTTTAACAGGTTGTGAAAAATCCTTAACCTTAGGATTAGAGATAGATCCAGAAAGTGCGATTGAAGGCACCTTTGTGGATACCATTACGATTCAATCTCGTACCATACTTGAAGAAACAAGTTCTACCAACGGTATTAACAGACATCCCCTTGGATATATGCAAGATCCTATCTTCGGGACAACTGAATCCAATATTGCCGTTGCCTTGGGCTTACCAGGCAATCCATTTAGTTTTGGAACAGAGCCCGTAGTCGATTCAGCCGTTTTGATTCTACCTTACAGCTCAGAATTTTATGGTGACTCTACCTTAACCTACAGTTTTGATGTACATCAGCTAAAAGAAAACATCGCCTTGGGTGAAAAGTTCCCAGCGAATGCGAACTATGCACACGAAACTACTGTTATTGGATCTAAAACGGGTCGTGTTTATCCAAACAGTAGAGTATTCATTACGCAACCTATTAATTCTGCACCCGATACCATAGCCAATTTAGTCCCACAAATGCGTATTCGTTTAGACAATAACTTTGTATCGACCAAAATCGTTAATGCAGGAGCAGAGGTATTGAAAAACGATTTTAACTTTAGTGAGGCCTTCAAAGGTTTATATATTAAAGTTAACAAAGCTAAAACAAGCGGTCAAGGTGGAATTACCTATTTAAATCTAAGTGAAGCTGGAGCTTATTTAACGGTTTACTATAAAACAAAAAACCCAAACAATACGCCTGTTTCTATTGATACACTTCAAGCCCTATTCCCAGTTGGAACAACTTCGAGAGTAGCGGTAGCTAGTATCAAACACGATTATTCAGGTACAGTTATTGAAGAGCAATTAAACAAACCAAACCAACAATTTGAAAAAACATATATTCAAGGAACTGGGGGTTTAAGAAATAAGATATCCTTCCCTTATTTAAATAAGTTTAAACAAGAGGCCGGTAAAATTGTCGTAAATAAAGCTGAACTTGTCATTGACCTTGAACCAGGCACTAATTTAATGCCTTTTGAAGCGGCTCAACGTTTATCTTTATATCGTTATGATATTGCCAATCAAAGAAAAAATGTACCAGATAACGATCCTTATGGAGACGGAAGAGGTTCTACCGACCCTCAAGTATTTGGTGGCTATTTCAATGCAGTAAAAAACCAATATGTATTTGTAATTACCAATTACATTCAAGATTTAATCAGTGGCACCAAAGAAGATTATGGAACCTTCATTGGCCCAAGTCCATTGAATCAATTCATGCTAAATCCAGCCTACAATACCGCTGCGCGCTCTATTCTAAGAGCTCAAAACAAAACTACTGGAAATCAAACCGGTACAATCAAATTAAATTTATACTACACGAAGATAGATTAGTAGAATATTCTCCCGAAAATAATTATTTTCGGGAAAATTAAATATATATCTAACTATGTGTGGAATTGTAGGTTACATTGGATTTCGAGAGGCTTGGCCAATCGTTATTAAAGGGTTAAAACGTCTCGAATATCGAGGTTATGATAGTGCTGGAGTGGCACTACTCGATCATGGAGAACTTAACATTTATAAAAAAGCAGGCAAAGTAGCAGACCTAGAAGAGTCTGTGAAAGGCAAAAATCTAGCAGGGACAATCGGAATGGGACATACCCGTTGGGCCACCCATGGTCCACCATCCGACAAAAACTCTCACCCTCATACTTCTCATTTAGGCAAACTAGCCATCATACACAATGGGATTATAGAAAATTACGCAACACTTAAAGAAGAATTAAGCAGTCGCGGCCATGAATTTAAAAGTGATACCGATACAGAAGTTTTAATTCATCTAATCGAAGATGTTTACAAAAACGAAGGCATTGATTTACTGGAGGCCGTACGCTTAGCTTTACATAAAGTAAATGGCGCTTATGCTATTGTGGTTATGAACGAGGATCACCCGGATCAACTCATCGCAGCCAGAAAGGGTAGCCCTATGGTAATTGGTGTTGGAAAAGGCGAGTATTTTATCGCTTCTGATGCTACGCCAATCATTGAGTACACCAAAAACGTAATTTATCTAAACGATAATGAAATTGCTTTCCTAAAAAGAGATGAGTTATTGGTTAAGCGATTGGACAATATTGTTCAAACCCCTTACATCCAAGAGCTTGAACTCAAATTAGAAATGCTAGAAAAAGGTGGTTATGACCACTTTATGCTCAAAGAAATCAATGAGCAACCTCGCTCTATCAGAGATTGTATGCGGGGACGTATTTATCCTGAACAAGGCTTAGTACAATTAGGCGGCATAAAAGAATATGCGGATAAGTTGAAAAACATAGATCGCATAATCATTGTGGCATGCGGCACCTCTTGGCATGCTGGCTTAGTAGGAGAATATCTGATTGAAGAATTTGCACGTATACCAGTAGAAGTAGAGTATGCTTCAGAATTCCGTTACAGAAACCCAATCATCAGTGAAAAGGATGTGGTTATTGCCATCTCACAATCGGGAGAAACTGCCGACACTATGGCCGCTATTGAAATGGCGAAAGAAAAGGGAGCCACCATTTTTGGGGTATGTAATGTCGTAGGGGCATCTATCCCCAGAATTACGCATGCAGGTGTTTATACACATGCTGGACCAGAAATTGGGGTAGCCTCTACCAAAGCCTTCACCGCTCAGGTAACCGTATTAACTTTAATGGCCTTTTATATGGCTCAACAAAAAGGCACCTTAAGCAATTCTAAACTGATTGAATTATTAACGGAATTAGATTGCATTCCTGATAAAATTCAAAAGGCCTTGGCCTCCAATGATTATATCAAAGAAATTTCAGAAAAGTTTAAAGATGCCCGTAATGCCATATTCTTAGGCAGAGGAAGTGGTTTCCCCGTGGCTTTAGAAGGTGCATTAAAACTAAAAGAGATTTCTTATATACACGCTGAAGGATACCCTGCTGCCGAAATGAAGCATGGCCCAATTGCCTTAATTGATGAAGAGATGCCTGTAATTTTTATTGCAACGCAGAATTCTAGTTACGAAAAGGTTATTAGCAATATTCAAGAAGTAAAAGCCCGCAAAGGCATCGTATTGGCCATCGTTACCGAAGGCGATGTTGAAGTGAGAAAAATGGTAGACTATTGTATAGAAATACCGGCTTGCAACGAAGCTTTTCTTCCTTTATTAGCAACTATACCGCTTCAATTGTTATCTTATCATATAGCCGTTTTAAGAGGCTGTAATGTAGATCAACCACGAAACTTAGCTAAATCAGTTACCGTGGAATAAAATAAAACCCCCTTGAAAATTCAAGGGGGTTTATTATGAATCAATAATTAACCGTGTTCAATCAAAATGGTAGGTCTCCATCATCTATAACGGGATCTTTCATCATCGGAGCACTACCTTCATCCGACTTAGGAGCCGAATACTCGCCTTGGCCATGCGGTTCAAAATCACTTTTTCTGCCTAGCATCGTAAAGTTCTCCGCTACCACTTCTGTAATATATTTTTTCACCTTCTCTTTATCTTCAAAAGAGCGCGTTCTCAACTTTCCTTCAATATACACTAATTTACCTTTTTGAAGATATTTAGAAGCCACCTCAGCTAAACCCCTCCATAAAACAATATTATGCCATTCCGTTTGTTCTACACGCTTTCCGTCCTTATTATAGGTTTCTGATGTGGCTAGAGGGAAACTGGCTACAGTTACGCCTCCATCTAAGTGTCGAACTTCAGGATCCTTTCCTAAATGTCCAACTAAAATTACTTTGTTAATTCCTGACATAAATATAAGTTTAAGTTGCTGGGAACATTTTTAAAAAATCAGCTATAATTTTAGGATGAGCCAATCTCTTAAAATCCTCCATACGGGTCAATTTTATTTGGTCTTGTATTTTAAAGTTAAGGATATAATTTTCTAAAGCAAAAAATTGAGCATAGATAATTTGATGGCTCAATACTTGTTTTGCCGCATACAAGGGTTTAATTATCAAATCCTTACCAAAATGCTTTTGTACAAGCTCCAAAAACTCAGCAGACGTATAATCCAATGCCTGATCACTTTCTAGGAGCGGCAAATCATAAAGCCCTTCCCAAACATCCCCCTTTAACCGTTGTTTGTAATAAATCTTATCCCCCTCAGCAAGCCAAAAGTAATTCAAATAGCGGGGCCTACTTTTCTGCGTTTTTAATTTAACGGGTAATAATTGCACCTCATTTTTTTGAAAAGCAACACAGTCTAAACGTAAGGGGCAAGAGGCACAGTTTGGCGACTTAGGTTTGCATTGAAGGGCTCCAAATTCCATAATAGCTTGATTGTAAACTTGAGCCCTTTGGCCCTCAATCAATTCCTGAGCTAATTCCTTAAATAGCTTTTTACCCTTAGTACTATTGATAGCTTCATGAATACCAAAATAACGGGCTAAAACCCGAAACACGTTCCCATCTAAAACAGCTTTATTTTCATCTGCAGCAAAAGACGATATGGCCGCAGCCGTATAATCCCCAATCCCTTTCAGTTGAATTAAATCCTGATAAGTATTCGGAAACTGCCCATTATATAAAGCCCGTACTTCTTGTGCGGTATGCCACATGTTTCTACCACGAGAATAATAACCTAAGCCCTGCCATAGCTTTAAAATATCATCTTGACTAGCCGCAGCAAAATCCGACAAAGTGGGATACGCTTCTAAAAATCTATTAAAATAAGGCAAACCTTGTTCTACTCGCGTCTGCTGTAAAATAATCTCAGATAACCAAATCACATAGGGGTCTGTAGTGTTCCTCCAAGGCAAATCTCGCTTATTATCCTGATACCAATTGATAAGGCTACGTTGAAAATTCATACTCAAACATAAGGCAAAATGGAAATAAAAAAAACATAACGAAAGGGTTTAAAAGCTTAAGATTTGTAAAAAAAATCTCCCAATTCGGACATTTATCAATTTAAATATGAAATTAATTTTCCTATCTAATTAAAAAGCAGTACTTTTGCATCCCCAAAACACGCATAAATAACATACAATAAACATAATAAATAGAAAACATGACGAAGGCAGATATTATTTCCGAAATATCAAATAAGACAGGAATTGAAAAGGTAGACGTACAAGAAACTGTAGAGGCGTTTTTTAAAGTAATTAAAAACAGCATGATTGGCGGAGAGAACGTGTACGTTAGAGGATTTGGTAGTTTTGTTGTGAAAAAAAGAGCTCAAAAAACGGCTAGAAATATTTCAAAAAATACAGCCATTATTATCCCTGAGCACTATGTGCCTAGCTTTAAACCTGCAAAAGTATTTGTAGATAAAGTAAAAAATAACTCTAAAAAAATTCAAACTCAAGCTTAATCTAAAACCCCTTGATTATGTTAAATAAGACCAAAAAAATACAAGTTGCGCTCGTTGCCATTTTGATTCTTTTAACTGGATTTTTATTTAGCAGAGATATCAAGGTTTTGGAAGCCAAAGAGAATCCAAATGAGTCTTCAGAAGTAGCTAATGAAGCCACTTCTGAAGCCCCTGGAATCTCTTTAGACGAAGCTTCAAGTGTTGGTAAAAATTTAATTAGCAATAATCTAGCTAAAGACATCACGCTTTTAGAAGATAAATTCAAAAAAGCATCTGGAGCAGAGAAAACCAAACTCGCTGAGGAATTAGCCCAAAAATGGGATGATGTAGCACAGTTAGTTCCAAGTGCCTTATACTTAGAGTACGTGGCGATTCAGGAGCAAAAGTTTGATCGCTGGTTAAAAGCCGCTAATCAGTTTCAATCGGCATTTGAAACCATCACAGAAGACGAAACTTTACAAAATGCGGTTCTTTCTAAAGCAAATCATGCTTACAAAGAAGCCATCAGTATTGATTCTACAAATTTAGACGCAAAAACTGGTTTAGGTATTACCATCGTTAACGGCTTTGGTGCGCCAATGGAAGGAATCAGAATGCTTCAAGAAGTTGTAGAAAAAGATCCTAAAAACTTAAAAGCAAATACCAGTTTAGGTATTTTTGCCATTAAGTCTGGACAATTCGATAAAGCGATCACACGCTTTAATGATATTATCCAAAATATGAAAGCTAGCCCAGAGGCTTATTTTTATCTAGCTACAGCTTATGAAAGCTTAGATAAAAAACAAGAAGCCATTGACGCTTACTTAAATAGCAAAAAATTAGCAGCTAACCCTACAATGACTAAATTCATTGATCAAAAGGTGGCTGAACTAAAAAAATAACTTAATTAACAGAATTAATAAAAACATTAAAACCACAACATTATGCCAAGCGGTAAGAAAAGAAAAAGACATAAAATGGCTACCCACAAACGTAAAAAACGTTTAAGAAAAAACAGACATAAGAAAAAATAGTTTTTCTCCATTGTTTAATATAATTCCATAAATAAATGCCAGTCTTTAGTATAGCGGTATTTATTTATGGAATGAATGTTTTTGTCCATGTGTAAATAAGACTTAGGTCTTAAAATTTGTAGCTTTTGGTAAAAGAATTAATCATCGATTCCACTCCAAATGGAGTAACCATAGCTTTAGTAGAGGACAGACAACTTGTAGAGCTTCATAAGGAGCACATTAACAATAATTACGCCGTAGGCGACATCTATTTAGGCCGCATTAAGAAAATTATGCCAGGCTTGAATGCTGCATTTGTTGATGTAGGCTATGAGAAAGATGCATTCTTGCATTATTTCGACTTAGGCCCACAAGTACAGTCGCTCATAAAGCTAACCAAGATAAAGCGCAACGGCACAAACATTGGCCCTCTTTTAGACAATTTAAAACTCGAAGCTGACATCAATAAAGCGGGAAAAATTTCCGAGGTTGTCGCTAAGAATCTTTTATTGCCTGTTCAGATTGCCAAAGAACCTATTTCAACAAAAGGACCACGACTCAGTGCAGATCTTTCTATTGCAGGAAGATACATTGTGTTAGTGCCATTTTCGAATGTGATATCTATCTCTAAAAAGATAAAAAGCAATACCGAGAGAAATCGATTAAAAAAGATTATCGAAAGTATAAAGCCTAAAAATTTTGGAGTAATTATACGCACAGTTTCGGAAGGAAAAGGAGTTGCTGAATTGCAAAAGGATTTAACGGACGCTGTTTCTAAATGGGATAACTTTAGCAAAAGACTCCCAGAAGTAGAACCATCAAAAAGAGTATTAGGGGAGATGGATAGAACCTCAACCTTAATACGTGACTTATTAAACACGGATTTTGCCAATGTTTATGTAAATGACGCTGGTGTCTATGAAGACATCAAAGCCTATGTTCACGACATCTCTCCAGAAATGGAAAAAATCGTGAAGATGTATAAACATAAAGAACCCATTTTTGAACATTTCGGTATCGAAAAACAAATCAAAAATGGATTTGGTAAAACAGTTAATTTAGCTGGAGGTGCCTACCTTGTTGTAGAGCATACCGAAGCTTTACACGTCATTGATGTAAACTCAGGAAACCGAACTGCGAGTAAGGAAAACCAAGAGGAAAATGCCTTACAAGTAAATAAGGAAGCGGCCAAAGAAATTGCAAGACAATTGCGCTTAAGAGATATGGGAGGTATTGTTGTCATTGACTTCATTGACATGCATAAACCTGCCAATAGAAAAATATTGTTCGATTATTTGCGTGAACTCATGCTTTTAGATCGAGCCAAACATACCATTTTACCTCCAAGTAAATTTGGTTTGGTGCAGATTACTCGTCAAAGAGTAAGGCCCGAAATGAACATTGTCACCGCTGAAAAATGCCCTACCTGCGATGGAACAGGGGAGATTAAAGCGAGTATTGTATTGATGGATGACATTGAGAGTAATTTAAATTACATCATTGTTGAACAAAATGAAAAGAAAGTTAAATTACATGTACATCCATACATTGAAGCCTTTATAAAAAGAGGTATATTCAATTTACAAATGAGATGGTTCTTCAAATTTGGTCAATGGATCAAAGTAAAAGCGGTTTCCTCTTATCACTTAACTGAATTTCACTTTTTTTCAGATAAGGATGAAGAAATAAAATTATGAGCCGAATGGCGAATAAAAAAGCCCCAAGATTGTTCTTGGGGCTTTTTTTATGTAAATTTGGGAGAGCACTAATTCTAGCAAATATTGAAAACAAAATCAGCTTATTTTTGTCAAAGTTGTGGACATGAATCCGCTAAATGGTTAGGCAAATGTCCATCTTGCCAGCAATGGAATACTTTTGTCGAAGAAATTATCGAAAAGAATCCACAAGGAGCATCCTTATGGAAAAGTACGGGAGGTAAAGCTAGGGTTGTCAAAGCTCAAGCGCTCACCGAAATAACAGAAGCTGAAACCATACGTATACCTACTGGTGATCATGAGCTGGACCGTGTTCTCGGGGGAGGTTTAGTACCTGGATCGGTTATCTTAATCGGAGGAGAGCCAGGTATTGGCAAATCTACTTTAATGCTTCAAATAGCTCTTAAACTAGAGGGCAAAAAAATATTATACGTTTCCGGAGAAGAGAGTGCCCAGCAAATTAAAATGCGGGCTAGTCGCATCCAAAAATCACTAAACGAAAATTGTCTAATTTTAACCGAAACGGCTACCGCCAATATATTTAAACAGGTGGAAGCTGTAGAGCCTGATTTACTCATCATTGATTCCATTCAAACTTTACATTCTGCCTATGTGGATTCTACGCCAGGAAGCGTATCCCAAGTAAGGGAATGCACCGCCGAATTAATCCGATTCGCGAAAGAAAGTTACACCCCTGTTTTTTTGATTGGCCATATTACCAAAGACGGCATGATCGCTGGGCCCAAAATCTTAGAACACATGGTAGACACCGTGCTTCAGTTTGAAGGCGATAGACATCATATTTACCGCATTCTAAGAGCCATTAAAAACAGATTTGGGGCCGCCTCTGAAATGGGGATTTATGCCATGCAAGGTGATGGATTGAGAGAGGTGTCTAATCCTTCCGAAATATTACTGGCCGAAAGACAAGAAGAACTAAGCGGAATTGCCATATCCGCCACTTTAGAAGGCGCTAGACCCATGTTAATTGAAACCCAAGCCTTAGTTAGTCCTTCACCCTACGGAACCCCTCAGCGCTCCGCTAATGGCTTTGACACCAAAAGAATGAATATGCTCTTAGCGGTTTTAGAAAAACGATGTGGATTTAGATTAAATGCTCAAGACGTATTTTTAAATATCGCCGGCGGAATTAAAGTAGAAGATCCTGCAATAGATTTAGCCATCATGGTAGCCATCATCTCCTCGCACGAAGATATCGCCATCCCTTCCAAAGTTTGCTTTGCGGCCGAAGTTGGTTTATCGGGTGAGATTCGGGCCATCAATAGAGTAGAACAAAGAATTGCCGAAGCGGAGAAATTAGGCTTTAATCAAATTTACATTGCACAAGGAAATGCAAAAAATTTAGATCAAAAGAAATACCAAATCGAAATTATTCCCGTTGGAAAAATTGACCAAGTATTTACTTTATTATTCGGCTAAGTACGTGAAAATCTTTCTGCTTTAAACTATTTTTAGATACCTTTGTTTATCCTATTAATCACAAACAATAGAAAATTATGAATAAATTACTTTTAAGCTTAATTTTTACTTTTATGACCGCATTTGCTTTTGCGCAAACTGCTCCTCAAATTAAAGGTAAAGCCTTCGGAGAAGGTGTAACAGAAGGTGGCATTATCACCACTGCAGAAATCGAAAAAACTTTAGGCGATAAGAAAAAAGCCGACATGAAAGTAACGGGTGTAGTTACTTTAGTTTGTCAAAAGAAAGGTTGTTTCATGCGTTTAGCGCTTCCAAATAACGAAAGCATATATGTAAACTTCAAAGACTATGAATTCTTTATGCCATTTGATATTGCTGGAAAAAAAGTAGTTATTGATGGATTTGCAGAGCGTAAATTAACTTCTGTTGAAGAGTTGAAGCACATTGCAGAAGATGCTAAAAAATCAGCTGAAGAAATTGCTAAAATCACCGAGCCTAAAAACGAAATAGTTTTCGAAGCTAAAGGTGTAGTTATTTTAGACTAAAATAAGATCATCATGATTAAAAACCCGCTCCGATAGGAGCGGGTTTTTTTATGTATCAAATTTGTTATCTAAAAGAAAATTATTATATTTATGGTTAAACCAAATATATATGCCTTTAACGCTCATTCTACTAGCCATAGTCCTCATTGGCGGGGTAGGAATTTATAACAATCTCATTGCCAAAAAAAACAATATCAGCAATGCCTTCGCTAAAATAGATGTTGTTTTTAAAAAACGACTTGAAATGTTAGTCCATTTGGCTGAAACGGTTAAAGAATTCATGGCCACAGAAAACAATTTATTAACACGTGTCAGCGACCTCAGAACCCGAGCTATTGCTTATAAATTAAGTGATGCCGATAAAGTAATCTTAGATCAAGATTTAAAAAATGAAGTACTGAGCATTTTTGAAAGCGCAGAAAACTTCCCTGAATTAAAAAACAACACGAATTTTTTGCAGTTACAAGAAGAATGGAAAATAACTGAAGGCGAAATAATGTCCGCAGGAGCGGCTTACGATGAGGCCATAGATCGATTTAATCGTGCGGTACAAACCAAACCAGGAAATATATTGGCTAGCCTTTTGGGGTTAAAACCTCTAGCTAAAATAAAAGGTTTAGACTATTCTTCCACATAGGAAAAATAACCTAAACCTTCTTTAAATTTCAATGCCTACTTAGACAAATACATTGATTTATCTTTATATAGCTTTCTGAAATAAGGATCTTCTAAATCTTTGATAAAGCGAATAGCCTCCCCAGTTGATTTCATTTCTGGCCCTAATTCCTTCGTTACTTCTGGGAATTTCTCAAAACTAAATACCGGTTCTTTAATAGCAAAACCTTCTAGTTTACGCACTATCGTGAAATCCTTTAGTTTATTCACCCCAAGCATTACCTTAGTCGCAATATTGATATAAGGCACATCATAAGCCTTCGCAATAAAAGGAACCGTTCTAGATGCTCTAGGATTGGCTTCAATTACATATACCTTATCATCTTTTACCGCAAACTGGATGTTTAATAAACCTTTTACATTTAATGCTCTGGCTATCTTTTTCGAGTAAAGCTCCATATCAGCAATCACTTTTTCAGATAAGCTAAATGGAGGTAAAACGGCACTGGAATCTCCAGAGTGAATTCCAGCAGGCTCAATATGTTCCATTAAGCCTACAATATGTACATCCTCTCCATCGCAAATAGAATCCGATTCTGTTTCCTCAGCTCTATCTAAGAAGTGGTCAATTAACACTCTATTTCCTGGTAAATCACCTAACAATTTCACTACCGCTTTTTCTAAGTCCTCATCATTAATCACGATGCTCATACCTTGACCACCTAATACATAACTCGGACGAACGAGCACCGGATAACCCACTTCATTAGCTACTTTAATAGCTTCTTCCGCATTTTCAGCTACTCCATATTTTGGATAAGGAATACCTAATTCTTTTAATAAGTCGGAGAAACTACCACGATCTTCCGCAATATCCATGTCGGAGAAACTAGTTCCAATGATCTTAATACCATTCTCGTGAAGTTTTTCAGCCATTTTAAGAGCGGTTTGACCACCTAACTGTACAATCACACCCTCAGGCTTCTCTAAATCAATGATTTCTCTTACATGCTCCCAGAATACCGGCTCAAAATAAAGCTTATCCGCCATATTAAAATCTGTAGAAACCGTTTCTGGATTACAATTAATCATAATCGCTTCAAAACCCGATTCTTTTGCGGCTAATAAACCGTGAACACAAGAATAATCAAACTCAATCCCCTGACCAATTCGGTTAGGACCAGAACCTAATACAATCACTTTTTTGCGATCAGAAGGTATCGATTCATTGCCATTTAAGGCATTTTCTTTATTTTTAATTTCACTTGCTTCGCCTAGCATTTGATAAGCGGGCTCTTCAAATGTAGAGTAGAAATAAGGGGTTTGTGCAGGGAATTCCGCAGCACAAGTATCCACCATTTTAAATACTCTTTGAATACCTAACTCTTTTCTACGCGCATAAACTTCATCTTCTGTTACATTGCCTAAAACCCAAGCAATTTGAACATCAGAGAATCCTTTTTGCTTTAAATTAAAGAAGAAGTCGCGTGGAATATTATTTAAAGAATAGCGCTTTAATTCGGTTTCTAAAGCCACTAATTCTTGAATTTGCACTAAGAACCACTTGTCAATTTTGGTTACTTTACGAATGGACTCTAAAGGAACCCCCATGCTCATCGCGTCTTTGATCAAGAATAAACGATTCCAGCTTGGATGCTCCAACCCGTACATAATTTCCTCAATATTTCTTTTTTGACGACCATCAGCACCCAATCCTGCACGACCAATTTCTAAACTTTGACAAGCTTTTTGTAAGGCTTCGATAAAGCTTCTACCAATCGCCATAACCTCACCAACAGCTTTCATTTGAAGGCCTAACTCTAAATTAGCCCCTTTAAATTTATCAAAGTTCCAACGAGGAATTTTAACAATTACATAATCCAAAGTCGGCTCAAAATAAGCCGAGGTAGTTTTTGTAATCTGATTTTCAATTTCATCTAAGTTATAACCAATGGCCAATTTGGCAGCAATTTTTGCAATAGGATAACCTGTTGCCTTACTCGCCAATGCCGAAGATCTAGAAACCCTAGGGTTAATTTCGATAGCAATAATTTCATCATTATCCGGATTTACCGAAAACTGCACATTACATCCGCCAGCAAAATTACCAATGGCGCGCATCATTTTAATCGCTTGATTACGCATCTCTTGATAACAACGATCCGATAAAGTCATGGCAGGAGCTACCGTAATAGAATCTCCTGTATGAATACCCATTGGATCAAAGTTCTCAATCGAACAGATAATAATAACGTTATCATTGCTGTCACGCAATAATTCTAATTCATATTCTTTCCAGCCTAAAACAGCCTTTTCTACTAATACCTCGTGGGTAGGAGAAGCTTCCAAACCTCTTTTTAAAGCGGCATCGAAATCTTCTTTTTTATGTACAAATCCACCTCCTGAACCACCTAATGTATAGGAAGGACGAATAACTAATGGAAAGCCTATTTCTTGAGCAGCCTCTTTACCTTCTAAAAAGGAGTTCGCAATTTTTGACTGTGCTACTCCTACGCCTATATCCACCATTAACTGACGGAATGACTCTCTATTTTCAGTTTTGTCAATAGCCGCTACGTCCACCCCGATGATTTTCACATCATAGGCCTTCCAAATACCTCTTTCCTCTGCTTCAACACAAAGATTTAAAGCAGTTTGCCCACCCATAGTAGGTAAAACAGCATCAATTTTAGGTAAATTTGGATCCTCTTGGTGTGCCTTTAAAATTTCTTCTATCGACTCCACGTTCAATGGCTTTAAGTACACATGATCCCCTATAACCTTATCCGTCATAATGGTTGCAGGGTTAGAGTTGATAATAGAAACTGTAATACCTTCTTCTTTCAAAGATAAAGCAGCTTGAGATCCAGAATAATCGAATTCACAGGCTTGTCCGATAATAATAGGACCTGAACCGATAATCAAAACAGATTTGATGGAGGTGTTTTTTGGCATTGTAGAAATTAAAAAATCCTAAAAAAATGAATGCTGACGAGCGTCAATAACCGAGCGACTTGTCGGGATGCAAAGTTAAGTTATTTGCCTGAATATTGTGGGGTGTTTTGGGAAATAAAAATTACCTATCAAGCCCAGTAAAGTCATACAAGCGTCAAATGCGAAGACCTTTGTTAAAATTGGCAATAATCTTGTACTATTCCGACTGAAGTAGCGTTTTAATGTTTATAGAAAAAATAAAGGTTAAAAGCTTCCTCATGATTTGAGGATATTCTTCATAAATAGTTTGTTTGGTTTATTATCCGGTGGAGCATCTCTCCATCGGATTTTTTTTAATAAACTATTTAGCCTTCAACAAATAATAGGTGAAATTACTCAATACCAGCGTATAACGCGAAGTATTATCTTCAGAAATATCACGAACTCTTGCGCATGGATCTACAGCAGCAGGTAATTTGTACTTTATTTCCCGATAGCTTTGCCCATCAAAAACCGCAATAGCCTCGCAAGAACCCATAACCTTATCATTTTCCACCATGGTATATAATTTACCATCTTTAGGAAGCATCAGGGTGCCGCTTAATTTTTGACCGCTAGCTGCTCCATTGATAATTTGCCCCGAGTCATAACTTTTAATATTTCTGTTCTGAAAGCCTAAACCCCAAAGCTGTCCGTTTAAAGCGATATAGTTAAAAGCATCCTTGGTAGAAGTAGGGCCATCAACAATAAAAAGCTGTTTATTTCCTTGCCTAAAATTTGTTCCATTATAATACATTCCTTGCACGGTTGTTTCCGTTCTATCCGCATTGATCACCTGATCCGATACCATCGTAAACGTAATTTCCTTATTATCTACAGGCACCGCATAGCCTGAAAAAAAGTTGTTAGCTAAAGAAAGCTTTTCCAGCTTATTTTGTTGAAGCTGCCACATCATTATTGTATTGGAAACCGAAGCCACTAAATGCAGCTTTTGTTGGTTTATCCAAAAATTAATTCCATCCAAACTTGAACTTCCTATACTTCCGGGTTGCGTATGCGAAATTTTATCAATGTCAGAAAAGTTATTATTCACCCATTTGAATAAAGTATATTCATATTGATAAGAAATCACAGGTACACGCGAAGCAATAGTCTGTTTCAATCGAATACCATAAAGCTCATTATTAAATTCTTTAAGTTGAATAATCGCCTCATTCTTTGCTCTGTAGATATACCAAACATCTCCAATTTTATAATAGAATGTACTTTGTAATTCATCACTCAATGAACCTTCAGATCCTGGCGCAATCCCTCTTTGACCAAAAGTGCTTACAAAAGGCTGCCCTTTAAATTGTGCCACCATGACCCCATTGTAAGAGTCTGCTCGGTCAAAACTCCTTACAACTTCCCAATTGGCTTGGGCAATCGTTTCTTGCCCGCCATCAATGTCTAAATCACTTCCCTCTCCACTCTTTTTGCAGGATAGCAAACTCAACAATAAAACTAAACTCAAGCCTATGGCCGACCATTTATAATTCCATGTAAAAACAAGCTTATGCATAACCATACCTTTTTAAAATAATTCTTCCATCAAAAATCCTCAAAGCAATTAAATTTCTATATACCCACCAGTTGGTATATTACCCGTAAATTTTAACTACTTTTGAAAATGGATTTTTGGGAACTGTTAAAAGACAGTCTAGCTAAATTTATATTTGAAACAAGCCCCTTAGAATGGTTAGGTGTCGTTACAGGAACCCTGTGCGTTTGGTTAGCGGCCAAAAACAACATTCTAAACTGGCCATTAGCGATCATAAGCGTAATTTGCTATATCTTTATTTTTAAAGAAAGTAAGCTTTATGCCGATATGGGCTTACAGTTTTACTTCTTCATCATGAATATTTATGGCTGGTACTTTTGGACTAAAAAAGATACACCTAGTCAAAAGGCAAAAATTAGAAGCATAACTTTAGCCGAAATAGGCCTTTCGGTTTTAGGCATAGGCTTATTTACCTATATAATTGGCACCTTTTTATATCAAAAAACAGACGCACACTTTCCCTTTATAGATAGTTTTTGTGTTGCATGCAGTTTGATTGCCCAATTATTTCTGGCTAGAAAAATTATTCAAAATTGGCTAATTTGGATATTAGTAGATTTGATTTATATCCTAGTTTACTTTTCCAAAGATTTATATGCCACCGGCCTGATGTATACTTTATATATTATTATTGCCACAATAGGGTATTTAGATTGGAAAAAACTATACTTGCAACAAGTAAAAGGAGATTGAGATCAGCTTTATGCAGAAGAAAGTGATAAAGAAAATTGCCATCGTAGGCCCAGAAAGCACTGGCAAATCTACCCTATCCAAACAATTGGCAGAACACTTTAAAGTGGCATGGGTGCCAGAATATGCTCGTTACTATTGCGCGGCCTTGGATCGTCCTTGTGACCTTCAAGACGAAGTAAATATGTATTTAGGCCAACTCGCTTTAGAAGATGCCATTGTCAGTGTAGCTAAAGAAGACTTTGTTATTTGTGACACCACCTTTTTAACCGTTAAAATATGGTCGGATGCGATGTTTGGTGAAACGCCCAAAATAGTATTAGAGGAGTTAAACCAACGCCCTTATGATTTTTATTTACTTTTAGATATTGACTTACCTTGGGAGCATGATCCCTTGCGTGACTTCCCTAACCAAAGAGAGCATTTTATGCAAATTTGGCATCAAGAACTTCAGGCCTTAAAAGCAAATTATGTGGTTGTTAGTGGCATAGAAAATCGATTAAATAATGCGATTCAAGCCATCGAAAAATTCTTAAAAACTTTATAGCATGTTAATAGAATCATCGCAGGAACTTCGGATATCCATCGGAATTATAGGGAAAAAATCCAGATGCCAAAGTGATTTTGTGGCCTTTCTAAAACGATTCCAGTATTATCTAATACAATATTTTGTTTAATTGAATTCTTTTCCTTTAAATTTGTAGCATCAAAAAGGGGTGCCTTGTTTTTGTAAAAACACAAAGAAGGGCTGAGATCATACCCATTTTAAGCTAAATATTTTTAGCTTGAATGCACCTGATCCAGGTAATGCTGGCGTAGGGAATGATTAATAGCAGTTAAAAGTTATGGATAGTACCCCTACTATCATGAAGTTTAACCACGGATAAGTTATGTTTTAAGCTTATTCACAATTAGAATTACATTGAAAAAATTTATTCTGGGAAGCTTAGTCTGCCTAAGCACAGCGCCATTAGCTTATGCCCAAAAACTGGATACCAACAAAGTTATCCAAGCACGCGAAGTTCAAATTATTGGCAATCGCTTAAACACCAAAAGTGCCGGCACCTTTAAAAATCTGGACAAAAGTAGTATTGAAAAATTAAACTTTGGACAAGACTTGCCTTTTCTATTAGACAATACGCCAGGGGTAGTGGTGACCTCAGATGCGGGTGCAGGCGTAGGCTATACAGGTATTCGAATCCGCGGAACAGATGCCACTCGTGTTAATGTCACGATCAACGGCATTCCGTATAACGATAGCGAAAGTCAAGGAACTTTTTGGGTAAATATGCCCGACTTTGCCTCTTCCTTAGAAAGCATACAAATTCAAAGGGGTGTTGGAACCTCTACAAATGGAGCTGGAGCATTTGGCGCGAGTTTGAATATTCAAACGCAATTACAATCTGCGCAAGCTTATGCCGAGATTAATAATAGTCTTGGTTCATTTGGCACGTATAAAAACACCGTTAAAGCTGGCACAGGCTTAATTAATGATCGCTGGAGTTTTGATGCTCGCTTGTCTAGAATTTCTTCAGATGGTTTTGTAGACCGAGGCGCATCCTTATTAAAATCTTATTTTTTATCGGGCGCCTATTATGGTAAAAAAGATCAAATCCGGGTGAATGTATTTTCGGGTGCTGAAAAAACCTATCAAGCCTGGAATGGGGTGCCAGAATCTAGGCTAAAGAATGATGTGCAAGGCATGCTAGACTATATTGATCGAAATGGTTTAGATGCAGAAGATGCCAACAATTTATTAAATAGTGGCTCTAGAACTTATAATAGTTTCCTTTATCCGGATCAAAACGACAATTACTGGCAAGATCATTATCAATTTTTATATAGCAGAAGCTTATTAAAAGATTTGCAAATGCAATTTGCCCTTCATTATACCCGAGGTAAAGGCTATTTTGAAGAATTTAAGAAATATCAAAGATTGAGTAATTACGGGCTAGAACCGGTTACGATTGGGGGAGAAAGTGTAAGCAGAACTGATCTCGTGCGCAGACGTTGGTTAGATAATCATTTTTATGGAGCTACCTATGCTTTTCAATATGCTGGATTTAAAAATTGGCAAATCATTTTAGCCGGAGCTTACAATGAATATGATGGCGATCATTACGGGCAAGTGATATGGTCGCAGTTCAGTAGTAATGGAAATAATTTCAGAAAATACTACGATAACAAGGGCTTTAAAACCGACTTTAATACCTATTTAAAGGCCAGTTATACCTTAAATAATTGGATGTTTTTTGGAGATATTCAATTTAGAAAGGTGGATTATTCGGTACGTGGTATAGATAAAAACTTGAATCCCTTAAACCTAGCTGATCCTTTAGCCTTTTGGAATCCTAAAATAGGCTTAAGTTACCAAATGAATCCACAGGAACATTTATATGCGGCTTTTAGTTTCACCCAAAAAGAACCTAACCGGGACGACTATATCAATGCGAACTTGAATGTTTTACCCTTGGCCGAGAAATTACAAAACCTAGAACTAGGTTATCGTGTTCAAAAAGAAAAGTTCAACATGGGGCTAAACGCCTATGGCATGTGGTATAAAGACCAATTGGTGATTACCGGTAAAATTAATGAGGTGGGGGAATATTACCGCCAAAATGTTAAAGATAGTTACCGTATGGGCGTAGAATGGGATGCGCAGTGGATATTAAACAATAAACTCAGTCTTTTAATGAATGCGTCTATTTCTAAAAATAAAATTCAAAATTTTACGGAATATTTAGATGACTATGACGCCGGTGGACAGCAGACCACAAATTATACCGATACCGATATTTCCTTCTCTCCTAACCAAGTTTTAGGGGCAGAATTGGTTTACGCTCCGCTTGCTAATTTATCCTTTAGCTGGCAGAGTAAATATGTAGGTAAACAATATTTGGATAATACCCAAAATGAGCGTCGTAAGCTGGATGACTTTATGTTACATCATTTAAGATTGGGCTATCAGTTTAAAGTAAATGGCTTTGCACGCATCCAATTAGGTTTGAAGGTCGAGAACCTATTTGCTCATCAATATGAAAGTAATGGTTATACTTATGCCTATATTTATGATGCCAAACGAGTAACGGAGAATTTCTATTTTCCACAGGCGGGTAGAAATGTTATGTTTAATCTTAATTTAAAATTCTAAACATGCGTAAACATATTGAGCGTTTACACTATATCAGTCATGAATTAGCTCCCCTTTCACAGGTGGAGCAAATTTTACAGATTTGCCAGGCTGGGGCTAAATGGGTACAGTATCGCAGTTTGGAAAAATCAGAGGAAGCTATTCGGACTGATATAGCCGAAATTGCCAATATTTGTGATGACTGGGGAACTACTTTAGTGGTTACCGACCATATTCATTTAAAAGACGCTTTAGATATCCAAGGTTTTCATATGGATGATCCGGGGGCAGGTATTGGTCCTATCCGAGAAAGCTTGGGAGACAGCTTTATTTTAGGCGCCAGCGCAACTAATTTAACGCAAGTAATACAACACGCCCAGGCAGGTGCAGACTATATAGGTTTAGGCCCTTTTAAACCTAGTTTAACTAAACCTAACCGCTTTGAACTATTAACTGTTGAAGATTATAAGGTCCTCATAAAGGAGGTGAAAAACTTAAACATAGAAATTCCAATTTTAGCCGTAGGAGGTATCCAAATTACCGATGTTGCCGAGCTTTTTAGCACTGGCATTCATGGGATTGCAATTTCGGCGTCAATTTATAATGCTCCAGATGTAGAAAGCGCATATTCAGATTTTTATAAAGCTGTTTTGGACGTAACTTAGCTAATAATTTTACGATTATGGATAAACAGGATATTCAAAATTTAGATGATATCAAACGATTAGTTGATACCTTCTATGATCGCGTTCGTCAAGATAACTTAATAGGCCCCATATTTAACGAGGTTATTCAAGATCGTTGGCCCGTGCATTTAGAAAAAATGTATGGCTTTTGGCAAACCCTATTACTAGATGTTCAAGCCTATTCTGGAAGTCCATATCCCAAGCATGCTAAACTGCCTGTTCATCAAGAACATTTTGATACTTGGATGAATTTATTTACCGCTACGGTGAAGGAGTTATTCGAAGGCGAAAAAGCTAATGAAGCTATTTGGAGGGCCGCTCGAATGGCTGAAATGTTTATGTATAAAATCGATTATCAAAGGAATAACCCGCAAATAAAACCTTTGAACTAATCATCAGCACTTGTCAGCATCTCCATACATAGACAATCCCAAGCCATTTGCAGCTTTAAAGTTTAGGGAGTTTCGATCTTATATAAGTATAAGATTCTGCTTTACATTTGCCTATCAAATGCAAGCCGTAGTTTTAGGCTTTCATATTTATCAATTAACCAAAGACCCTTTAGCCCTGGCCTTTATTGGTTTATCAGAAGCTATTCCGGCTATCGGCATTGCCTTATATGGTGGTTATCTAGCTGACAAATCCGAAAAAAAGGCTTTGTTAATGAAGATTTTCTCTGGGGTCTTAGTCTGCACCTTAGTGCTACTTTATTTTACACGCGAAGGTATATTAGAACAGTTTTCCAAACAAACTGTCTTAGCTGTTTTATATGGGATGATTTTTTGTATTGGCCTGGCCCGTGGATTCTTTGGCCCTACCACCTTTAGTCTGATGGGCCAGATTTTACCCAAGTCGCTTTATCCCAACGGAGCCACTTGGAGCTCTTCTAGTTGGCAATTGGCCTCTATTACAGGGCCTCTAACCGGAGGCTTACTCTATGCAGCCTTTGGCATTACCACGGTTTATGTTGTTATCGTCAGCTTTGTTTTTCTGGCTTTACTTTCTATTTTCTTTTTGAAGAAACACCCTCCTTTATTTATCCGCGAACAAAAAATTTGGGAAAGTTTAAAGTCGGGGGTTCAATTTGTATTTAAAAGTAAAATGATGCTAGGCGCCATGAGCTTAGATTTGTTTTCGGTGTTTTTTGGAGGCGCTGTTGCCTTATTACCCATTTTTGCTCATGATATATTAAAAGTTGGTGCCGAAGGTTTGGGTATGATGCGTGCCGCCATTTCTATTGGCGCGATTATTACGATGCTCATCATGACTCGCTTTCCGCCTATGCACCGGCCTTGGCGAAACCTATTAATTGCTGTGACAGGTTTTGCTTGTAGTATTATTGGCTATGGATTGTCCAAAAACTTTTACTTAACCCTTTTCTTTTTATTTTGTGAGGGAGCATTTGATAGCGTTTCGGTCATCATTCGATCCACGATTATGCAATTACTCACCCCGAATGAAATGCGCGGTAGAGTTTCGGCTGTCAACTCCATGTTCATAGGCTCTTCTAATGAAATAGGCGCCTTTGAATCTGGTTTAACTGCAAAATGGATGAGCACTGTGCCGGCCGTAGTGTTTGGCGGCAGTATGACCTTGGGTATTGCCCTGATAACCTATTTAAAGACTAAATCATTACTTCTTTTAAGCGTGAACGATATTCGTCCTGCTGAAAAAGATGAGGTCCAGATTTAAGATAGAATGAACTATCTTTCTCCTACTTGTTGTCTCCACATCGCATAATACAAACCTTTAAGCTCTAAAAGATCGTCGTGTTTACCTTCTTCAATAATCTGTCCTTTCTCTAACACAAAGATTCGATCCGCATGTTTAATTGTACTTAGTCGGTGAGCAATTAAAATGGTTAAATGGCCCTTTAATACCGAAACCTCTCTAATGGTGGCCGAAATTTCCTCTTCTGTAATGGAATCTAGTGAAGAGGTTGCTTCGTCAAACACCAAGATATCAGGCTTTCTTAAAAGTGCACGGGCAATAGATAGTCTTTGTTTTTCACCACCAGAAACTTTTACGCCTCCCTCTCCAATAACCGTGTCGAGGCCTTTATCGGCGCGGGCTAATAGATTTCCACAAGCGGCTTGTTTTAATACCTGCATACATTCTTCATCGGTAGCACCTGGTTTCACAAATTGTAGGTTTTCTCGGATGGTCCCTGAAAACAACTGCGTGTCTTGCGTAACAAAGCCTATTTTTTCTCTAAGATGATCCAGATCAATGTTTTTGCTATCCACTTGGTTATAATGAATTTCTCCATCTACTGGTTGGTATAAGCCAACTAAAAGCTTAACTAGCGTCGTCTTTCCTGAACCTGAAGGGCCTACAAAGGCTATGGTTTCGCCTTGATGTGTCGTGAAGTTAATATGGTTTAAAGCATTACTTTTACCCGTTAAATGCTTAAAGCTAACATCCTTGAAGCTCAAGGTTTGAATACTTCCAACAGGACTTGGTTGAGCTGGCTTTTTCTCTACTGGAGTAGCTAAGATCTTCTTAAAATTCCCTAAAGACACTTCGGCTTCTCTCCAAGCCAAAATTACATTACCGAGTTCCTGAAGTGGCCCGAACAAGAAAAAGGAATAAAACAGAAAGGAAAAGTATTGGCCCGCACTAATCGTATTGTCAAAAATCAAGACTAATAAAACCACCACCATTATACTCCGCACTAAATTCACGGTCGTGCCTTGCACAAAGCTCATTGACCTTACAAATTTTACCTTTTTAAGCTCTAGTCCTAAAATTTTATAGGTCGTTTTATTAAGGCGCTCAATCTCTTGATTGGCTAAGCCTAAACTTTTAACAAGCTCTATATTTCTTAAAGATTCTGTAGTAGAGCCGGCTAATGCAGTGGTCTCTTTGATGATAGTACGTTGTATGGTTTTAATTTTACGGCTTAAAAACCAACTCACAAAACTGATAATTGGAATGGACGACAAGTAGATTAAAGTAACTTGATAGCTAACTGAAACTGAGTAAACAATCACAAAGATCATCCCAATTAAACTGACAAATAAAATGCTGATAAAAGAGGTAATGAACTTTTCACAGTCTAAGCGCACTTTTTGTAAAATACCCAAAGTCTCTCCACTTCGTTGATCTTCGAAAACTTGGTAAGGCAATTCTAAAGAGTGTTTTAAACCATCTGCATACATTTTTGCACCTACCTTTTGTACGATAATATTCGTAAAATAATCTTGTAAGTTTTTAGCAATTCGCGAAACCATAGCCGCGCCTACGGCTAAACCCACTAAACCTAATACCCCCCAGATATATTCCGAGCGCACATAATCGTTCTTTCTCTCAATAAAATTATCTACAATTTTCCCTGTTATATAAGGGTCTAAAAGCGAAAAACCGATATTGATGGCTGCCAAGAATAAGGCTAAGACAACAATGCCTTTATGTGGTTTTAAATACTGTAGTAATAAATTCATAGATAAAATTTTATTCAAAAAAAGAAAGGGAATGTGCCCTAACACATTCCCTTTTAAGATGTATAATTTAACCTTAAATGGTCATGATGTCTTTTTCTTTAGCCTCGGCTAATTTGTCGATTTTAACAATAAAAGCATCGGTAATTTTTTGTACTTCAGCTTCTCCTACTTTAATCTCATCATCAGAAATACTTTCGCCCTTTAATCTTTTAATTTTTTCATTGGCATCCTTACGGATATTTCTAACGGTAATCTTTCCACGCTCCGCTTCTTCCTTCGATTTTTTAACTAATTCCTTACGGCGTTCTTCTGTTAAAGGAGGAACCACTAAACGAATAATTGAACCATCATTTTGAGGATTAATACCAATATTTGCTTCCATAATGGCACGCTCAATAGGAACCAACATTTGCTTCTCCCATGGCTGAATAATTAAAGTACGAGCATCTGGCGTATTAATACTGCCCACTTGTGCCAATGGCGTAGGATTCCCATAATAATCTACCATAATACCATCTAACATCCCAGCTGAGGCTTTACCAGCTCTAATTTTAGTCAATTCGGATTCACAATGGATAACTGATTTTTCCATTGTTGCCTTTGCATCTTCTAATTGTTTCTTTATGAGGTCGTTCATAACGTTTCTGTTTGTTACAAAAATAATAATTATAGCGTATTAGCCCTGAACTAATGTTCCAATTTCTTCACCTTTAGCAATCTTCATAAAATTGCCCGTTTTATTCATATCAAATACGATGATTGGTAACTGATTTTCTTCACATAAAGTAAATGCAGTCATGTCCATTACATTTAAGTTTTTCTCATATACTTCCTTAAATGAAATTTGCGCGTATTTTGTTGCATTAGGATCTTTTTCCGGATCGGCAGAATAAATGCCATCTACACGAGTGCCTTTTAATACAGCATCGGCCGAAATTTCAATGGCTCGAAGTGCAGCCGCTGAATCCGTAGTGAAATAAGGGTTTCCTGTACCCGCGCCAAAAATCACTACACGACCTTTTTCTAAGTGGCGGATCGCTCTACGGCGCACAAATGGTTCACAAATTTGTTCCATTTTAATCGCTGATAAAAGACGTGTTTTTAAACCTACCTTTTCTAGTGCGTCTTGTAAAGCCATGCTATTGATTACGGTAGCTAACATACCCATATAATCGGCTTGTGCTCTATCCATTCCCGACTTTTCTGCACTAAGGCCTCTGAAAATATTTCCTCCACCAATCACAATAGCAATCTCTAAACCTTGATCATGTACGGCTTTAATATCTTGAGCATACTGTAGAACGCGCTCATTATCAATGCCATATTGTTTATCGCCCATTAATGACTCGCCACTCAATTTGAGTAAAATCCTTTTATATTTCATCAGTTTCTTAATTCTTAAAGCTGTACAATTCTTGCCCGCAAAGTTAGGATAATTGTTTCAATCTGAGAACTGAAAAGATTGGAATTGAAATTTATTTAAAATTTTTAGAAAAACACCCACTATGAAAAAGAAAAATTCAAGACGATCCTTTTTAAAATTAAGCTTAGGTGTAGCGGCGCTCTCTAGCCTCCCAAGACAATTGGCCTGGGCAAATGATCCAGCCGTAGCACTTGATGAAAGCATTAGCGCTCAACCCTATTTACAAAGTCATTTTGATAATAGTATGCTTGTTTCGTGGCGTTCTCCTTTGCCCTCAGCCGTGTATGTCGCCTATGGAGAAGCGCCTGACCAGTTAAATCAAAAGGCCTATCCTGCTTTTAACTTAGGCTTGCAAGAAGCTAACAAAACGCTTCACCAAGTTTATTTAAAAGATTTAAAGCCAGGAAAAACCTATTTTGGAGTTTAAACCATATGCCCTAAAATATGGGGAGCAGGAGGAATCAGCGGTTTACTCTTTTAAAAATATTGATCCTAAAGCGGAAAACTTATCCTTTTATATGTTAAACGATATTCATGATCGCCCAAACTCTATTAGGCATTTGATGCGTTTAAGACCTCAGGACAATCCAGACTTTGTTTTCTTTAATGGAGACATATTTGACTATCAGACGGATGAAAAACAAATATTTCAGCATTTCATAAATCCTTGTGTGGAACAATTTGCGAGTGAAAAGCCCTTTCTTTTCGTACGCGGAAATCACGAAACTAGGGGTAAATATGCAAGGGAACTCCCCCAATATTTTAAAAAGGTAGGGTATGCTGCCTTTAGCATAGGCTCTACTCGCTTTATTATATTAGATACTGGCGAAGACAAAAAAGACGATACCCCTGTCTATGCCGGTATTGTAAATTTTGATGAATACAGAGCGCAGCAAGCGGCCCTTCTGGAAGAAGAAATCAAATCGCCGGCCTATAAAAAAGCCACATTTAAAGTGGTTATGATGCATATTCCACCGAGATTCTCGGGTGATTGGCATGGTCCTTTAGAATGTACGCGTTTATTTGAGCCTTTGCTTAATCAAGGAAAAGTGGATCTGGTTTTAAGCGGACATATACATGAATTCAAAATTCATCAGCCACATGAATCCTCCAATGAGTATGCCCTAGTTATTGGGGGTGGGTCTAAAGAAGGCCAACGCACCTTAACCCGAACCCTTATTATTAAAAAGCAATTAAAGGTGGAAGTGTATAATAATGCAGGAAAGTTAATCGGGGAATACAGCAAATCAAAAACTGCTAAAAAAAAAAAAGCCTTAGGAAATCCTGAGGCTTTTATAAGGATAAGGCTTAAAAATTAAGCACCTAATTGTACACGTTTAAATGAAGTAACGGTTAATCCTTTAACGGTATTGTCTAAGAATTTACGTACATCCATAGAACCATCTTTAACAAACTCTTGGTTTAATAAAGTACTGTCTTTATAGAATTTATTTAATTTACCAGCAGCGATTTTTTCAACCATTTCTTCTGGTTTGCCTTCTTGACGGATAACATCTTTAGCAATTTCGATTTCACGCTCGATAGTTGCTGGATCCACTCCATCTTTATCTACCGCGATTGGGTTCATAGCAGCAATTTGCATCGCTACGTCTTTACCTGCTTCAGTGATATCAGCACCATTTGCACCAGCAAATACTACTAATACACCCATTTTACCGTTAGAGTGGATATAAGAAACAACGCTTTCACCAGAAATATTTGCATATTCTTGGATAACGATTTTCTCACCAATTTTACCAGTTAATTCGATAATAGTTTCAGCAACAGTATTACCATCAGCTAAAGTAATGGCAGATAACTCTTCAATAGTAGCTGGATTATTTGCTACAGCTGCATCTAAAATAGCTTGTGCTAAATTACGGAAATCTTCCACTTTAGAAACGGGTTCAGTTTCACAAGCTAAAGCTACTAATTTACCATTAGTTCCATCAGCAGAAATTTTGATTGATACTAAACCTTCAGAAGTTGCATTACCTGAACGAGCGGCAGATACTTTTTGACCTTTTTTACGTAATAAATCAACAGCAGCTTCGAAATCACCATTTGTTTCTACTAAGGCCTTTTTGCAATCCATCATACCGGCTCCGGTTTGTTGGCGTAATTTGTTTACATCTGCAGCAGATATTTGTACTGACATTTTCTTAAATATTTTTTTTATTTATAAAATATAACGGGTTATGCATTATTAGTTATGGGATAATTCTCACAACGCATAACACATAACCCGTATTAAAATTATCCTTCTGCTGACTCTTCTGTAGAAGCTTCAGCAGTTTCTTTTTTAGAAGATTTTTTAGCAGGTGCTTCTGGAGCATCAGCAGCAGCTTTAACCGCTACAGCTTCTTTTTCTGCTTCTTCATCTTTCTCGCGTTTACGCTCTTCTAAACCTTCTTCAATTGCTTTAATCATGATTCCAGTGATTAATGAAATTGATTTAGTTGCATCATCATTCGCTGGAATAGGGAAATCAATGTTTGAAGGATCAGAGTTGGTATCTACCATTGCAAAAGTAGGGATGTTTAATTTCATCGCCTCAGCTACTGCAATGTGTTCTTTTTTAACGTCAATTAAGAAAATTGCCGCTGGTAAACGATTTAAATCAGCTATACCACCTAATAAATTTTCTAATTTGATACGCTCTCTTTGGATCATTAAACGCTCTTTCTTAGAAAGGATGCTATATGTTCCGTCTTTAGTCATTTTATCGATGGTAACCATCTTTTTAATTGACTTACGTACTGTAGCAAAGTTAGTTAACATACCACCTAACCAACGCTCAGTTACGAAAGGCATGTTTACTTTTCTAGCTTGCTCAGCTACGATTTCTTTCGCTTGTTTCTTTGTAGCTACGAATAAAATTTTACGACCAGACTTAACGATTTGTTTCATGGCTGCAGCAGCCTCTTCAGTTTTCGTTAAAGTTTTATTTAAGTCGATTATATGAATTCCATTACGCTCCATAAAAATATAAGGAGCCATTTTTGGATTCCATTTGCGGGTAAGGTGACCAAAGTGTACACCTGCATCCAATAAGTCTTGATATGTAGTTCTTGCCATTGTGATTGTCTCCTTATAAGATTAACGTTTACTGAATTGGAATTTCTTACGCGCTTTTTTGCGTCCTGGTTTCTTACGCTCAACCATACGCATATCACGAGTCATTAACCCTTTAGCGCGTAATGCTGGTTTCTTTTCAGCATCTAATTCAACAATAGCTTTAGCGATAGCTAAACGAACTGCTTCTGCTTGACCTTTAACACCACCACCATTCACATTTACAGTTACATCATATTGACCAATTAATTCAGCAACTTCGAATGATTGGTTTACGATATATTGTAATGGTAAGGTTGGGAAGTATTCTTTATGATCTTTACCGTTTACGGTAATGGTACCATTGCCTTCTTTTAAATAGATACGAGCAACAGCTGTTTTTCTTCTACCTGAAGTATTTGTAACTGACATTTCTTTTCTCCTTTAATTAAAGTTTAATGGTTTTAGGGGTTTGTGCTGCATGTGGATGCTCAGCACCAGCATATACAAATAAATTTGTATATAATTTTTTACCTAAACGGTTTTTAGGTAACATACCACGCACCGCTTTCTCGATTACACGAGTTGGGTGTTTTGCCATTAACTCTTTAGGAGAAGTAAATCTTTGACCACCTGGATAACCAGTGTAAGAAGTATAAACCTTCTCTTCGAATTTGTTTCCTGTCAATTTTACCTTGTCTGCATTGATAACAATAACGTTATCTCCACAGTCTACGTTTGGGGTATACTCTGGCTTGTGTTTCCCTCTAATAATCATGGCGATTTTAGAAGACAAGCGCCCCAAAATCTCTCCTTGTGCGTCAACTACAACCCACTGTTTATTAACAGTTTTTGCATTGGCAGAGACAGTTTTGTAACTTAACGTATTCACTTGCTTTTATTTAATTTGTTAAAAAATATATTATTCCCCCAATTTTTAGGGACTGCAAAGATAGACAGAATTCTTTATTTTACAAATAGTTGAACAAAAAATTCTCTATATCTTTGTTTTATGATCGACATATACGGACAGGCCCTTTCAGATTTCTACTATAAAAGAGAAACAGATATCTTATGGTTGAATAATTCTTATGCTGAAACAGAAGAAATGCCGGTAGATATCTTTTTCCGATCTAAAGCAGAAATGCCTGAATTAGAGTTAAAGGCCTTGTCCCTGTGTAGAGGAAAAATTTTAGATGTAGGCGCAGGCGTGGGCAGTCATGCTTTGATTTTACAAGAAGCGGGTCAAGACATCACCGCCATAGATATTTCGCCATTAGCAGTGGAAATCATGAAGGATAGAGGCCTGAAAAAAGCATTCGTGCAAAACATTTTTGAACTCGAGGCCCCAACAGAAAAATACGATACCCTTTTGTTCCTCATGAATGGCATTGGATTAACAGGAACCTTAAAAGGGCTTTCTTCATTTTTGAATAAAGCTAAAGAATTTATTAAGCCTACAGGTCAATTAATATTCGATAGCTCAGATATTTCCTATCTATACACAGAAGCCCCGCTGCCAGAAAACTACTATTTTGGGGAAATCAGATTTCAATACCATTATAAAGGCCAATTTGGAAATTGGTTTAAATGGGTTTATGTCGATCAGGTTAAACTAAAACAGTTAGCTGAACTTGCGGGCTGGCAGCTTGAAAAAATTTATGAAGACGAACATGATCAATATTTAGTCCGCCTCACTTTGCTCCCATAAAGTAATCAAATTGATAATCGTTTGCACAGCCTTCTCCATATCTTGCACCGAAACCCATTCTTGCTTACTATGAAAGGCATGTTCTCCAGCAAATAGATTTGGACAAGGTAATCCCATAAAAGATAAACGAGATCCATCTGTACCCCCTCGGATACTTCTTTGAACAGGTTTTACGCCGGCTTGTTCAATCGCTTTCAAAGCTAAATGAATAAGTTTTGGCTGGGTATCGATACGCTCCTTCATATTTCTATATTGCGGATAGATTTTTAAATCATACTTGGCATTCGGATAAGCCTGCATATGTTTTTCGACTAAAGCCTTTAAAAAACTACCATGTTCAGCTAATTTTTGATTGTCAAAATCTCTTAAGATAAACTTAGCTTCAGCTTCCTCTGCTATGCCAGAAAAACTAACCGGATGAATAAAGCCTTCTTTATCTACCGTGCCTTCGGGAGATTTATCTAATGGTAAATCCGCGATGATTTGCGCTATAATTTTTAACGCATTCTCCAATTTACCTTTTGCAAAACCTGGATGCGCACTCACACCTGTAATCGTTAATGTAGCCCCATCAGCCGAAAAAGTTTCGTCTTCAATTGAGCCTAAGGTTTCTCCATCAACGGTGTAACCAAAATCAGCGGCCAGTTTTTCTAAATTTACTTTATCTACACCTCTTCCAATTTCTTCATCAGGGGTAAATAAAATTTTTACGGAGCCATGCTTTACATTTGGATGCTCTTGTAAAAACTTCACGGCCTCCATAATTTCCGCTACTCCTGCTTTGTTGTCAGCGCCCAATAAAGTTAAGCCGCTAGCGGTAATGATATCATTTCCTATTTGTTGCGCTAGGTCGGGATGTTCCGCCATTTTCAGGACAACTTGAGGGTCGTCTGGCAAGACTAAATCTTGACCTTGGTAATTTCTGTGAATAATAGGCTTCACATTTTCTCCTGAAGAGTCTGGTGAAGTATCCATATGGGAGCAAAAAAACAATACCGGAACCGCATGATCCGTATTGGAAGCTAATGTACCATATACATAACAGTTTTCATCTACATGGGCGTCCTGAATACCCATCTCTTGCAATTCTTTAACCAGCAACCTAGCCAAATCAAACTGCTTGGTTGTAGAAGGATGTGTAGTAGAATTTGGATCTGACTGGGTGTCAATTTGAGCATAACGGATAAATCGCTCCTGTAAACTGGATTCACTATTATTGTATCTTATCATGTTTCAAAAGTACAAATTATCGGAGTAAATTCTTAAGTTTGTGGCTGCTCTTGCTATTATTTTCAAGCCCATGACATTATATTTCCGAGCTATTTTAACTCTCTTTTTATTTGGTAGCGCTTTAGGTGTATATGCCCAAAGCAATTTTTATAGAATGAGCGTAGAAGCCGGCGCTGGCCTGAACTATTTATTCGGTGATGCGACAAAAAAATATGTGAAGCCACAGATTCACTTGGGCTATGAATATCAGTTCATGCGCTTTATTTCGTTTGGAACCAAAGCGCAGTTTGGTCAAACTTCAGGCGAATATGTTAAGGGCTTAACCAATGATCGTTTTACTAATCGTTTTTCTAATTTCCAAATCTATAGCAAATACAATCTGGGCATGTTTATTCCTGCCTATGCTTTAGAGAACAGTTGGTTTTGGAAACACACCCATGGTTTATATGCCGGAGTAGGTTTTGGATTTCAAAAGAATAGTTTGAATGAAACCAATATTAGTCTTGACCCCATGGGAAATGAGCTTATCACACCTATAAAAACCAATTTTAAATCTACTGCTGGATTTATTCCAATAATTGCGGGTTATGATTATTTTATAAATGATGAATTCCAAAAAACTAAATGGGCCATTTCCTTCAATTATCAATTAGTAATCGGCCTTGATGATAATCTAGACGGAGGTTTTAGAGTAGGTGGTGGTAATTTTAATGACTTTAACAATACCATTACATTTGGCTTTAGATATTTTTTCGGGCCCTATGGTCTGGATAAGAATCGCTAAATTGCCTGCATATTTTTATCAGTATGTTAAAACAGGCCTTTATCTTTTTGATTTTACTCAGTGGCTTTACACTTAAAGCACAAGTAACTCCTTTTGAAAAAAGTAATAAAACTCAAACGACCACTTACCAAGAGGCTATTGACTTTTATCAAAACTTAGCTAAAAAATTCCCGAAGCAGGCTAAATTACTGAGTTACGGATCAACTGATTTTGGAAAGCCTTTGCATTTATTAGTTTTATCGGCCGATGGAAACTTTGACCCGGAAAGCATTAAAAAACAAAATAAAAGGCTATTATTGATCAATAACGGTATTCATCCGGGAGAACCTGAAGGCATAGACGCGAGTATGATGTGGGCTAGGGATTTATTGACGCAGCAAAAGTTAGCCAAAGAAGTGGTGATTGCTATTATTCCGGTTTACAATATTGGAGGGGCCTTCAATCGCTCTGGCACATCAAGAGCCAATCAAAATGGTCCAGAAGCTTATGGATTTCGAGGTAATGCTAAAAATTATGATTTAAATAGAGATTTCATCAAAGCGGACAGTAAAAACGCTAAGACTTTTCAAGAGATTTTTAATATTTGGAACCCAGATGTCTTTGTAGATACCCATACGAGCAATGGTGCGGATTATCAATACACAATGACACTTATTCCAACACAAAAAGATAAATTAAACCCTATTCTATCTACTTATTTAACACAGAAAATGCTTCCTTTTCTTTATCAGCGCATGAAAGAGAAAGGATTTGAGATGACGCCTTATGTGAATGCCATGGGAGAAACCCCAGACCGAGGTATAACTGGCTTTTTAGAATATGCGCGATACTCTACGGGATATGCCGCTTTACACAATGTGATTGGCTTTATGCCTGAAACGCATATGCTCAAAGAGTTTGATAAAAGGGTAGAATCAACTTACCAGTTATTAGACACTTATCTGGCAGTGGTAAAAAAAGATGCCCTTGAAATAGGCGAAGCCAGAAAAAAGGCAGATGAATATACACGTCAATTAAAGACCTTTCCTTTAGACTGGAAATTGGATCGCCTTGCAGTTGATAGTATTAATTTTAAAGGCTACGTTGGAAAGCAAAAGCCAAGTGCCATTTCAGGTTTGAATCGTTTATACTATGACAGAAATGACCCTTACGAAAAGAAAATTCCTTATTTGAATACTTTCGAGGCTTCCCTAACCGTAGAGAAGCCCGTAGCTTATATTATCCCAAAAGCCTGGACGGAAGTGATTGAGCTTTTAAAATTAAATGGGGTGCAATTAAACAACCTAAAGGAGGACACAAAATTAGCTGTAGAGGTCTATTATATTGTGGATTATAAAACCGCAGCGCGTCCTTTTGAGGGACACTATCAACATTCGGCTGTACAATTAGAAAGCAAAGTTCAAAACCTAAACTTTTACGCAGGCGATGTAGTGGTTTATGCCAATCAGCATAAAAACCGTTATATCGTGGAGACCTTGGAACCGCAAGCTCCAGATTCTTTTTTTAATTGGAATTTCTTTGATTCCGTTTTAGGTCAAAAGGAACATTATTCAGCCTATGTATTTGAAGATACCGCGGCGGAGTTATTAGAGAAAGATGCTGCGCTTAAACAAAAATTTGAAACGGAAAAGAAAAACAATCCTGAGCAAATGAAAAGCGCCAGAGCTCAATTGGATTTTATTTATAAAAATTCCGACTACTATGAAAAAACATTTATGCGATATCCTATTGCTAGATGGAACTCAACTACACCTTTAAAAACAAATTAAGATGCTCGACCAATTTTTCCTAACCCCAGTGGCTTCCACTATTTTTTTAGCTAATTTTCTCCTGAGCATTTATGCTTTTAATAATCCTCAATTTATGGGGAAATTAATGTTTCATCCTTATTCGGTAAGTCGAGGTAGAAATATATTTACTATCATCAGCAGTGGCTTTATCCATGCTGATTGGATACATCTTTTCTTTAATGTGTTTACCTTTTATGCCTTTGCCTTTACTTTAGAGGGATTAATTGGCCCGGTAAAATTTGGATTATTATATTTTGTATCGATGATTTTAGCCGATCTTCCCTCCTTAAACAAACATCGAGATCATTATGCTTATCATAGTTTGGGTGCTTCTGGAGCGATCTCGGGGGTAGTATTTAGCTATATCTTATTCTATCCTTTAAACACCTTAATGATTTTCCCTCTACCCATTCCCATTTATGCTATCCTCTTTGGTGCCTTATACTTAGTGTATTGTTATTTTATGGCCAAGCAATCCAGAGATCACATCAATCATGATGCCCATTTTTTTGGGGCTATTGCTGGAATTATTTTAACTTTAATTTTAGTGCCGGGTATTATGTCAAATTTCCTAAGCCAATTAGCTACTTTGTGGTAGTTTGGGGTCTTCAAAATAACTCATAGGCTGACTAGGATTTTGCAGAATTTCTAGGCGCGTGTGACCCCAAGGTTTCCAGAAGTTTTCTAAGACCTGAGCATAAGTTTTATTTTCCCAGTTGTCAAATAGAGCTTTGTTTAATGTTCCTCGCAAAGGCATTGGATCAATATAAATGACATCCTTTACCGGCATAATAGTGTATTCGGGTAAGCGGTTGAACAAATAGGCAGAGTAAAAGAAACGGGCGGCTATTTCTTCATACTGTACTTCTAAGATAGATTTTTTGGCGATTTCATCTAAAAGTGCCTGGTGATATTTTTTATTGGTGCCATTATCTTGCAGACAAGCAATAATGCCAAAATCTTTAAATTTAAGGGAGAAAGTCAGGGTATTAATCTCATCTCTAAAAGC
Source organism: uncultured Pedobacter sp. (assembly GCA_964592575.1). Taxonomy (GTDB): domain Bacteria; phylum Bacteroidota; class Bacteroidia; order Sphingobacteriales; family Sphingobacteriaceae; genus Pedobacter. The sequence continues at coordinate 170,702 of CAZQFF010000002.1, forward strand.
AAAATTAACTTGTTCTTCTTTTAAAGGAAAAACTTGAATACTCCAAGGTGTAAAGTTTTCAAACTCTACTTCTCTATAGATTCCCTGCAACATAACATGCAGATTAGAAAATTTATGCATCAAGCCTTGAGACATATTTAAGCCATCATTACTCAATTGTTTCATGCGAATTGCTCCCTGCATTTCTAAATACAGAAAACCATAAAGAATTTTTCCAATCCAATGGAATAAATCAATTTCAGGTAATTGTGAAACTCCTTGATAACCTAATTTAAAGGCGGCCTCTAGCCTATCTTCTAAAGCTTGAATAGCCCCATTTTGGATAGCAGGATTTACCGGAATTTTTAAGCTCGAATAACTTTTTACGCTTTCATCCAATAATTGGATTTGCTCTTTCCCTGTTAATCCTGCCATATCTAGCAACCAATTCGGTAGGACTAAACTGTCTTCTATTGGGCTTAAGCCACTCAGAAAACATAAATTTCCCTTAAAATCAAAACGCTTAAAAGGCTGGTAATGTTGCTCCGTACTCATGATGCAATATTAACTAATTCCGCTCTATATTCTTCGATAGAAGGTGGATATTTCTGACACCAGCTGTGTATAGATGGGCTTGGTAAACTCCACAAACAGATCCGCTGCTGGAGGGGGGCGTCGCTCTTTTTTCTTCACCAAAGACAATTGGAATTTACTCAAAGCACGCTCATCTCCTTTATAATTCGCCCATTGATCTTCCCACACAAAGCTACCACCTATTCTCTTTGTTTTCAACAATTTACCTGATTCCCAGTCGGTTATTTTAAGCTCCAATAAACCCGTTGAACTCACTTGTTTCGTGAAGGTAGAAAGGGTAGCATTTACTTTTCCATAGATAGGCCCATTAGCTCGAGTTTCTCCAATTTTAACCGAATCTCTTTCCACTTTCTCCACCTTTTCTTTGACGTAAGTTTGACCAACCATAAAGTCTAAAAACTCCAAATTCAACACTTGATCAGGAACAAGTCGGCTTTCTGCCGCCTCGGCTTGGGTATAAAACCTGATAAACTTATTTTCCTGATAAGTCTTCATCCAATTTGTTATTTGCTCTTGAAAATAGGCATTACTCAATTCATAACGACTAGATCGAACAACAGCTGGTTCAATAACTATTCTAATTAAAGCCGCTTGATAAGCTTGATTCAAGCCCTCTTGTGCTTCTCTTAATTGAGGCTGAAAATAAAGCGCCCTTTCAAAATGTCTATAAGCCTCTCGAGCCAATAGTTTATCCCCTGTCCTTAAGGCTTCTTTCCCCATGCTTAATCGGGCTTGGGCAGCTTGAATTTGCGCCTCTAAAAGCTCTTGATTAAATCGTTTTACAGGCCCTAACTCGGTAACACAGCTCGCACAAGTGAAGATTTCATCACTCAAGTTATTTAAAGTTTGATAAGACGCGATTACGCTTTCCCATTTAAATGGATCTAAGGATTGTTTAGCCGATTCGATTTTTCTTAAATGATTCGTTAAAGACAAGCGATAGGCATCGGATAATACTTGAATAGCTTCTTTATTTTGAGGGGATTTTCTAAGTCTTTGAACCGCTTTAATTATCGACTCATCATAATCTCCTTTCTGCAAAGCGTTTTTCCCACTAGAGCATGACATCACAAAAAGGCTTAGAAAAACAAAATACCTGAATTTGAATAACGTTTTCATAACCTAAAACTTTAAATTAGCTGAATAAATTTTGACCTGCCTTGGCAGCTTCCCTTTATTGCTTAGACGTAATCACATGAAAATAAGTTGCAAAGAATTTGAATTATTATTAAAACATCCTTTTTCTATTTCTAAATTCACTAGAACGAGCACTCCTTTAATGTTAATTAAATTGGAGCTTGATGATTTTGTGGGTTATGGCGAAGCCAGTATGGTTCCTTATATGGGAGAGAGTTATGCCTCTGCTCAAAGTTTCCTGAAGAAAGTAGATTTTAATCGCTTTAAGTTTCCTTTTAACATGGCCGAGATTCATGCTTATTTGGACGATTTAGAACCTGGCAACCCGGCTATTAAAGCGGCTATTGATATTGCTTTACATGATCTCATAGGAAAAATAGAAAATCAAGCTTTGTATAAATACTTCGGTTCAGATCCTATGCAAATGCCTGTCACTTCCTATACCGTTGGCATTGATAGCCCAGAAGTGATAAAAGAAAAACTTTTAGATGCCAAACAATTCAAAGTAATTAAAGTTAAATTAGGTAGAGATAACGATAAGGAAATCATTGAAACCATTCGCTCTGTAAGTGATTTGCCACTCTTTGTGGATGCAAATCAAGGTTGGACAGATAAAAAGCAAGCTATTGATTTATGTTATTGGTTACACGATCAGGGTGTGGTATTGATTGAACAGCCTATGGATAAAATGGATATCGATGGAAATGCTTGGATTACACAAAGAAGTCCAATTCCAATTATGGCTGATGAAGCCATGCAAAGAATAGCCGATTTAGATAAACTTAAAGGAGCTTACCATGGAATAAACATCAAGCTAATGAAAACTGCAGGCTTGTATGAAGCTAAATTGTTAATTGATCAAGCTAAAAAATGGGATATGAAAATACTCATTGGATGCATGAGCGAAACCTCAATTGCCACCCTAGCCGGAATTGCTTTAGCTCCTCAATGTAATTGGGCTGATTTGGACGGACCCTGGTTAACGACAAATAATCCTTTTGACCAACCTGTTTTGGTAGATGGAAAATACGTTTTAAACGATCTTCCTGGCTTGGGATTAACGGGAATGAAAGAGGGCTTATTTGCTGAATAAGCCCCCTATATTTTATTTTTTATCCGTATTCTGCGGTAAATTTTTCCGCACATCTTTGTACAGTTGCAACTTAAAATAAATCAAAGTCAGCATAACTGCCACACAGAAAATAGTGATTAATGGAGATCCATCTCTGTAGGTTTCAACGGCAAATTTTAAAGAAGCCATGATACCTATCAAATAGATAACATTTAAAATGATCTGTTTCTTCATTAGTAAACTGGCATCTTGGGATCAATAGCTTCTTGCCAAGCTAATATCCCACCCTTTAAATTATATAAATTATCTAAACCTAAAGCTTGCTCTAATTGCATTACTGCCGCAGCACTTCTCTTGCCACTTCTACATTGAATGATTACTGGTTTATCCGTTGCGATTTTATCTGATTCTAATAAAATCCCGCCTAATGGAATATTTAGTCCATCTAAATTGGAAACTTCATATTCAAAAGTTTCTCTAACGTCTATTAATTGGAAATCTTCATGATTGTCCATTTTAGACTTCAGTTCTTGTACTGTAACCTCTTTCATACGCTATTTTTTTTCAAAGATAAGAAAAAGCTTGACTATGAACCTACTTGAGCTGCTGCAAATCTTGCAAAAGTAAAGGCACGCGCTTGATCACATTTCGCCCTCCATCATGCGTTATGAAATACAAATACTGGTTTTTTTCATCATATACTGGGCTGAACTCAAATCCAGATCCATTAATTTGAGGCCCTAGATTACGTGGACTAGACCAGTTTTTCCAAGTATCATCTAAACGAACACTAAGGTATAGATCATAATTTCCATATCCACTATAAGAATTGGCAGCGAATAATAGCGTTTTTTGATCGCTTAATAAAAATGGACTGATTTCATCACCGGCAGAGTTTATCATCTTACCAAGATTTTCCATTAATCCAAAATTACCATCTGGCTTTCTTTTGCTTAAATAAATATCAAAGCCACCCTGAGTTTGATCAGACTCCATTCCAATTAATAATTTACTGGCGTCAGGGCTTAAATACACATCACTATAATCACCATAATTGTTATAAGCGGTAACCGTTAAAGGTCTTTGATAATCAAGCACACCATTTTCTAATTTGTAGAGATAAAAGCCATCCACGGAATTTCTGCCTAAGCGCATGACATCTCCCATGATAACTTCCTTAGTCAAGGGTGAATAACCTAAAAACAAATTTAAATAGGGGTTTTTAAAGCCTAATTGCTCCGATAAATTAATTGGGCCTTTATTTTCTTTGGTGTTGTATTTATAAATATATCCCGATTTATCATCCTTATACTCGGTAAAAAAGAGCTCATCCCCATCTAAAAACAAGGTGCTAAAGCCAGTTTCCTCTCCAGAAGTTGAGATAATGGTTTGCGGAGCTTCCAATTTATTTGAATAGGCAATCGTATCGATTTCAGGAATAATTAAGCTCTCTGCATCTGAAATGGCTACAGCATCAATTTGTTTTCGACCAGGAACAGCCGGAAAATTAAAGTCAATCCGAATGCTCTTTACATCAGCCATAGCTTCATTTAATAGAATATAAGTGATATCTGGATTTTGATCCACGACATCGGCCTTCTCTACTTTTCTGCGCTTCCGATTAAAATAATACGCTCTTTGACCGTCTCCTTTTCGTTGAATCTTTTGTGTCCAAAGTAATATTCCACTCAGCTTTTTATCTACAGTTTTATATTTTCCATCCGAATTACCTAACATCACCTTATTAACTGTACCCGCATTTAGATTTTCAAATATGGCTATTTGCTTGACGGTTTGAGATTCGGCAAATTCTAATTCCACAAAGCCGGGTACATTAGCATCTTTTGGTGCCCATGCATTTGCATTTTCACCGCCCTGGGGAAAGGCATGAGGTTTTCCTAAAATTCTATTTATGCTATTAATTTTTCCGCCTAAATCAGAGCTGTAGCGGATCACTTTAGAAGCATATTGAATCTTTTGAGCGTATAGGGTAGGGGTCCCTAGCAACATGCTAATCAAAAACGGCTGCAGGATCAACCTGCAACCGAACCATAAACAAGACGTCGCTTTCACAACTAATTGTTAACCTTTATTTTTTCAACCTTTTTACCTTTAAAGGCAAATATAAACTCCCCATCTTCCGTAATATCTATACCATCTCCATAGGTCGCACTACCACCTTTTCCTTTCGACTCCACCTTACCTTTAATTTCACCATTATCCATATTAACTCCGTATATAACATTCTTGGAGTTCTTTTGATTCCTTAAAAAATAATTGTCGCCGATTTTATAGAAATAATCTACATCTGGAATTTTATCGGTGGCATAATTACGTTTACCATCCGCTTTTTTATAGCTTGCTAATCCCTTATCAGAAATCACCACTACATTATCCCCAAAATCCACCACATCATTTGCTCGACCAACACGGGCATCATTATGCTTCACATCAAATAATTGCTTTCCACTAGCGATATCATAAGAATAAAACTGATCTCCATCGCCCACGAAAACGGTTTTCCCTTCATGAATAACCATATCCGTAATACGTTTATCAAAACGCTCTGATCTCCAAACCGTAGATCCATCCTTATCGCTTATAGATAAAATTCCGTTTTTCTGATTAACATAATCGGTGTAAATCTTGTATTCATATTCCGTTCCCGTTTGTGTACGGCGGGTTATAATTTCTTGCACCTCTACTTTTCCTCCCACTTGAAGCATCACACGATCTCCTGATTTATACAATCTAGGCATAGAGAAAGCTCCTGCAATTTTTTCAGAGGCCCAAAGTAATTTCCCGGTATTAATATCTCTCTTTTCTACATATTTAGTACGGCTTCGATTTGCAAAAATCACAATATAAGCTGCGTCTTCTGTATAAATAGGATCGGCTAAAGTGCCATATATTCCCTTTTTATTAGAAACACCCAATAAGCTGGAACCACCAGATTTAGTCATATCATTCTCGTACTCCACATCCCATAACTTTTGCCCATTTTCCAAACTAAAACATTGCAAACCATCTAACCATAAGAATACTTTATCGCCGATGATATCTAATTTTACTAAGGCTTCTCTGGTAATTAATTTTTTCTCCACTAATCCGCGAAATGAAGCATCCCAAAGAATCTCTCCGTTAGCGGCATTAATTCTTACCAATTGGTTTTTAAAGCCTGAAAACAAAGCAGAAAGTGCCGTAGGTTTATAATTGAACATAATCAACTCATTTCTGGCCTTGTTATATATATATTTTCCTATGGAGCCTTTAAATAATTTCGTTTCCCAAATTTTTTCGCCCGTAGTGGCTTTCACCAAGTTTATACCATCCTTTTGGGCAATCATAAAGGCATCTAGTTCAGCAATATAATTTACCGTTTCAACAGGGCCTCCGTCTTTTGACAATAAATTTTGGTAGTTTTCTGTATTCCACATTTCTTTACCTGTTTTCACGTCAATTACTGCGATTCTATCTGTACCTAATTTTCGGCTATCAAACAAAAACAAATAACCCCCATCGTTACTAGATATATAATATTGAAATTCAGAGGTATTAGTTTTGTTGGTTGTAATTTTTTTATAATCCCCTTCCCAAATAGTTTTGCCATTGAAATCTAAGGCCGTTGCTGAATTACCGTCAGTACCTAATACGTAAGTACCATTTTGATTAACCATAGAAATTACATTAGCTTTATTAGCAAATTCAGATTCCCATACGGTTTTAAAATTTCCGGATTTCTTTTGTGCTTGTGTGCTTATGACTGTCAAAAGCAGCGCCACACTTAATAATAATTTTACTTTGTTCATGGTTTTTTTGTATTAAAATTCTAGTGTTTGTCGAACTTTATAGCGTTGTTGCTTTGGTAATTTGAAATTGAACTTTTGAGCCAGTAGAGCATCAGAAAGAAATTCAAAAAAATCAATGTCTTTGATATCGCTATCTACTTTAAAAAAAGATGCTAATTTTCCTTGTTGAACCACTGCAATATCCACCACCACATAGCCCTTTACATGGCTAAATTTTTTATCCTTTTTCTTTAAAAAAGCTGGCGATTTAATTAATTCGGCTACTTCAGCGCTTACTGCTTCAGAAACTTGTTCTTCTTCAGACAAAACCGCTCTTTTTTGTCCAAACCCTTGACTTGGCACCAGCATACAAATGAAAAATGCCAAGGAAAAAAAGAAAGATAATCGAATAACTTTAAGCATATTAGAATTCATAAAGCTCAAAATTCAGGCTTCTGAAGAACTTACTAATACCCTCGATATGGGATTTTTATATACCCACTAGCACGTAGAGAATGGAGATTTATTCTTTAGCTTGTAACAAAACATCATTTTCGTAGTTTAATTCCTTATAAACCAATCTACTTATGAAGAAAATAACTCGTTTTTTTTGGTTTTGTGCAGGGATTCACAAAAAGAGTTTAAAACACCATAATACAGAAAAGAATAAGTATGTAGGAATTGGGGCGACCATCTTCTTTACAGGATTATTTGCAGCACTTTCTGGTGGCTATGCCATGTACTTTATCTTTAAAGGGACCACCTTAGATTGGCTTTTTGCTATTCTATTTGGGGCACTTTGGGGTTTAGCTATATTTAACATGGACCGTTATATCGTTTCCAGTATTAATAAAAACAAAGGCCCTTGGATGCAATGGCTACAGGCAACTCCGCGAATACTATTAGCTATTATGATTGGCGTAGTCATTTCAAGACCTTTAGAATTGAAAATATTTGAAAAAGAAATTAAGGAAAAACTGAAAGTAACATACCTTAACGGACAAAAGGCGAAAATTGACACGCTACAAAATATTTTTGACAACAAGTATCAAATGGAATTGTCGAAAATAAAGGAAATGAAAGCCAAAAAAGATTCATTAGAAGCCTATATCAAAAGCTCTAGAATAAATTTAAATCATGAGATATTTGGTAACAAAACGACAGAAACCTCAGGTAAATTGGGTTTTGGCACTTATGCTAAAATGAAGCAGGGGCAATTAGTCATAAGAGAAAAAGAATTATCTACTTTAGATTCCTTAATTTATAAACAAGAATTTTTTATTCAAGAACGGAAAGTAAAAGAAGGTATTTTAGATCATAAACTCTATACAAATGCACAATTAGATAGTTTGACACAAATAGCTGGTTTTAAAGATAGAAATTGGGCCTTAGGGCAGTTGAGTCAAAATCCTGACGGGTCTAAAGATCAAAATACGGCTAATGTAATTACTTTTATCGCGCTCTTATTTATCTTTTTTGAATGTTTACCCGTGTTTGTAAAACTGATGAGTAGTATGGGGCCATATGATAAACATATTGCTCAGTTAGAAGAAATAGAGATGTATGAATCGGAAAGAGACATCAGTTTGGGAAAAGAAATTATAGATGATACCTACGCACAAAAGAAATCTATCCTGAGTGCAAAGCGAATTCAGAAACTACAAAGCAGAGAAGATTAAAGGCTTATTTAATAGCTTTTAATCATCTCCATATGCGGAATACCATCCTCTAAATAAATATCGGAGTCTTGTTTAAACCCAAAGCTCTCATAAAACTTTTGAAGATAAGCTTGGGCCCCAATACGGATATTTTGTTGAGGGAATAACGTATTCATTTGCTCAATTGCTGCTTGCATTAAAAGTTGACCATATCCTTTTCCTCTAAATTCAGGCGCTGAAATTACTCGGCCAATACTGCACTCACTAAAAGATAATCCTGGAGGCAAGAGTCTACAGTAAGCAGCTAAACGATCCGCTTCAAATAGCATCAGGTGTTTAGACTTTTGATCTTTTCCATCAATATCTTGATAGACACAATTTTGCTCCACTACAAAAACTTCGCTTCGTAATTTTAATAGCTCATATAATTCCGATAAACTGAGCGCATCAAAATCCTTTACCTTAATTTTTATATTCTTCATTAATCTTAATTTCAAGCCAAATAATCTTTTAGCCGAAGCAAATTTTGTAAAATTTAAGCAATAATTTGTTCGATATAAAAAATATTTGTACCTTGTTTTCAGGAAGTTTGTTGTTAAACAAATATTTTTAAAATCATTTGAACCTAATTTAAAGAGGTTCAAAATAATTGTTAATTTTTTGGGAAAAAAACAGTCTTGGGAGTACCGAGACTGTTTTTTTTTAAGCATTTAAATCATGAAAAAAAGCTCCATAAAGATTTTTCGCTATTTGCTAATTATTTGCATTTTCACAAGCTTTACTCATTTACTTCAAGCCTCCTCAATTCCAGATAGCCTTTCCAAAAAGACCAAATCAACAAAGGACTATAGCAATCCACGATTCACTAGTTATTTAGGGGCTATCAATCGAGGCCCTAAAACAGAGAAGAAACTTTCATTAGTCCTAACTGGTGATGAATTTGCGGATGGAGGAGAAAAAATTTG
>CAZQFF010000003.1:0-693 GCA_964592575.1 uncultured Pedobacter sp.
AACAGCCACCGAGAAGGAACATTTAGAACGGCTGAAATCACATATTGATAAGTATAATCAGTTTGAGGATAAGATTTTATCGAATCATGGGAATTTATACGATGAAGAGCGTATTTTGCAAGAAAACGATACAATTTTTAATGGCTTAATTACCCAATTAACGACCTTAACCCATATTCAAAAAGCGGTGGGTGAAGAATTAATACAAAACTCCAAGTTTGAAGCTAGTAATTCTAAAATCTATTCCAATATACAATTTGCCTTAGCCACGGTAATTGGTATCTTGATCGTAGCTGTTATAACCACCACCAACGAAGGCCGAGTGAATCCAAGGGATTATAGCCAAAATTAGTTTTGAGTTTATTAGAGAGCCTTAATCGTGGCGCTATTGTGTCGCTATGGCAGCCTAGCACTTAGGCTATTGCAGCGTGGCCGTCCAACGATTATCGGGATTGGTTGGAAACACTACATAAAATTTATTTAGGCGATCCATTTTTTCGGCTGTGCCTTTATCTAAATAACCTCCAATAAAGTCAATGTTCCCAGCTTTATTGATTTTAAACTTCCCTTGACTTGGTTTTTCAAATCCATTATAGGTATAGCTACCATCCGCTTTTAAAACAATAGAACCCCTTGGTATAAATTCATAAGATCCGTTTCTATATTTTGAAGCGGTACAATTGTATTTTCCAA
>CAZQFF010000003.1:703-59102 GCA_964592575.1 uncultured Pedobacter sp.
GGTATCTTGGGCTTTTAAGGGCTGGAAAAAACATAGCATGGCAATGACGAGATTGGTAAGTAAAAGCGTTTTCATATGATTATTGTTTTTAGTGAATATAAGAAATAATAGACATATATAAAAAGTCTTTTACACTCAAAAATAAAAATCCCCTTAAACGTTCTGTCTAAGGGGATTCTTGTACCCAGGGCCGGGATCGAACCGGCACGGTTTCCCATTGGTGTTTGAGACCAACGCGTCTACCAATTCCGCCACCTGGGCATTTTGCATTGCAACGGGATGCAAATGTATTAAATGCCTTTTAATTGCGCAAGAAATAATCCATTTTTATTCATAAATAAAAAAGCCTACTCAATGGAGCAGGCTCGAGAGCTTGATTAATATAATCAAATGATTTGATAGGGTTCGGCTTAGAATCTATAGTTAAAGTTTAATTGAAGTACAGGCAAGAAACGATAAGATTTCATATTCTCTTGAATCTGTTCCGCACTACTTTGATTATCAGCTAATAATTTGGTGCCAAAAGCGGTAACTTTAGGCGCTTGCAGATAATAAGTACCTAAATCAAAATTCACATTAAATTTTTTCTTTGGAATTCCTCGACCTAAACCTAAACCAATATATGGAGCCGCTTTACCCCAATCGATATGGTAGTTTAACTCACCAATTTCATCTGGATTTAAAGTAATCTCTCCTACAGTTTGTGACTCTTTAGGTTGTAAATATAAATTGGCTTTGGCTTTAGAGAAATAAGCCGCACCAATCGCTACGCGTACAAAACCCATAGGATTTAATTCCGCTAAAGCATGGATAGTGGTCACTTCCCCAGTTAATTTGTTTTTAGAACTAAAGTCTTCAATATCAATTTTATCATTAATACTGCCTTTACCAAAGCTTCCTCCTACACGAACACCAATTTTTTTGTTTGGCACATATCTAAAATTAGCACCAAATCCTTGACTACCCGCTAATACTTGAAAAGACATCGGCTTTGAGGCGCTTGGTGTAGTCGCTGCATTATCCTGAGCAACAGCAATTTGAGTTACTAATAATGCGAATAGAATTGTATATAATTTTTTCATTTTTTCAGGTTTAATCATTACATTTTTTGGTAATTTGAGCGTCTACTATAAACCCACCATTAACAAGAATTGCAGTCTGTTGCCTTACAGAAGCCGTCAAGTTTTCCACGAGATCAATTTGGGCTGTGCCGTTACTCACCGTAAATGTGGTGGAATAAGACACCCCATCAAACTCAGCGAAAACACGATAGCGCTCGCCATTATAAACCGTTCCTACTCCCACTCCATTTTCTAGCGTAAGAATATATTCATTGTTCGTGGTAAGATTCACAAATTTCAAAACCATATTTGGCTTAGTAGTCAAATTCTTATTATTACACTTTACAGTTAAAATTAAAGTAGCTGGAATGCCATTATTCATTTTCGTAAAATTGGCAGTAAGATTTTGATTGTTTTGCGTTAAGATCGCATAATTAAATAGGCTGGGGTCATAAACATTACCAAGGACAGGCTCAACAGCAACAGCGTTAATGAATAAAGGTTCATGAATGTACTTTACCGCAAAAGTCTTTGTGGATTCTCCTGCTTTTAGCAAAACAGTTTGATCAGCTCTTCCTCTAATATATATTGTAAAATATTCATCCGTTGTATTCTGATTACGATTGATGGTCACATTCACCGTTCTTTCTTCAGCTAACGAGATTATCCCAAATCCCCATATGGATAAGTGGGTAATTTGCTTTCTCACCACTAATTTATTCGCTGTATTTAAAACCACCGAAGCTGTTCCTTCTCGTTTTAGCTCTCCAGTGCTTTCATTTGTACTCCAAGCATCAAAAACATCGCCTACTTTGTAAGCTTGTTTCGTTATGGGGTTGATACCTCCTGCTGGTAATTCCATATCCAAAGTAATGGGATTGGTAAAACTCTTAACCTGTGTTGAACCCGCAAACATATTAATAGAGGCTGTAGCTACTGCAGAAGCCTTAACATTACCTGCAATAGGCTGATCATTGGCATCAAATGCTTTAGTTACAGGCTTTAAACTTAAATCTGATTTAGGTTGACCTTGTGCATCAAGTGTGGTGTAAACCATTCTGGTTTCTAATTGAGCCCCATTCACGGCATTGCCTGCAGCATCCTTGAAGGCGGTGCTTGCTGGAATTGCGATAGTCGTACTTTGCGCTTGAGTGGCGTTAGGAACCGTTGCTATCGTTACTGGTGCTGCCGTTTGTCCGCCTACTAAAGCTTGCGTTTTTACTACGGCCGCAACTCCTTCAGGTGGACGAGAATATTGAAACATTTCAATCGTATGAAACTGCTTAGCCTCTGGATCAGTAAAGGTTAATTCTAAATTACTTGGCGCATAACCAGGAGCAGAAATAACTGCAGTAACTTTGATAGGGTTAGCTGCTGAAGGATTCGCATTTCTATCTAAAGCAATGTTAATAAATCCATTCACCACTTTAAAATTAGTTCCACCAGTAATGGTGCGTACTAAGCTCGCTCCAGGCCCCGTGAAGCTTAAACTGATATTAGCTGGGTCTGCTGCTGCTGCATTCGCATTTTTAAAACTAATAACCGTAGAAGATTTAAAAATGTCCGTATTCACTTGAATACTTACATCTTCGGCAGGATTCTTACATCCTTGTAGTGAGGCCAGTCCTATAATTAAACAGCTAAGTTTAATAAAAAAAGGAAAGCGTAATGTTTTCATAATTAATAGATTAGTTTAATTTTCAATAATTTAGTAAAGAAACATAAAAAGCAGATAGACAACAATAGCTAATATTAGCTATTGACAGTTGCCGTAGTTAAACTAATCTATTTTTTAAGGCTAAACCTACGGCTTCGGTTGCACTTTTAACATGCAGTTTTTCGTAGATATTTTTGATATGATTACAAACGGTGTAATAAGAAATATTACATTGGGTAGCAATCATTTTATAGCTGTGACCATCAACTAATAGTTTTAAGATACCTTTCTCCCTATCGGACAGCTTATAATCAACAGGTATTTGATGATTAGATTTAAAATAATCTAAAACCTTACTGGCAATGACGCCGCTCATTGGGGCTCCTCCATCTAAAGCATCTCGGAGCATATGTAGAAACTTTTCTGGCGGAGTAGATTTCAAAATATATCCATCTGCGCCTGCCTTTATGGCTTCAAATATATTAGGCTCGTCATCAAAAATAGTTTGTACAATAATGGGTAATTTTGGAAATTTAGCCTTTATAGATTGGATGCCTTGAATCCCATTGACTACTGGCATATCTAAATCCATCAAGACTAAATCGGGCTGACAGACAGCAACATGATGCTCGGCAAATTCAGCATTTTCAAATAATCCAACACAAGCTAAATCCCTGCACTTCCCTAATAGTATGGATATACTATCACGGCGTGCATCATCATCATCAAATAAGATTATTTTCTTTTTCACCACGCAAATTTAGGTCTTATGAATGGATTGATAAATAGCTATTCATAGCTAGACAATAGGGGAAATTATACTATAATAAGTACCTTCATTTAACTTACTTTCAACCCTCAACTCAGCCCCCATATGTTTTGCTCTTAAATGCAGGTTTATCAAACCATTGCCTTGTTTACATTGATTAATATCAAATCCAATGCCATTATCTGAGATTTGAACCTTAAATTGGCTTTCATGAAATGTTAATTCAACGCTTATTTCTTTGGCTTTACTATATTTGATCGCATTATGAATAATTTCTTTATACATCAGAAATAAATTTCGACGCCAATTCATTTCGATTTCTAAGTCTAAAATGGCTTCATCACAATTAAATACAAAAACGATATCAGCAGATTCCGTAATTTCGGCACCAAATTTTCTCATTCTTACCACTAATTCTTTCATCACATCCATTTTTGGATTAACTGACCAAATGATATCATTAAATTGCTCCTGGATGTAAACAGCATTTTCTTTAATCTTAGTGAGCACATATTGTTGTTCTGCATTTTGTGCCTGCAAGAGTAAAGAATGAGAATAAAGTGCTATACTACTTAAACTACTACCAATGTCATCATGCATATCTGCACTTATACGCTGTCTTAAACTAATTATACGTTTTAACTCCGCAATCCTTTCTCTATTAGTTTGTAATCGGTGTAAATAATTCCTATATAAATAATATCCTATTCCCAATATCAAAACAATTATGCCGATGGCAATAAACTGCACTCTAACGACTTCTTGATAGTTATGAAGTTTGAGCTTTTCACTTTCTATTTTAGTTAAATCTGCCCTTTGTTTTACCCGAAGCACTAAAAGTCCATTATAAACCGAATCGTTATATTTATAAGCCTTCAAAGCAGAATCTCTGTAAGCAATCGACTTTTTAAGATCTCCAGAACTTTCATAAAAAATTGACTTTTTGGAAAAATATTGTTCTAATCTTCCTATTTGTCCACTTTTTTGAATGTATTGCCTTGAAAGTTTAAGCAAAGAATCAGCGGCTTTAAATTTCTTTTGCGAAATATAAATATGGCTCATAGGGATAGCTGAACCAGCGGCTAGGCCCCAATCTTGGTATTTTACCGCTTCTTGAAAGTCGAAATTTAACAAAGGAAAAGCCAATTCATATTGACCTCTTAAATAATGATTATAACCTATGTTACCCGAAGAAATACTTTGATTTATAATGGGTAGTTGGCGTCGTTTAGCTTCTAAAACAGCTTGATTTAAATAGTAATTAGAACTATCTAATTGATTCAAGGCTGTAAAGCATAAGCCAATGGTATTGTACATATCCCACTTCTCATTAGCATATTGCAAGCCCATTTTCCCAAAATAAATAGCTTTTTTATAATCCTTAAATCTATAAAATGCGGAAGCTATTTGACTACAGTATTGAGAGTAGCGTGAAATTACCTGGGGCCCATGTTGAACTAGGATATCCTCTAATTGCATATAGGCATCAAAAGCTCTTTCATAGTTATGAAAACCTATAAAATTCATATAGGCTATTTGATTAAAATAACGTGCTTGAATATTAGGATAAGCTGAAAATTCCTTTTTAATAATTTCATTTAAGGCATTAAAATCTGGAGAAGTTTTATCAGCCTTATACCACAGCTTCATGAACTTAATAAAAGCTAAATACTCTTTATCCTTATCCTTTTGATATTGATGGGTTAGAAAATTTTCAAGAGATGAAATCGGGGTTTGATTATTTAGATTATTTAAATAAATACTATCCATCAACTCCCCTTTAGCTAACACCAATTTTGAGCTTTGCCCAAAACTAATAGAGCTGATTAAAAGATAAAAGAACAAAAAGAGATAGGTTCTAAGTCGATGAAACATATTAACTTCGAAGATAAATATTCTGCACAAATTTCAATCTATTTATTGTAGATAAAAGCAATATTTTTTTCGTAGAAATTAAATATCGTATTTCTATATAGGATTATTTTTTTTAAAAAATTAATGTAATTTCGAGGCATGATTAAAGAAACAGTGGTTAGCGGTATTCGATCTACCGGAAAGTTACATTTAGGCAATTATTATGGGGCAGTAAAGAATTTTGTGCAAATGCAAAAAGAGTATAATTGCTTCTTTTTTATTGCAGATTTACATTCCTTGACAACGCATCCTACCCCAGCCGATTTGCATGGTCATGTGAAACATGTTTTAGTGGAATATTTGGCCGCAGGTATTGATCCTGAAAATACAACGATATATGTACAATCGGACGTTCCTGAGGTAGCTGAGCTCTATTTATATTTGAACATGAATGCTTATATGGGGGAATTAGAAAGAAGTACCTCATTTAAAGATAAAGTTAGAGCAAATCCAGATAATGTGAATGCAGGTTTATTAACCTATCCTGTATTAATGGCAGCGGATATTTTGATTCATAAAGCGCTAAAAGTTCCTGTTGGAAAAGATCAAGAGCAACATTTAGAAATGGCGAGAACTTTTGGCAATCGTTTCAACAGACTTTATAACGCAGATTATTTTCCAGAACCTTATGCTTTTAGTTATTCTGATAATTTAGTAAAAGTTCCGGGTTTAGATGGAAAAGGTAAAATGGGTAAATCTGAAGGGGAAGGAAATGCTATTTATTTATCCGACAGCCCTGAGCTTATCCGTAAGAAAGTGTCAAGAGCCGTTACCGATGGTGGCCCTACGGAAGAATATCAAGAAAAGCCAGAGGCTATTCAAAACTTGTTTGACTTGATGAAGATTGTGTCTAGTCCAGACACCCTAACACATTTTGAAGAGGCTTATAATAAAATGGCGATTCGATATGGTGATTTCAAGAAACAGTTGGCGGAAGATATGATTTTAACTACAGCGCCTATGCGAGAGAGAATTCTTGAAATTGCAGCTGATGATGCTTATCTACGCCAGGTAGCTAAACATGGGGCTTTGAAGGCTCGTGAATCGGCACAAAAAACTTTACGCGAAGTCAGAGAATTAATTGGTATAAAAAGCTTTTAATATAGAATCATGCATATAGCTGTTGTCGGAAATATTGGTGCTGGTAAAACTACTTTAACAGAATTATTAGCCAAACATTATAATTGGGAAGCGCTCTATGAAGCGGTTGATCATAATCCCTATTTAGAAGATTTTTATGGAGACATGAAACGTTGGAGTTTCAATCTTCAGATTTATTTTCTGAATTCTCGATTTCAACAAATGATTGATATTGAAAATAATAAAAGAAATGTAATTCAGGATAGAACCATTTATGAGGATGCTTACATTTTCGCCGAGAATTTGCATGAAATGGGTTTAATGACCAGCCGTGATCATGAAAATTATCGTGCTATCTTTGATAATATTACTTCATTTATTAAAGCGCCTGATCTTTTGGTTTACCTTAAAGCTTCAGTACCTACTCTAGTGAATAATATTCAAAGAAGAGGCCGGGAATATGAAGCCAGTATTCGTATTGATTATTTATCAAAATTAAACGATAAATATGATGACTGGATTAAAAATTATAAAGAGGGTAAATTATTAGTCTTGGATAAAGATAAACTTGATTTTTCGAATAACCCTGAAGATTTAGGCACGATTATTCAAGCTATTGAAGCGGAAATTAATGGTCTATTTTAATTAGTGTATATGAAAACAATCGGCATTATTCCTGCTCGTTTTGCTTCTACAAGATTTCCTGGTAAGCCCTTGATTGATTTAGGGGGAAAAACCATGATTCAACGGGTGTACGAACAAGCTTTAAAGGCCGATTTAGACGAAGTTATAATTGCCACTGACCATGCGGAAATTGCTCAGCATGCGGAAGCTATTGGGGCGAAATATTGTTTGACGAGTGCCCATCATCCGAGTGGCACTGATCGATGTGCAGAGGTGAGTCAATTGTATCCAGCATACGACCTGGTGATTAATATACAAGGCGATGAGCCTTTTATTGACCCGGAACAGATTAATTTAGTTAAAAAAGCGCTGCTCCAACCCAATGCGCAAATTTCGACTTTGATTAAGCCAATTAAAGATCAGACGGAGTTGTTTAATGAAAATACACCAAAGGTGGTTATTAATGAGCAGCGGGAAGCTATTTATTTTAGTCGTCAAACGATTCCTTTTTTAAGAAATGTAAAGCCTTCGGAATGGCTTAATCACTTTACCTATTACAAGCATATTGGTATTTATGGTTTTCGTAGAGAAACCTTACAAGAATTAACCCAACTTGCTCCTCACCCTATTGAACAAGCTGAAAGCTTAGAACAGTTGAGATGGATTGCAAATGGCTATAAGATAGCCACAGCGGTGACGCAGATAGAAACATTAGCGGTTGATAGCCCTGAGGACGTTATAAAAATTAAAAAAGCGTATAAGCTGAACAGTTTAATAGGGTTGATTTTTCTGAGTATCTTCAGTTTTTCTTGTGGCAATAATGCTAATGAAAAAGCTGCCGGTACGGAAAAATTTATCATTCCAGATCAAGCTCAAATAGAGGCTATAAATTCAAATGACAGCACTTTAAATAAGCAAGCTAACACCTTAGATTCAAGCCAAACAAATAAAAATACAGATCCTTCCGCACATTTTACAAAATCTGTAAAAAAGGAATTTAGTAAATTGGGGGAACTCGATGAATTTCGCGTGTCGGTTGTAGGGCCTAAAGCTTCCGAAACGAGCTTAATTTTTGAGATATTTTCTGCTTCGGGGGCGAAATTGTATCAGGCAAAAATCCCTGGTCGAGAAATCTTAAAAACAAATCCTAATTTAAAATCAGAGCCAGAAAAGTTTAAATACCTTAAAAAAGAGGCGGAATTTTTCTTTGATGAGGAGCATTTTATGATTCCTGCCGTGATGCCTGAAGAAAATGCAGATGAAAATGTGCCTGATAAAAGCTTTCATCAAGAGCTAAAAAACACTAAACTTCCGGGCTTTTATTATCGTGATGGAGAGGAAAGTACCGTATATATCGCTTGGTCAAGCAAGGCCAATCAGATGAAAATCTATTACCGCTGTTGCAAAAAATAAAATAATTAATTGAGGTAGATTGGCTAATTTTACATACCTTTGTATCCCGTACAAATACAATTAAAAGGGCCAAAAGCCCGATTTATTTAATCTTTTCAATTCATGACGAAGTATATTTTTGTTACGGGCGGAGTAACATCATCTTTAGGTAAAGGCATTATTTCAGCCTCTTTAGCCAAACTCTTACAAGCTAGAGGATACCGAGTAACCATTCAAAAGTTTGACCCTTACATTAATATCGATCCGGGTACTTTAAATCCTTATGAACACGGGGAGTGTTTTGTTACAGAAGATGGAGCAGAAACCGATTTAGATTTAGGTCATTATGAGCGTTTTCTAAACACCCCTACTTCGCAAGCAAATAATATTACCACAGGTAGAATCTACCAAAATGTGATTAATAAAGAGCGTCATGGCGAGTATTTAGGAAAAACTGTTCAAGTAGTTCCGCATATTACAGACGAAATTAAAAGAAACATGCGTGCTCTTGGTGAGACTGGAGAGTACGATATTGTTATCACCGAGTTAGGTGGAACCGTAGGTGATATTGAGTCTTTGCCTTTCATTGAGGCTGTACGTCAGTTTAAATGGGAAGCTGGCAGCAATAATGCTATAGTTATCCACTTAACCTTAATTCCTTTCCTTGCCGCCGCAGGAGAGCTTAAAACAAAACCTACACAACATTCTGTTAAAGCGCTTTTAGAATATGGTATTCAGCCAGATATTTTAGTGTGTCGTACCGAGCATCACTTAAGTGCAGATATTCGCAAGAAAATTGCTTTATTCTGTAATGTGAATGTGAACGCTGTAGTGGAATCGATAGATGCTTCATCAATTTATTCTGTGCCTTTGCTCATGTTAAAAGAGCAATTGGATAAAACAGTTTTAAGTAAACTGAAGTTACCAACTAAAAATGAGCCCGATATGGAAAGTTGGAAAGACTTTTTAGGCCGTTTAAAAAATCCTACATCAGAAGTGAAAATTGGTTTAGTTGGAAAATATGTAGAATTACCTGACGCTTATAAATCAATTAGCGAGGCCTTTATTCATGCTGGAGCTAAAAATGAATGTAGAGTTAGAGTAGAGTTCATTCCTTCAGAAAGTATTCATCCACATAATGTTAAGGATAAACTGGGTCATTTAAATGGTGTGTTAGTCGCTCCTGGATTTGGTTCCAGAGGTATCGAAGGTAAAATTGAAGCGATAAAGTTTGTTCGTGAAAATGAAATTCCTTTCTTTGGTATCTGCTTAGGTATGCAATGTGCGGTAATTGAATTTGGCAGAAATGTACTAGGTTTAGAAAATGCTAATACAACCGAGATTGATGAAAATACGCCGCATCCGGTAATTAATATGATGGAAGATCAAAAAGCCATCTCCAACAAAGGTGGGACTATGCGTTTGGGCGCTTATCCTTGTGAACTTAAAAAAGGCACAAAGGCTTATTCGGCTTATGGAAAAACAAGAATCTCAGAGCGACACAGACATCGTTATGAGTTTAATAATAAATATTTACAAGCTTATGAAGAGGCAGGCTTAATGGCCTCTGGTCTTAATCCTGACAGTGGTTTAGTGGAAATAGTGGAATTAAAGAATCATCCTTTTTTCCTGGGTAGTCAGTTTCATCCAGAATTAAAGTCAACAGTTGCTAATCCTCACCCACTTTTTGTTAAATTTGTGGCCGCTTCAATGGAGCAGGTAAAAAAGAAAAAATAATATTAGTTTTAAAAAATGGATAGAAATACCTTTACAGGACTCTTTTTAATTTTAGTAGTAATGGCGGCGTCGTTTTATTTTATGCGACCATCAGAAGCCGAACTCAATCAAGAAAGAGAAAGAATTGCAGCGGATTCCTTAAAAAAAGTTAATGGAACTAAAGTTCAAACTGCTTCAGCTAATGCACCTAAAGTCCTTGACACCATCAAACCTACGGGTCCATTTGCCAATAATTTAAGTGGAACTGAGTCTTTAAGTGTTATTGAAAACGATAAGCTTAAATTAACTTTTACCAATAAAGGTGGACGAATTAAATCGGTTCAAATTAAGCAAGAAAAAACCTATGATGGTCAGCCTGTTATCTTGTTTGATGGAGACACCAACAAGTTTGGATTTCAATTGAACATTGGCGGTAAACTAATTCATACCAATGATTTGTATTTTACAGCGACGCCTAAGGAACAAGGTATTAACTTAAAAGCAGAATATGGCCCAAATCAATTCATAGAGTTCATTTATAATTTAGAAGGAAATGGTAATAATGTTAATTATCAAGTGCTTTTAAATGGAATGAATGGCTTGATCCAAGGCAATCAAATTACTTTAGATTGGGCAAGCACTTTATTGAAGCAAGAAAAATCGGTTAAAAAAGAGCAAGAGCATTCTGCTCCATATTTTAAATATGTAGAAGAAAACCCTGATCATTTGAGTATGTTCAGCGATGAAAAGCTAGAGCTAAATGAAGGTAAGATTGAGTGGTTATCTTTCAAGCAACATTTTTTCTCGAGCATCATTATTCCACAAACACCATTTGAAAGTGGTACGGTAGAAGCTAAAACCAGTACAGCTCCTGGTCAAGTAAAACATTATGAGGCTAAATTAGTGATGCCTTTTAATCAATTAGCGAGTCAACAATATGGCTTTAAATTTTATTTTGGAGACAACAAATTCTCTCATTTAAAAGCGCAAGGACATGCTATTGAGAAGCAAATTGATTTAGGATACTGGCCATTGAAATACATTAACAGATTTATTGTATTACCTATTTTCAATTTCTTAGATAGCTTTAACTGGAGTTATGGATTAATCATTTTAGTTTTAACCATTATTCTAAAAGTAGCGATGACGCCGCTAACTTATAAGTCATATATCTCGATGGCTAAGATGCGTATCTTAAAACCAGAGATGGATGAAATTAAAGCCAAAGTTGGAGAAGACAATCCTACCCTTTTACAGCAAGAATATTTAAAACTCTATAAACAGGTGGGAGTTAATCCTTTGGGTGGTTGTTTGCCTATGTTATTGCAGCTTCCTTTCGTGATGGCCTTTTTCTTTTTCTTCCCAAATTTATTTGAGTTAAGAGGGGAAAGTTTCTTATGGATGAAAGATTTATCGACTTACGATGACTTTATTCGTTTTGGCTTTAGCATTCCGTTTATTGGGGACCACATTTCTTTGATGTGTTTGTTAATGACGATTTCTACCTTAATCTATACCTACTTTAACAATCAGATTTCGGGAGCAACCGGTCAAATGAAATATATTGGTTATATCATGCCAATCATTTTCTTAGGGGTATTAAATAGCTATCCATCAGGATTAAACTATTATTATTTCTTAGCAAACATGCTTACTTTCTTACAGCAGTTTATTATCCGTAAATTAGTTGATGATGAGAAAATTCATGCTGTTTTACAAGAAAATAAAACCAAACCTAAAACAGAGAAAAAGAAATCTAAATTTCAAGCAAGATTAGATGAATATATGCGCATGCAACAACAGCAACAAGCGCAAATGAAGAAAAAATAAATTTTATATTTATTCATAAATAGGCCCCTTTCATTTTCTTTAATAAGAAATGAAAGGGGCCTTTCTTTTTTTAGGCCTTTTTGTGTAAAAATTGACATACAGTTGCAGTAATGTGCAATAATTTTCCAATTTTTATATATCAAATTAAAAACCCAAGCTAAAACGATTTAAGAAAACAATGAGAAAAGAACTAACTCTGTTTTTTGCACTTCTAGCTAGCTATAGCTATGCGCAAAAAAAACCACTTGATCATAGTGTATATGATACCTGGGAATCGGTAGGTGCTAAACAATTCTCGAATGACGGAAATTATGCAGCCTATACCATTAACCAGCAAGAAGGTGATGCTACTCTTTACATTCACCATACCCTATCTCCGCAGAAACTTAAAGTTTCCCGAGGACAAATTGCTATGGGCGGAGGTTCAGGCATTTTTAGTCCAGACTCAAAATTTGCGGCAATTACTATTAAGCCGTGGTACGCTGATTCGCGATTAGTTAGAATTAAAAAGAAAAAAGCTGAAGAATTAGATAAAGATACCTTAGGCATTATTAACTTAACTAACTTAAGCATTACTAAAATTCCTCGTGTAAAATCTTATAAATTTCCTGAAAATGGCAAAAGCTGGTTAGCTTATTTAATGGAAAAAGATCAGGCTGTCGCAACACCAGGAACGAACAGCTCAGCATCACCAGCAGGCAGAGGTGCGGGTGCAGGCTCTAATGCAAATAATGCCGAAGGAACTAAATTAGTTTTAAAAAACTTAACAACCGGTACAGAAAAAACTTTCCAATTTGTGAAGGAATATTTCTTTAGTAAGGATGGTAAATTATTAGTTTTCACTTCATCTGGCGATCCAAAAGCCAAGAATGAAGGTCAAGGCGTATTCCTGTATCAAACCGAAACCGGTAATCTTAAAACCTTAGTAAAAGGAAAAGGAAACTTTAAAAACTTTGCTTTTGATGAAGAAAGTGAAAAGTTAGTTTTTGTAGGTGATATTAGTCCTGAAAAACAAGAGATTAAAGATTTCAATATTTATTATTCATCCTTATCGCTAGATACCGCTCAAATCCTTATTGACAATCAAATGGAGGGATTAGCTAAAGGTTATGTAGTTAATGGAGATGGTAGAGTGACATTTAGTAAAGACGGAAATCGAATTTATTTATCTGTTGGCCCTAAACCAACACCAAAAGATACAACAATTATTGAATCTGAAGTGGCTAAACTAGATGTTTGGGGATATAAAGATGATTTCTTACAGACGCAACAATTACGAAGTGCGGCTCGAGATAGTAGAAAATCTTATTTAAGTGTTTTCGATATTTATAATGCTAATCCTAAGGTCGTACAGCTTGCAGATGAAGAAGTTGAAAATGTAAGTTTAGTGAAAGAAGGTGATGCAAATTACTTGTTAGGTAGTAGTGATAAGCCTTATCGCATTGCTTCGCAATGGTTGGGTGGATCAGCTCGTGATTATTATATTGTAGATCTTGCTACAGGTAATAAAAAACAATTCCTGAAAGAACATTATGGAAGTGCATCGGCCTCCCCTAATGGTAATTATATTTTAATTTATAATAAAAAAGATCGTCAGTATTCTACCTACCATGTAGCAACAGGAACCTTTACTAAATTAACAGAAGGTATGAGCGTGAATTTCTTTAATGAAACGAACGATGTACCAGATGATCCGAATAGTTATGGTGTTGCAGGTTGGGCTGAGGATGATAAATTAGTTTATTTATATGATAGATACGATATCTGGGCTTTCTCACCAGATGGTAAAATAGCCGCCAAAAACATTACAAATGGTGTAGGTCGTGCTAACAATATCACTTTCCGCGTGGAGAGAACTGGTGATGCTCGATTCTTTGGTAAAAAAGATATCTTAATCTTAAATGCTTTTAAAAACGATACTAAAGAAAATGGTTTCTACAAAAAAGCGTTGAATGATAATAAAAATCCTGAAATGCTAGTGATGGCACCGCTTAGATATTCAGGCTTAATAAAAGCGAAATCTGTCGAAATGTATATGTTTGATGCGGGCTCTTATGTGGCTTCTCCTGATGTTTATGTTTCTAAAGATTTAAAAGCAGCGACTAAATTAAGTGCTACAAATCCTCAACAAGCTAATTACAATTGGGGAACAGCAGAATTAGTCAATTGGACTACGCCAAAAGGTTATAAATCTCAAGGAATTTTATATAAACCTGAAGATTTCGATCCTAAAAAGAAATATCCAATGATTGTTTATTTCTATGAGAAAGTTTCGGACGGGATACATACGTATAACGCGCCTAGCCCTACTCCTTCTCGTTTAAATATTCCATTCTTTGTGAGTAATGGTTATTTAGTGTTTACTCCAGACATTAGTTATGAAATTGGATATCCAGGTAAATCGGCTGAAGAGTTTATTAATTCGGGTGTGAATTATTTAAAGCAAAATTCATGGGTTGATGGATCTAAAATTGGTATTCAAGGACAAAGCTGGGGTGGTTACCAAGTGGCTCATTTAATTACAGTGAATGATATGTATGCCGCAGCTTGGGCTGGAGCGCCAGTAGTTAATATGACCTCGGCTTACGGTGGTATTCGTTGGGAAAGCGGTATGAATCGTCAGTTCCAATATGAAAAAACACAAAGTAGAATTGGAGCAACTTTATGGGAAAAACCAGAGCTTTACATCGAAAACTCTCCATTATTTCACTTCCCTAAAGTAAATACACCAGTAGTGGTGATGGCCAATGATGCAGATGGAGCTGTGCCATGGTATCAAGGTATAGAAATGTTTACTGGTTTAAGACGTTTAGGTAAACCTGTTTGGATGTTAAATTACAATAATGAGGCACATAATTTAGTGCAACGTCAAAATAGAAAAGATATCCAAATCAGAGAGCAACAGTTCTTTGACCACTATCTGAAAGGTGCTAAAGCACCAGTTTGGATGACTAAAGGCATACCAGCTACAGAAAAAGGAAAAACATGGGGATTTGAATTAACAGATGATAAGCCTTAAGTTTTCTTTTAAAAAATAATTTTTATTTCAGATGCGCAGATTGAAAAATCTGCGCATCTTTGTTTATATAGACTATCAAAATCATGCCCATTGCTTTAAATTCTATTCTAGAAGCCTATCCTAACTTTAAATATAAAGGCTTAACGCACCGCCGATTTACGCCTGCTGAAGTTCAAGAAGCTTTATCAAAATTATCATCAGCTTTTAAAAAACAAGTTATAGGATATTCTGTTGAAAATAGACCTATTCAAGCTATTGTTTGGGGACAAGGGCAAAGTAAGGTATTTGCTTGGTCTCAAATGCATGGAGATGAAGCCACAGGCACTTTGGCTTTACTCGATTTATTGGAGTTTTTATCAACACCTTCCTTGGCAGTAAATGACTTATTCCAAAAAATTGAATTACACCTAATTCTCCAAGTTAATCCAGATGGTGCACATTATTTTACACGTCGCAATGCTCAGCAAATTGATATTAATCGTGATTTTATAAAAGAGTTAAGCCCAGAAGCTCGTATTTTAAAAAATTACTTTTTAAACTTAGCTCCTCATTTTGGTTTTAATTTACATGATCAAGATACATTATGGGGCATCAAAGAAAGTCGTCTGCCCGCTACCCTATCATTCTTAGCACCGGCTTACGATGAAACGCTGCAATATGAAAAAGGTAGACTAAAAGCAGCTCAAGTAATTGCAGAGATATATAGTCATTTAGCCCCCTTAATTCCAGGCCAAATTGGCTTATTTGATGATGAATTTGAGCCCCGAGCTTTTGGCGATAATTTTCAAAATTTAAATTGCTCAACGATTTTAATTGAAGCTGGGGGTTTTCCTAATGATATAGAAAAGCAAGAAATCCGAAAGCTCTACTTCTGCGCGCTTTATATAGGTTTACAGGGTATTGCTCAACAAACTTATACGAAATTCAATTTAGAGACCTATAAATATATTCCTTTTAATGCTAAACCTTTATTTCATTTATTGCTTCAGGAGGTTCAACTTCCTCTAGTTAAAGCAAGTATTGGCTTGAATTACAAAGAAGTTTTACTTCCCGAATCGCGTGAAATAGAGTATATTTATTATGTTGAAGATTTAGGAGATTTGAGTGTTTGGGCGGCTTATTCGGAGGTAAAAGGACTGAATCTTGAAATAAAAGGAGATTTAAAAATTGGCTATAAAGCAAACTTTGAGCTTTATGATGGTACCCAAAAACTATTAAGTTTTAAAGATGGTAGAATAAGCCCTTGATTTTATCAAAAAATCTGTAATTTGAGCATCATTAATTTTAAGCATACATGACATTAAGTAAAATCTGGTCAGGCTTTATTATCGTAGCTATAGTTGTAGCTGCTTCAAAAGCTATATTCTTTGGGCAAACGGAAATATTTAGCTGGATGGTTATTGGTAAAGCCGATGATCCTAAAAACCTTACTGGTGTTGATGGGATTATTCAAACTTGCTGGACAGCTGTAGAGTTGTGTATCAAATTAATTGGTGTGCTAGCTTTATTTATGGGTTTTATGAGTATTGCGGAGCGTGCTGGAGGAATTCGTTTGCTATCTAGAATTGTAGGCCCATTTTTCACTAAATTATTCCCTGAAATTCCAAAGGATCATCCTTCGATGGGCCATATGATTATGAATTTTTCGGCGAATTTATTAGGTTTAGATAATGCGGCTACTCCCTTTGGCTTAAAAGCTATGGCCAGCTTGCAGGAATTAAATCCAGATAAGGATAGAGCTAGTAATCCTCAGCTTATGTTCCTTTGTTTACATGCTGCTGGTTTAAGTTTAATTCCAGTTTCTGTGATTGCGATTAGAGCTTCACAGAATGCTAGTGATCCAACTGACATCTTTATTCCTTGCTTAATTGTAACCTTTGTGGGCACTTTAACGGCTATGACTATTGTAGCGATTAAACAAAAAATTAATATTATTCAACCCATTATCTTCACTTGGATATTGAGTATTTCAGCTGTAATTGCTGCTATTGTTTGGTACATAACTAGCTTAAACGCTGATGGTATTAAAAGCTTTTCAGGCTTGTTAAGTAATGGTTTAATCTTATTTGTGTTTTTGAGTATCGTAATCGGTGGTCTATATAAAAAGATAGATGTTTTTGATGCTTTTATTGACGGTGCCAAAGGAGGATTTGAAACGGCTATTAAAATTATCCCTTATTTAGTGGGCATGTTAGTGGCTATTTCCATGCTTAGAACCTCTGGAACTTTTGACGTAGTGATCCTGTCTGTGAAGTACTTTTTTGAATTTATCGGTGCGGATACCCGATTTGTAGAAGCCTTACCAACAGCTTTAATTCGTCCTTTAAGTGGTGGTGCAGCAAGGGGTATGATGGTTGATACGATGACTGCCTATGGTGCAGATTCTTTTGCCTCAAAATTATCGGGTATTTTTCAAGGGGCAGCTGATACTACATTTTATGTAATTGCTGTATATTTTGGTTCGGTTGGTATTAAGAATACACGTTACGCCGTTGGCGCGATGTTACTTGCTGATTTAGTTGGTGTGTTAACCGCTATTGGTTTGGCTTATTTATTTTTTGCTTAAATCTTAGTTAGCTTTTCAACCAATATTCATCATATTAGAAAAACCTTTGGCGATAATTCGGTTCTTACTTTTTAGATAAACCTCGCAGGAAACATTAATGATTTGGCGTCCTTGTTTTTCAATATGAGTTTTTGCTGTAATTACATCATTTAACTTAGCAGGAGCATAATAGTCTATATAATTATTTACCGTAGTATATGCAGAACTTAGTCCTAAGGTAAAAACGGTAGCACCGATTAAATCGTCAATTATACCTGCAGTAATGCCTCCATGTAAAACGCCATAAGGATTCGTCATTTCCATACGAACGATATATTCACAATGCAAAGAGCCTTTCTCCGCATCTAGTAATACTGGCTTTAACCAGTTCATATAAGGCGAAGGCGAATTCTGTATTTCTTTACCGATAAAAGCTTGGAATATTTCTAATCGAGATTGCGGCTGTGAATGATTCATTTATAATATTTTTCTAAATATATTAAATTTCTGAACGAAATAGCTGAGCAATAATTTCCAATGATTTTAGACGAGCTTGCGTATCGAAAATATTGGAAGAAAACATAATTTCATCAACTTGAGTTTGTGCTACAAAAGAAATTAACTGCTGCTTAATAGTTGGGGCTGAACCAATAAATGTGATGGCTAACATTTGCTCGATGGCTGCTTGTTGCATATCATTCCATTCTAATTCAATATTTGCTCTAGGCGCTTGCAGTTTTTGGCGTTTCCCCGTTACAATACCAGAAAACATCTCTTTTAATGAACTTGATAAAAATTCAGCTTCAATATCTGAATCGGCAGCGATTGCATTGACACAGGCTATGATATAAGGTTTTTCACATACTGTTGACGGCTTAAAATGAGCTCTATAAATAGCGATGGCTTGCATAAATTGTTGAGGGGCAAAATGACTAGCGAATGCATAAGGCAAACCTAATTCAGCCGCTAAATAAGCGCTATCTGTGCTAGATCCAAGAATCCAAATGGGTACATCTGCCCCTTCTCCTGGAATAGCGCGCACTTTTCCATCCGCATTTTCGACAGAGAAGTAATTTTGTAATTTAAGTATCTCTGCCTTGAAATCATAAGGATAACGCATGTTTTCCCCACGAATAGCATAGGCTGTTACTTGATCAGTGCCTGGTGCTCGACCTAAACCCAAATCTATACGATTGGGATATAGGGCTTCAAGGGTTCCAAATTGTTCTGCTACTTGTAATGCGGAATGATTGGGCAACATAATTCCGCCTGAACCAACGCGAATTGTCTTCGTTTTTGAGGCAATATGTCCAATTAAGACTGTAGTTGCTGATGAAGCTACAGCAATCATATTATGATGTTCGGCTAACCAATAGCGCGTATAGCCCAAACTTTCTACCCATTGGGCCATTTCAACGCTTTTTTCGAAAGTTTCAGCAATACTTAAGCCTTCCCTAACGGTGGCTAAATCCAACAAGGAATATTTAATAGAAGATAAATTTATAAGATCTGCCATAAAGGCAAAGATAATTAATTAGCTGTGATAGCTGATTAAGCCTTCCATCGGAGAACGGTAAATTTTTCCAATTTTCATTTCAAATTCTTGCGCCACTTCATCCAACATTTGCTTAAAGTTATAAGCAATTGAACCCATCACATTTAACGTATAGTTTTTATATTTTGGATAATGGGCAACAATATTTTCAAAAAAGTCTTTAAATGAATCTATGACTATCTTTCGTATGACGGGTTCTTGAATATGTTTAAGAATAAAAGGTACCAGTGTAGCCGAAAATCTGTTAGGTAATTTCTGTTGATAAAAAACACTTACAATTTCGGTGGAATCAAGACCTAAAAAACTAGCTAATTCTTCTTGTAGGTGCGTAGGTAAAACTCCTTTAGCATATAATCCCAATAATTTTCTACCCATATAAGCTCCAGAACCTTCATCCCCTAACAAAAATCCTAAAGAAGGTATCTGAAATTCGATCGCGCCCTGGTTAAAAATGGCACTATTTGTTCCCGTACCTAAAATAGAAACAAATTGATGCTCATCTCCTACTAATGCTTTAGCAGCGGCAAATAAATCTGATGAAACAGCATTTTGGCTATTAGGGAAAACGCTATGTAAAGCTTGCTCTACAATTTCAGACTTACCTGGAACACAGCCCGCACCATAGAAGTAAACTTCTTTGATTTGTGCATAAGGGAAATCTTTTGGGAAATTATTGCTTATCGATTGTTGAATATAATTACTATCTACATAAAAAGGATTAAATCCTTCCGTGTTAAAAAGCACAGGTTCTTTTCCTGCGACCATTAATGCCCAACTTGTTTTGGTGGATCCGCTATCGGCAACTATACGCATGTTTTTCCTATAAGTTTAAAAAGGATACTATTTAACAAATATGTAAAAAGATTAATAAACTTTATAATAAATTTTAAAAAGTTTTAAAATGTTTTGATTCCCAATAAAAAAGCTCTAAATTCGTTAATTTAATAGATTAATTGACATTAATGGTAGTTAAAAGCAACATAACACCCCTACATATCAGTATTTTACAAGAACTTTTTTATTTAGAAAACGCAACTTGTAATCAACTTACTTTGGGGGTTCAGAAAAGCTTACCACTCGTGGCTAAAGCCATTAATCAATTAGAAGATTTTCAATTATTACAGGACATTGGGCATGCACCTAGTTCAGGTGGACGAAGACCCATAAATTATCGCCTAGTAAAAGACAAATTTCATTTCATTTTAATAAGCAGTGATCAATTTAGTACCCAAATTGGACTTTATGATTGGGGAATGAATTTAATTTCTCCTTTACATCAATTTGCTGTTGAAATTAAAAATTCAACTGCTTTAACAACAATCGTTCAAGAAATAAAGGAATTTATTAACAAAATTGATTTTCCTAAAGCATCTATTTTAGGCATAGGTTATGGCATGCCTGGCTTTGTTCAAGCTAATTTAGGATTAAATCATACTTACCTCATACCAGAAAAAGGGAGCCTAAAAACCTACCTAGAAAAAGAGCTTGGTTTAACCGTTTACATAGAGAATGATTCGCGTTTAATCGCCCTATCTGAATTAAAGTTTAATAAATTAAGTGCCCATGAAAATAGTCTGGTCATTAATTTAGGCTGGGGTATTGGATTAGGTATTTTGATTAATGACAATTTATTCACAGGCGCGGATGGGTTTGCAGGTGAATTTTCGCACATACCGATGTCGGACGAAAAAGTTTTATGTACTTGTGGAAAGCAAGGTTGTTTAGAGGCAGTAGCTTCACTTACAGCCATTGTCAATCAAGCCTTAGAAGCTGTTGAAAAAGGAAAACTCACTCGCCTACAAGCATTAAAGCTTTTAGAAACTCGATCAGAAATGATTGAACTTATTTTTAATGAAGCGTTAGCAGGTGATCAATTCGCTATAGAATTAATAACCGAGGCAGCTTACTCTATTGGGAAGGCCTTGGCTATTTTAATTCACATTATGAACCCCAAAGATATTATTTTAAGTGGAAAATCGGTATCTATTATAAATTTAATGTTGGCGCCTATACAACAGGCTTTGAATAAGTTTTGTATTCCAAAGTTATTGTCCAACATTGAAATCAAACCAAGTAGACTTGGGGATGATGCGGTTTTAAAAGGCGCAGCTGTTTTAATTATGCAAAATTTAAAGCAGGATAAACTAAATAATTTGTTAAATTAAAGCTATTATATCAAATCATAAATAAAAATCATGTCTCGTTTAAACTTACTTGAAGAAACCCGGTTCGAAAAAATTCCATTAACGGTGTTTGAAAGCCAACAGGCTGCTTCTATCACTATTGCTCGAAAAATATCAGATTTAATTTTGCGCAAACAAGCTAATGGCGAACTGGTAGTTTTAGGACTTGCCACAGGAGCTTCTCCTATTCTAATTTACCAAGAATTAGTGAGAATGCACAAAGAAGAAGGTTTAAGCTTCAAAAATGTTGTAAGTTTTAATTTGGATGAATACTTTCCAATGAATCCAAATAGTGAACAAAGTTATGTAGCTTTTATGAAGCAACATTTATTTGATCATATAGATATTCTTCCTGAGCATATCCACATTCCTGATGGTACGTTGAAAGTAGAAGATGTGGCTGCCTATTGTTTAGAATATGAGAAAAAAATTAATGATTTTGGAGGGCTGGACTTCCAGTTATTAGGTATTGGTAGAACTGGTCACATTGGGTTTAATGAACCAGGATCTGCACCTAATTCAGGAACGAGGATAGTTACGTTAAACGATTTAACACGTAGAGATGCCTCTAAAGATTTTGGTGGTAAAGAAAATGTTCCTAAAAAAGCCATTACGATGGGGGTTGGAACTATCTTTAAAGCCAAAGAAATTATTATTGTAGCTTGGAACGAAAAGAAAGCAGGCATTGTTAAAGCCGCTGTTGAAGGTGAAATATCTTCTGAAGTACCTGCAACTTATTTACAACTATCCAATAATGTAGAGTTTATCGTAGACAAAGAAGCTGCTTCACTATTAACTCGATTTGATAAACCTTGGTTAGTAAGAGATGTAGTTTGGGATGCTCAAATAACCAAAAAAGCCGTAATTTGGCTGGCTAAACACTTAAATAAACCTATTTTAAAATTAACAGAAGACGATTATAATAATAATGGCATGTCGCAACTGGCTACTGAAAACGGACCAGTTTACAACATCAATATACACATATTTAATCAATTACAGCACGCAATCACAGGTTGGCCAGGTGGCAAACCAGGAGCTAGTGATGCACAGCGACCTGAAAGAGCCTTACCAGAAAAGAAAAGAAGTATTATATTCTCACCACATCCTGATGATGATGTGATCTCAATGGGCGGAACCTTTATACGCTTAACTGATCAGGGTCATGATGTGCACGTAGCTTATCAAACTTCAGGTAACACGGCCGTTTGGGATGATGATGTTTTGCGTTATGTAGAATTCTCAATCGATTTCCTTAAATCAACTAATCAGCCGACTGAATTTTTAGAAAGCCAATACAAGCAAATTCGTGAATTCTTCAAAGCTAAAAAACCTAATCAAGTAGATTTAAAAATCATACAAACTATTAAAGGTTTAATTCGAAAAGAAGAAGCAGTTGCTGGAGCTAGATTCGCTGGCACCAAAGATGAAAATATTCATTTTATGAATCTTCCATTCTACGATAAATTCAAAACTAAAGGATTGGATTCTTACGAAGATGATATTCAAATAACTATGGAATTGCTAAAAAAAGTCAAACCGCACCAAGTTTTTGCGGCAGGTGATTTTGCTGACCCACATGGCACACACAAAGTTTGTTTTGATATTATTTTAGAAGCTTTAAAGCGTTTAAAAGCTACAGAAGATTGGATTAAAGATTGTTGGTTATGGTTGTATCGTGGAGCGTGGCATGAATTTGAATTACATGAAATTCAAATGGCAGTACCACTTTCGCCAAACGAAGTAATTAGAAAGCGTCACGCTATCTTTAAACATCAGTCTCAAAAAGATCTCCCAGTTTTCCCTGGAGATGACGCGAGAGAGTTTTGGGTGAGAGCAGAAGAAAGAACGCGAGAGACGGCAAACGCTTACAATCAGCTGGGATTAGCTGAATATGAGGCTATTGAAGCTTTCGTTCGATATCCATACTAAAACAGGTAAAAGAGCAGGTAAAAATACCTGCTCTTTTTTTTGAAAAAAATGAGTTTATGCAGATTAAAGCTGTTAATTTTGCAGTATTAATAAATTGTAAATTATACATGAAAAATGGATAATTCTAGTACAAAAAAGAATTATGGCATGATAGGTTTAGGGACTATGGGTAGAAACCTTGCCTTAAATATTGCCGACAATGGATTCACGGTGAGTGGATATGACAAAAGTGAGCACATGCTAAACCTTTTTCATGAAATTGAACAAAGTCAAGACCGTATTTACACGTATCCTAACTTATCTGACTTTATCGATAGTTTAGAATCTCCGCGTAAAATTATATTACTAGTTCCAGCGGGTCCAATCGTAGATCAAGTTATACAAGAAATTACGCCATATTTAAATCAGGGAGATATTGTAATTGACAGCGGTAACTCATATTTTGCCGATACACAAAAACGCTCTGAAAAATTAAACCAACAAGGTATTCACTTTTTTGGCATGGGTATTTCAGGAGGTGAAGAAGGTGCACGTTTTGGACCGAGTTTAATGCCAGGTGGAAATAAAGTGGCTTACGACTATGTGAAGCCAATGCTTGAAGCTGTTTCTGCTAAATTTCAAGGTCAACCTTGCGTAAGATACGTCGGATCAGGTTCGGCTGGTCATTTTGTTAAGATGACGCACAATGGCATTGAATATGCTATCATGCAATTATTATCTGAAGTTTATGGCTTATTCAAAAATGGTTTAAATTATAGCAACGAACAATTATCAGAAGTATTTGAAAATTGGAATCAACAAGAACTTAAATCCTTTTTAGTAGAAATAACAGCTGATATCTTTAAATTTAAAGACACAGAAACTGGCAAAGATTTAATTGACTTGATTAAAGATCAAGCCAAGTCAAAAGGTACTGGTAAATGGACCTCACAAATTGCCATGGATTTAGAAGTACCTATTCCTACCATAGATATAGCGGTAACCGCTCGTTACGTGTCTAAACTAAAAACATTAAGAATAGCCCTAGAAGAATTATTTCTAAAGCCTCAAAATCACTCCACTACTACAATAACAGAGGCCGATATATCATCTGCTTATACCATTGGAATGATGTGTGCTTATGCTCAAGGATTACATTTATTACAAGTGGCATCTAAAGAATATCAATATGATTTAAAAATCGATGATATTGCACAGATATGGAAAGCAGGATGTATTATTAGATCCTCTTTCTTAGAAAATATTTATCAAGCATATCATCAAAATCAACAATTAAATCATTTATTTGCTGATCCACAAATTGCAGAAATGATTAATCAACATCGTGCTGGTTTAGAAAAAGTAATAGCTTTAGGTCATGCTGGAGGTTTTAATATCTCCGCCTTATCATCTAGCTTAAACTATATTGATCAAATTAGTACGGCCAATTTGCCTTCTAATTTAACACAAGCTCAAAGAGATTATTTTGGAGCACACACATTTGAACGAATTGATAAAGAAGGCGTATTTCACGCACAATGGACTAAATAAAATCGTAATCTGCATTTCCTCAACATCATGAAAAAGAAAAAGAATTTAATTCCCACAATATTTGTCATTTTTGGTGGCACTGGCGATTTAAATAAAAGAAAGTTAGCTCCAGCTTTATATAATCTGTATGTAGATGCTTATTTACCAGAGAAATTTTCAATAATCGGAACAGGCAGAACCCACTTTGAAGAGGAAGAGTATAGAGAAATGTTAAAAGAAAACATTAGTCAGTTTTCTAGAAATGGAAAGGTTGACGATAAATTTTGGCCTAAATTCTCTAAGCATTTAAATTATGCGGAAGTAGATATTGATACCCCTAAAACATTTGAAAACTTAGCGCATACCATTAATGATTTAAAATCAGCATATGGAAATGACACTCAAATCATCTATTATTTAGCCGTTGCGCCTAGTTTCTTTGGTAAAATTGCCGAATGTTTGCACAAACATAATCTTACAGGGGATGAACAAAGTTGTCGAATTGTTATTGAAAAACCTTTCGGGAATGATTTAGAGAGCGCAAAAGAATTGAATTTACTTCTCTCTAAAATATTTACAGAAAAACAGATTTACCGTACGGATCATTATTTAGGTAAAGAGACCGTTCAAAATATGATGGCATTTAGATTTGCCAACTCCCTTTTTGAACCTCTTTGGAATAGAAATCATATTGAACATGTGCAAATTTCAGTAACAGAACAAATAGGTGTAGAAGGCAGAGGTGGTTATTATGATGATGCGGGGGCATTAAAGGACATGATTCAAAACCACCTTTTACAGCTCTTATGTTTAGTTGGCATGGAGGCTCCGATTAAATTCAGTGCTGACGAAATTCGCGACCGTAAGGTGGAAGTTCTTAGAGCTATGCGTCCATTTAAACCAGAAGAGATTTCAACACATGCTGTTCGAGGCCAATACTGTAAAGGTTGGGTAGGCGGAAAAGAAGTGGTTGGCTATAGAGATGAAAAAGGGGTTGATCCTAATTCGAATACAGAAACTTTTGCGGCTATTAAATTCTTTATTGATAACTGGCGTTGGCAAGGTATTCCATTTTATTTAAGAACAGGCAAACGATTAAACCAAACTTCATCCATCATTACGATTCAATTTAAAGATGTTCCACATCACATCTTCTCTAATAAAGCGACTGAAAATTGGCAGAAAAACCGTTTAATTATAAGTATACAGCCTGAAATGAGTATTCGCTTACAAGTTCAAGCTAAACGTCCAGGATTAAAAATGGCACTTAACCCTGTAGATATGGTATTTGACTACCTAGGCACCTACGATGTAGATACACCTGAAGCCTATGAAACACTTTTATTAGATGCTACTTATGGTGATCAAACCTTGTTTATGCGTGGAGATCAGGTAGAAGCTGCTTGGGAATTAGTTATGCCGATTATCAATGCTTGGGAGAATAATAAAGCAGTAGGATTCCCGAATTATCCTGCCGATAGCTGGGGTCCAGAAGAAGCAGAAGCGCTAATTGCAAAAGACGGTTTTCATTGGTTTACCCTACCCTATAAAAATAAATAAAATCAAAAAGGCTGCAGTACATGACAATACATATTGGAAAAGATATTAGTGAGGTTAATCAACTATTTATTGATTATTTTTTAGATATAGCAAATAGCTGCATCGCCAAAAATGACCGGTTCAACTGGGTACTAACAGGAGGTAACTCACCTAAAAAAGTTTATAGTTTATTAGCAGAGCAATATGCTACCGCTTTAGATTGGTCTAAAGTATTTTTTTTCTTTGGCGATGAACGGTATGTACCAATCGATTCGGATGAGTATAATGGAAAAATGGCTAAATTAAGCTTATTGGAACCATTGAAAATTAATGCTAATCAAATTTTTTATATTCCAACTCATTCTAGCCCAGCATTAGATGCTCAAAACTATCAGGCTCAGATAGACCTTCATTTTAATGTTTTAGAGCCCGCTGAACGAACTCAAATTCAATTTGACCTTATCATGCTTGGAATGGGTGATGATGCACATACAGCCTCTTTATTTCCACATACAAGCGCTATACATCACCATGAACCTGAAATCATTTCTCTTTGGGTAGAAAAACTCAAAACGCATAGGATTACTTTTTCAGCACCCCTGATTAATCAAGCAAAAGCGATTGCCTTTCTTTGTTTTGGATCTAACAAAGCAGTAGCTTTAAAAAATGTTTGGAATAAGCAATCCCAAGATTATGAACGATTTCCTAGTCAAATGATAAACCCAAAATCTGGAGAACTACATTGGTTTATTGATGAAGCTTTGGATGAGGCTATAAAAACAAATTAATTTAATTTCTTTGTTTCTATACGTATTTCATTTTTCTGAATAGCCGGCTTTTCTTTTGCATTAGGATTTTTTGGAGAAGCATAACCAACTACCGTTTGCACATTGTTACTAGCTTTGATGACATGAATACTTTTAATATCATTTGGGTTTAAATCCGAAAATAACTTTGATATTCTATCATTTGGTACTTCTTTTCCATCAACTCGAACCACAATGGCTGAGGACATAAAATTAACAGAATCTGCAGCCACACCTTTAAATCGCACATTGTAACTCACGGGGCTAGCTTTCAATGAGGTATCTATTTCCCTTACATATACAAAATCTTTAGATAAATTATTTGTTTCTAAGTTAGAACTAACGCTGTCACTATTTTTAGCATTTTTTAAATTTTGAATGAAAATAAAGCGCTTTTGATTGGGGGCTTCAACTAAAAGATTAGCATCTTCTTTAATTAACTTATTTTCGACTAATTCAGCATGAGGCTGAATAATTTGTTTCTTCTCTCTAAGCTCAACTACTGGCTTTGTTTTATTTTCTTGCTCCAAACGCAATTCTTTTATATAGGATTTAGCTATTTCGACTGTTTTAGGAAATTGCTCTTCAATTACCGAAACCGCCTGCGTAGTATTAAAACTAAACATAAGCGACAATAAAGAAATACAGGGCAAGAGCAATAAATAAACAAACTTTTTAAAAGGGGCCGAACGTTGAGTATTCATCATGATAATACGACGTTTTAAATCTGATAAGTTAAAATGATTTACCAAATTCAAAGTAGAATTTAATTGCCCAACCGCCAATAAGCTATATTGATACTGCTTTTTATTTAATCCCTTCTTTACCATACGTTCATCAGCTCTAAATTCTAAATTTTCTTTTATTGCCTTTTTCATCAACCAAATTCCTGGGTTGAACCAGTAAAGGATACTCGCTAATTCAGCTATTATAATATCAACAGTATGCCATTCCTTTATATGTACATTTTCGTGCTCCAAAATAGATTGAAGTTCAGATTCATTATGAATATTAGGATTAATATAAACAAAGCTACCAAAGGAAAATGGGCTTATTTCCTCATTTAAGATCCTTACTTTTTGTCCTTTTAAAAATCCAGATTTAGTCTTTTGATGCAGTTGATATAGCGAAATTAGCTGTAGAATAAAACGGAATAAAAAATAAGTAAAACCAATCCAAAAAACACCCAACCATACATTCCAGTTTTCCCAAATCGCTGGTTTAGAAATGATTTCATTGACATTTACTTGGGGCAAATAATGTAACACTGGTGCCTTCTCTATTCCTGCATCACTAAACCAATGTTCTATATTTATAAATGGATAAACGCTAGAAAGTAAAATTCCAAATAAGAGAAAAAATCGATTTAACTGATAAAAAGTAAGTCTCCTTAAGAAACAAAAATAAGCTGCTGCGAAAAGCAAGAGCACTATATTTACCTTAATTAAAAAAACGATTAATGCTGGCATAGTTTATTGATCAGTTTTTTCAATAAGTTGTATGATGTCCTTAAGCTCTTCAGCAGATATTTTATTATCCTTAGCGAAAAAGGCAACTAATTCTTTATAAGAATTTTGAAAATAGTTATGAACGAAGCCAGACATGAATTTTTTCTTATACTCAGCTTCTTTAATCTTTGCGCTATATCGATAAGCATTGGCTAGCTTTTCACTTTTTAAATAACCTTTTTTCTCCAGATTTTTTATTGTTGAAGCTAATGTAGTATAAGGTGGCTTAGGCTCTGGAATATGATCCATAAAATCTTTAATAAAGCCTCTCCCACACTGCCAAACCGCCAACATAGCTTCTTCTTCCTGAATACTTAACTTTTCCATTTTACGAGTTTATCGTAAAACTACGAGCATAAAATCTAAAAAACAAATAAAATCTTATTTATTTTCAGGCACATAGCGTTCAATAGATTCCTGTAAAACCTTTTGAAGCATTTGATTAATTGCTTGAGCGGAATCTAATTCGCCTCCTTTTGCCTCATAATCACTATAAAACTTTAAAGCCTTTTGCTTATTCTTATATTTTAATTGAATATCTACAAAAAATTGATGTTGACTTGAGTCTGCTCGGCCTAATTCCTCAGGCAAATTCCAAAAACCCATATCAAACAACTTATTATGTACATAAATAATCTCATTATTCTTCCATTTTAATGGTAGTTCAAATAAGGAATCTCGACTATCATAGAACTGATATAAACCTTTTTGACTATCAAAGCTGTTTTGTTTTCCATTGGTATTTCCCCAGCGCATGGAAAGCCCTTGAAATTCAGAGACAGGATATGGATTTCTTTTAAGATTATAACCTACATAGCCTAATCCAGATAATATAATGATCAGACTAATGAATAATATGCTTTTCTTATACTTTTTAGGAATCATTTAGCTTGGCTATTACTTCTGTAACTTTAGTTCTAAATCCAACAATAAATCAGCAATAGTTTTTTGCATAGTTTTAGCTGCAGATACCATTTTCTCTTTACCTTCAAAATTAGCCATATAAATGACGCGTTTTGTTTTTCTCTGATATGTAAACTCCATCACATAACGAGGAACAGTAGTGGACAAAGTATCTTCATATTGATTAGCCATAACTGGTGGCAAATTCCAAAATCCTTGTACATCGGCTACACTATCCAAAAACTTTTTATCTTTTGCACTTAATTCAATTTTCATATCGACCAAAGAGTCTTGCTTATCTTTATAAAAATATCTACCTGTTTTTGAATCATATTGATTCTCTAAAGTTTCGCCAACTCCCCAAGCATATTTGATAGAAACAAACTCCTTGGCTTTAAAAGGCTCATTTTTAATCATTGGTGCATAATAAACAACACAGTACAGTACAAATGGGACCACCACGGTCATAAAAATGAACATTTTTTTTGCTCTATCCGACATAGTTTTTATCCTTATAATATAAAATAAACTGAATCTCTTTCTTAAGCTTCAATTTCCTTAGGTTCAGTTAATTCTCCTTCCCATTTAGATACAACAGCAGTAGCTATACTGTTACCTACTACATTTGTAGCTGACCTTCCCATATCTAATAATGGATCAATTCCTATTAATAAAGCTAAGCCTGCTTCTGGAATATTAAATGTAGCGATAGTACCAGCAATAACTACTAAAGAAGCCCTAGGAACACCTGCAATTCCTTTAGATGTTAACATTAAGATTAAAAGCATCGTAATCTGTTGATCAAATCCTAAATGTATACCATAGCATTGAGCAATAAACAATGAGGCAAATGTCATGTATAACATGGAACCATCTAAGTTGAATGAATAGCCCAATGGCAATACAAAACTAACGATTTTGTCCTTACAGCCGAATCGCTCTAATTGCAACATAGTTTTGGGATAAGCAGCTTCAGAGCTAGCGGTACTAAATGCCAACATCACTGGCTCTTTCATACGATTAACTAGATTGAATACACGATTTTTAAGAATTAAATACCCAACAAAAATCAAGAGTAACCATAGTACTAGCATACTAAAATAGAATTCACCTATAAATACAGCATAAGTAGATAGAACCCCCAAGCCTTGCTTAGCAATAATTGCTGCCATTGCTCCAAACACTGCAAAAGGCGCAAAATTCATGACATAACCTGTAATTTTTAAAATAATATGGGCTACAGAATCGAAAAATTCAATTACGATTTTACCCTTATCACCAATTGCCGCTGTAGCTATACCAAAGAATAAAGAAAATACGACAATTTGTAGAATTTCATTGGTAGCCATTGACTCCACAAAGCTCTTTGGAAATATGTGTGTAATAAACTGCTTAACCGATAAAGCCGCACCTTTAATTCCTGTATCTGCATGTGAACTAGGTAATGGTAAATTCATACTCAATCCTGGCTGAAACAAATTCACCATAATCATACCTAATACTAAAGACAATAAAGAAGCACTTAAAAACCATAGCATAGTTTTACCACCAATCCTACCAACAGCCTTAATATCACCCACTTTTGCAACCCCAACGACTAATGTTGTGAAAACCAATGGAGCTACAATCATTTTAATCAGTCTTAAAAAAATATCACTTAATAGTGTGAGCGGTTCTAATTTCTTTTCTCGAGCAATTTCTTCACTAACTCTAATTTCTTGCTGAGCTTTCTTATCAATAACTAATTGATTAAAAGATGCAGATGCCGTATCTGGCTCCTTTGACATTAACATTTCAATATTTTTAATGCGTGCATCAGCCTCTGCAATAGCGTCATTATTTGATTTAAAAGTGCTTACATTTAAGTAATAACCTAAAACCACACCTAAAATTAAGGCGACGAAGATAAAAAAGGTTAGTCTATTCTTACTCGACAT
Organism: uncultured Pedobacter sp.; assembly: GCA_964592575.1. Taxonomy (GTDB): domain Bacteria; phylum Bacteroidota; class Bacteroidia; order Sphingobacteriales; family Sphingobacteriaceae; genus Pedobacter. The sequence continues at coordinate 32,183 of CAZQFF010000003.1, forward strand.
ATTCTTGTTAGTTATTTAGTTTCAAAGCGTAAAACTACAATAATTAAATTATTCTGAAAAAACTGTAGGGAAACCTTAAAAATTTTACAATCTTTAATGTAACATTTCATAGGCTTATTGCATCTAAAAAACATCTTAAAAAAGCTTAAATTGAACCAAAAAGACCTTTTATTTAAGGAAATCTTCGATAAAAATTCAAAAAAAATTTTTCACCTCTGCTATGGTTACACTGGCGATAAAGATTCTGCTAATGACCTTTTGCAAGAAACATTTTTAAAAGTTTGGCAAAATCTGGATAAGTTCAGAAATAAGTCTTTGATTTCAACTTGGATTTATAGAATTGCAGTTAACACCTGTTTAACCTATTTAAGGTCAGAAAAAAGACAAGCTAAAGATGAGTTGACGGATAAAATAATTGATTCGAAAGTAGAGGAATACTCAGAAAAGAACGAGCAAATCGCCTTATTGTATAAATCTATTTCGAAACTTGAGGAAAATGATAGACTTATCATTACCATGGTTTTAGATGAAATTCCTTATCAAGAAATTGCAGAAATTTCGGGTATCAGCGAAGGTAATCTGAGAGTTAAAATTCATAGAATTAAACAAAAACTAACAGAATTGTATAATCAGCATGCAAAAGTTTGATCAAATAGAAGCATTGTGGGCCTCGCACACCGTTGATTTGAATATATCTGCTGAAGATATGCTCAAGCAAGCTAAGCGCGATATGAACAGTATTCGCTCCAAATCTATCATAAATATTTTGGGGATGATCCTATCCATTGTGGTAGTGGGTTCTTTATGGTTTTATCAATTCGATTCTTGGACCACACATGCAGGAATCATTATTATAATTTTAGCCATAGCTACATTCACATTTTTTATTTATAAGAACTATAGAACCATTTCTTCATTTGACATTACACAAAATCCAGAAGCGTTCTTAAATAAATTAAAGATATATCAGATTCAAAAACAACAACTATATAGTCAGCTTTATTGGATTTATGCAATTACCTTATCTATTGGTATGGGTTTATATATGTACGCATTAATTGATCATTTAAAACCAGTGGCCCAAATTATTTTTGTAGGCCTTAGTTTTGGATGGATTGTGTTTTGCTCAACTTTAGTAAGAAAAGCTGTCGTTAAAAAAGATAAGCAGAGGATCGCTCTGCTTATCGAAAAATTTGAAAGAATTTCGGCTCAGTTCAAAGAACAAGAGAAAAATTAAAAATTATTTTTTTTCATCAACATTAACTGGTTCTTTATAAGCATTTTGAAAGATAGTTTCTTGCACTACACTGCGCTTGCCGCTTGAAGTAATTACTATGGTTTTTAAAACTCGTCTTTTACCAGGCTCTACAAAAATTGTAAATGGCTTGCTGTATAAAGCTGCTGTTTCAGCAGGACGGTAATTATCCATTGTATAATAAATCTTAGCACCTTCAACTGGTATTTTTAAATTAATCTCAAAAGAAGCACCTTCTTGCACGCCAGTTGTCTGACCAATTGCAGTTGGCACTCTAAAATTAACTCCTTGGGCATCTAAACGAGCCAAATGCTTAGCTAAACGAATAGATTCAAACTCTTCAAAATTCTTACGTTCTACTGGCGTCCAAGCAATTTCCGATAAAGCCATTAAGCGAGGCATTAAATGATATTCAGCCTTAGCTGGAGATTCTATATATTCTGTCCAAAGATTAGCTTGAACTCCCAATATATGCTTTTTCTGATCTGCTGTTAAAACAGAAGGTACGGGATCATATGCATATACTTTACTTAGAGGCGCATGTCCACCAATGCTTAAAGGTTCGTCAGCTTGTTGAGATTGCTTATGATCAAAATATAATCCTGCCGATGCTGGTGTCATAATAACGTCGTGATTCTGTTGAGCTGCAGCAATTCCACCAGACTCCCCTCTCCAACTCATTACTGTCGCATTTGGAGCCAATCCACCCTCCAAAATTTCATCCCATCCAATTATAGATCTACCTTTACCATTCAGATATTTTTCCATACGCTGAATAAAATAGCTTTGCAATTCATGCTCATCTTTTAAATTCAGTTTTTTAATTAAATCTTGACAGAAATCAGATTGCTTCCAATATTCTTTAGGGCACTCATCTCCTCCAATATGGATATATTTTGAAGGGAAAATCTCTATAACTTCATCTAAAACATTTTGTAAAAAATTAAAAGTGTATTCAGATGGCATAAAAACATCATCAAAAACTCCCCAAGTTTGCTGAACATGCTTTCCGACACGACTACCAGACCAAGGTGCATTTTTTCCAATTGGTGTATCACGATCAGGAAATACACTTAGTTGAGGATAAGCTGCGATTGCTGCAGATGCATGCCCAGGCATTTCAATTTCAGGAACTACAGTAATATATTTTGAAGTCGCGTAGCGAACAATTTCTTTTGCCTCGTCTTGTGTGTAAAAACCTCCATAAACTTCATTATCAGTTCCACCAGTACCAGGATAATTACCAATAATTGTTCCATTTCTAAAGCCTCCAACACTAGTCAATTTAGGGTATTTCTTGATTTCCAAGCGCCATCCTTGATCATCCGTTAAATGCCAATGAAAAGTATTCATTTTATAACTAGCCATTAAATCTATATACTTTTTAATAAAGTCTAATGGAAAATAATGACGTGCTACATCCAAATGATTACCTCGATAAGCAAACCTCGGATAATCATATATTTTTACTTGAGGAAGACTAATTTTTACCGATTTTTGATCTCCAATAACTTGTATTAAAGATTGTACAGCATAAAACATACCAGCATCATTACCAGTAAGCAATACTTTTTTATCAGAAATATCTAAACGATAACCCTCATTTGGAATACCCGAAGTAGCTTCACTACTTAAATGAATATTTTTTTTTCCAGCTGTTGGGGATTTAACTATTGGAATTTTTAAACCTTTTTGCTCTTCCAAATAAGATCTTAAGAAATCAGCGATAGCTTGATGCTGGCTTTGATCATTTACGATCACTACTGAGGCATCTAAAATGAATGAACCATTCAGTTTCTGAACAGAAACTGGTGCTGGTATAATTCCCAAATTAGCATCTTCTTGAGCAAAAAGTCCGCAAATTAATCCCAAATTAACTACAGCGATAAGAAAAATTTTCTTCATATATTAATCATTTTTTGCAGCCAAATAGCGCTCGGCATCTAATGCTGCCATACAGCCAGATCCTGCTGCCGTAATAGCTTGTCTGTAATAATTATCTTGCACATCACCACAAGCAAAAACACCTTCAATATTAGTTTTAGTGCTTCCAGGTTGAGTAATTAAATATCCTGTTTCGTCCATATCTAACCAACCTTTAAATATATCCGTGTTTGGTTTATGACCAATTGCAACAAAAAAGCCCTCAACATCTAAATCTTTTATTTCTTGGGTTTGATTATTAATAACTCTAACACCAGTTACATTTTGACCATTACCTAAAATTTCTTGTGCTTCTGTATGGTACAAAACCTCAATGTTAGGCGTATTTAGCACACGATGAACCATAGCTTTACTAGCTCTAAATTCATCTCTCCTAACTAACATATATACTTTCTCACAAAGCTTAGCTAAATAAGTTGCTTCTTCAGCAGCGGTATCTCCCGCTCCTACTATAGCCACCTTTTGACCTTTAAAAAAGAAACCATCGCAAACCGCACAAGCAGACACTCCAAAACCATTGTATTTTTGCTCACTAGGTAAACCTAACCATTTTGCTTTAGCTCCAGTAGCAATAATAACTGTATCCGCTGTAATAGTTTTCATATCATCTATAACTACTTTGTGTGGTAATGAAGAAAAATCAACTGAACTCACATAGCCAAATCTAACTTGTGTTCCAAAGCGTTCAGCTTGTTTTTTAAAATCCTCCATCATTTCAGGACCTAATATTCCATTAGGATAACCTGGAAAGTTGTCCACATCAGTAGTTTGTGTTAATTGTCCTCCCATTTCCATTCCTGTATATAAAACGGGTTTTAAATCAGCTCTAGCTGCATAAATTGCAGCAGTATACCCTGCAGGCCCCGAACCAATAATTAAGCATTCTACGTGTTCTATTTCTGTTGACATAAATAAGTATTAATTTTTTATAAAAATAACTAAAATAATAAGCTAGCCAAGTAAACTAAGGTCGATTGGCTTTAAATACACGATAAAAGTTCAAACCAAGAATTTTCTCAATGTCCTTTTTGGAATATCCTCGTTTGATTAATCCTTTAGTTACTAAAGGATAATCTGCGACAGAATTTAGTCCCTGAGGAAAAGATTCTGCTCCATCAAAATCAGCACCTAAGCCCACGTGATTAACGCCTATTAATTTTACAAAATGATCTATATGATCAATCGCCAAATCTATAGGTGCCCTAATAGCTTCAGCTTCTTGAGGATATAGGGCGATTAAAGTGTCAATTGCTTGACTGCGTCCGTATTTATTAGTTAAAGCGGTTAATTCGGTTTGATGCTTATCAAAAAAACCTTGGAGTTTTGATCTATAATTTGGATCTAAAAAACCATTATATAAATTCAAACTGATCAATCCATTATTTTTTCCAATAGCTAAAATTTGTTCATCTTTTAAATTTCTCGGCACTGGATTTAAGGCATAAGCTGAACTATGTGATAAAATAACTGGTTTTTTAGTATGTTTTAATACCTCATAGAAAGTTTTTTCACCAACATGTGATAAATCAATCATTACGCCTAAATCATTTAACTTTTTAACCACTTCAATTCCAAAATCATTTAATCCAGCCTTATCTGGAGATATTTTCCCTGAGTTTTCCTCTGCAGCTGAGCTTGCCCATGACGTACTATTATTCCAAGTTAGAGTTAAATAAACCATCCCTCTATCAGATAGATTTTGAATTTTTTGTAAATCATTTTCTATCATGTGACCACCTTCAACTCCAATTAAAGCGGCAAACTTCTTCATTGCAACTGCTTTAACTAATTCCTTTGCATTTTTAACAAGCTGCACTCGATTTGGATATCTATTAATAAAACTATAAAGTGAATCTATCTGTTGATTAGCAACAGCATAACCCCCACTTGCATCTGACCAAACAGAAAAAATCTGTGCATCTAAACCTCCTTTAAGTGCTCTAGGCAGATCAAAGTGTCCTGTTGTTTGTAATTTGCCAATATCAATTCCAGATTTGATTTGATTGTATAAAATATCACCATGTGTATCAACAACAAAAGCTTGCTCATGAATCTTCAAATGTTGTGGCTGAGGTATTTGCCGTCCATTTTGGAAATATGTTTTTTTATTTCTGCTATTTACCCATTCACCTTCCAATAAACCATTAACATAATTACCTGTTAATAACAACCTATTGTTCCAATCATAACTTACATAAAGTCCATGCTTAATCCCATTTAAATAATTTGTTATTGATTTTATACCTCCATCGGGGTAATATTCTACCCAAGCTCCTTGTAATTTACCATCCTCAAATTTACCCCTTCTGCTCATAAAGACTGGATATTTGATATAATCAAAATTGATTGAAGAGTTTAGATTGTATTCATCTGTATATTGATAATAAGTAAACTCCCCATGTGGAATTTTTCTTTGCTCGTCCTTGAAACTGCCCGTCATCAAAACTTGATCATAAATATCTATGGTTTTTAATACCCATAGACCTTCTTGACTCAGCTTTCCAAAATAGCCATATGCATCAGCTCTTAAACTATCACGGGTAATGATGCCCTTATTAAAAAAAAGCTTTTGAGTTTGTGCAAAACCATCAAAGCTAATTAGCCAATAAATTAAGCTAAAACTCAATAAACTAAAAAAACCTCTCATATTTAAATAGGATTAAGTTTGAATCACTCCAACATTATAACGCGCAGTAATTGGCGCATGATTAGCCGCTTCAATACCCAATGCAATATGTTTTCTAGTTTCTTTAGGGTCGATAATACCATCTACCCATAACCTGGACGCTGCATAATAAGGACTAGTTTGTGCATCATAACGAGCTGTAATCTCTTCTTTCAAACGATTATAATCGGCTTCTGGAAGTTCCTGCCCATTTGCTTTTAATGCCGATTCTTGAATTTGTAACAATACTTTACTAGCTTGTGCACCACCCATTACTGCAATTTTAGCGGATGGCCAAGCAAAAATTAAACGAGGATCATAAGCTTTACCGCACATGGCATAATTACCAGCGCCATAGGAATTACCAACTATTAAAGTAAATTTTGGAACCACTGAATTTGCCATTGCAGCTACCATTTTAGCCCCGTCCTTAATGATTCCTCCATGTTCAGAACGACTTCCTACCATAAAACCAGTTACATCCTGAACAAATAGCAAAGGAATTTTCTTTTGGTTGCAATTCATAATAAAACGAGCAGCTTTGTCAGCACTATCCGAATAAATCACCCCCCCGAATTGCATTTCACCTTTTTTAGATTTCACAACTTTACGCTGATTGGCTACAATACCAACGGCCCATCCTTCTATACGAGCCAATCCACAAACAATACTTTGACCATAAAGCTCTTTATAAGGTTCAAAACTTCCCTCATCAATCAAGCAGTCTAAGAGTTGATTCATATCGTAAGGCTTCTCGCGGCTATCGGGCAATACACCATAAACCTCTTCAATTGCTCTTACAGGTTTTTTACTTTCTACTCGATTAAATCCAGCAGAACTTGGATCTCCTAACATCGACATAATATGTTGAATCGAATCCAAACAAGCGGCATCATTTGGGTGTTTGTAATCCGTTACACCAGAAATTTCACAATGCGTTGTAGCTCCCCCTAATTTTTCATTATCAATATCTTCTCCAATTGCCGATTTTACTAAATAAGAACCTGCTAAAAAAACAGAACCCGTACCCTCTACAATCATAGCCTCATCACTCATAATAGGCAAGTAAGCTCCTCCAGCCACACAAGAGCCCATTATAGCCGCAATTTGAACAATTCCTTGAGCAGACATCTTTGCATTGTTTCTAAATATACGTCCAAAATGTTCCTTATCTGGAAAAATTTCATCTTGCATAGGAAGGTAAACACCTGCACTATCAACTAAATAGATTATAGGAATATGATTTTCCATGGCAATTTCTTGTGCTCTAAGATTTTTCTTAGCCGTCATGGGAAACCAAGCACCTGCTTTCACTGTAGCATCATTAGCCACCACAATACATAAACGCCCGCTTACGTAGCCTAAAACACAAATTACACCAGCACTTGGACACCCTCCTTCAGCTGAATACATTTCATCAGCCGCAAGAGCACCAATCTCAATTGATTCCTTGTCCTTATCCAATAAATAAGCAATCCTTTCTCGAGCCAGCATTTTTCCCTTTTCCTTTTGTTTGGCTGCACTCTTTTCTCCTCCTCCTAAATAAACCTTCTTTAATTTCGACTTTAAGAAATCGGTTAATTGCTTATTATAATCTTCGTTAATATTAAATTCTAAATCCATGAGGGCAATTTAAAGCAATTACAAAGAAAACCAAAACCTGAATTGGTATTCATTAAATGTTAATATTAAATCAAGTTACGTTCTTCAAACCATTTATCTTCTACATCTACCTTAAAACTCTTTAGAGCTTCAATTAAGGCTAATGGTTCAGATTTCGCTATGACTAAATGTTTGTTAGCTTCTTTTAAAAAGCCAGAATCAACCATATTATCCATTAGTGTTAAAAGCGGATTATAAAAACCATTATAATTTAAAACACCAATACCCTTGTTATGAAGGCCTAATTGTAACCAGGTTAAAATTTCAAAAAACTCTTCCATAGTTCCAAAACCTCCAGGCAATATGATAAAGCCATTCGATAAATCAGCCATCATTTGCTTTCTTTGATGCATATTCTCGGTAATGATTAATTCCGTGAGACCGGTGTGCCCCACTTCCTTATCCATCAAAAATTGTGGTATTACACCAACAACCTCTCCTCCCTTTTCTAATACAGCATCCGCAATTAACCCCATTAAGCCAACTCGACCACCCCCATAGACCAAGCGAATTCCTTGGCTAACCATTTCATGAGCTAATTTTCGTACTTGTTCAGCTAATTGCGGATCTCCATTAAAATTTGCACCACAATAAACACAAATTGAATTCATTCGGTGCTGTTTTATAGTTTACTTGTAATTTCAGCCGACAAAGGTTTAACAGCAGAGCGATAACGGTGAACTAATTTACCTGATTCATCGATTAAAAACTTCTCAAAATTCCATTTAATATCACCTTTAAAATCTGAATTTTCTGTTTGAGTTAAAAATTTAAATAATGGACTAATATCATTGCCCTTTACAGAACTTTTTTCACTCATCATAAAGCTAACTCCATAGTTCTCTTTACAGAATTCACCAATTTCAGCATTTGTAGCTAATTCTTGCCCACCAAAGTTACCTGCAGGAAAACCGATGACTACTAATTTGTTTTTATACTTTTGATGAAGTTTTTCCAATTCTTCATATTGTGGTGTATAACCGCATTTTGAAGCCGTATTTACTACTAATATCTTCTTGCCTTTAAACTGAGAGAACTTAATAGTTTTACCTTCCAAAGTTTTAAAACTGTAATCATAAATTGAAGGAGGTGCTGGAGTCATCAACTGACTTATCACCATTAAAATAATTGTTAGCATAAAATTAAATTTAAATGATTAGATAGATTAATTAATTCAAGCATTAAAAATACCGCTATGCAGTTATACCATCAAGTTTTAAACAATTATAAAAAAATATAAAGTAGTTTATTTTTACACAAAATACTAATTATCAATAATTTAAGCACAAAACCGATAGTGCAAATTTTAGATAAGTCTGACACTTAATTTTGATTTTAGAACTAATTATAGTTTTCTTTGCAGAAAAACGTTCTGAATGGCAAAGAATTTACTAATCGTTGAGTCCCCGGCAAAAGCTAAAACTATTGAAGGATATTTAGGTAAAGATTTTCTCGTAAAATCAAGTTATGGACATATTCGAGACCTAGTAAAGGGGGATATGGGGATTAATATTGAAGATAATTTCAAGCAAACCTATGAAGTTCCTGCCGACAAAAAACAACTAGTTTCAGAACTTAAAAAATTAGCTAAATCAGCCGAAATGGTATGGTTAGCATCCGATGAGGACCGCGAAGGAGAAGCTATATCTTGGCACTTGTTTGAAACCTTGGGTTTAAAGGCTGAAAAAACCAAACGTATAGTTTTTCACGAGATTACTAAACCAGCTATTTTAAAAGCTATTGAAAATCCAAGAGGCATCGATTACAATTTAGTTTATGCCCAACAAGCACGTCGAGTATTAGATAGACTTGTAGGTTTTGAACTTTCTCCTGTTTTATGGAAGAAAGTAAGACCATCGCTTTCTGCGGGAAGAGTTCAATCTGTAGCTGTGCGTTTAATTGTAGATCGTGAAAGAGAGATCAATCAATTTAATGCAGAAGCATCATTTAAAATAACGGCAATTTTTAATACCGATAAAGCTAAAGAAATACTTAAAGCCGAACTACCTAGTCGTTTTAAAACATATGAAAAAGCGCTTGAATTCATAGAATCTTGTCAAAACGCTCAATTTAAAGTGAATGGTCTAGAAGTTAAACCTAGTAAAAGAAATCCAGCAGCGCCTTTCACTACTTCTACTCTTCAACAAGAAGCTTCCAGAAAACTTGGATACTCTGTTTCGCGAACAATGCAAATAGCACAACGCCTTTATGAAAGTGGAAAAATAACTTACATGCGTACTGATTCTGTAAGTTTATCTGATACTGCTATAGCCGCAGCGGCGGCTGAAATAAAGTCTGCTTATGGAGAAAAATATCATCAAACAAGAGTTTTCAAAACTAAATCAGCAGGTGTTCAAGAAGCTCATGAAGCCATCCGTCCTACTTACTTTGATCAACATAGTATAAATGGAGATTCTTCTGAAAAAAGGCTTTATGAATTAATCTGGAAAAGAGCAATTGCTTCTCAAATGAGTGAAGCACTTTTTGAAAGGACTCAAGTAGATATCGGCATATCTAGCCGTTCAGAGACTTTGTTGGCAGAAGGCGAAGTACTTAAATTCGATGGTTTTTTAAAAGTGTATTTAGAATCAACTGATGAGGAAGAGGAAGATCAAGAAAAGGATAATTTATTACCTGCGCTTCAACAAGGACAACTTCTAAAACTATACGAATTAAATGCAACGGAACGGTTCTCAAAACCTGCTTCACGTTATACAGAAGCTTCTTTAGTTAAAAAATTAGAAGAGTTAGGCATTGGTAGACCTTCAACCTACGCACCTACAATTTCTACTATTCAAAATAGAGGTTACGTAGTAAAAGAGGATCGTGAAGGAAAAAGTCGAGATTTTAGGCAAATTACGCTTAGAGATGATAAAATTATAGCTTCAAAAAAACAAGAAACATTTGGTGCTGAAAAGTCCAAATTATTTCCTACCGATATAGGTGAAGTTGTTAACGATTTTTTAGTGGAACATTTTAAAGGAATTGTCGATTTTAATTTCACGGCTAAAGTTGAAAAACAATTTGATGAAATAGCTCAAGGATATCAAGAATGGACTAAAATGCTTGAAGATTTTTATGGACCATTCCATCATGAAGTACAAAACACCTTAGAGAATGCTGACCGAGCTACAGGAGAAAGGCTTTTAGGTATAGATCCTAACACTGGAAAAAATGTATACGTTAAAGTTGGTCGATTTGGCCCTGTGGTACAAATTGGAGATATGATTGAAAATGAGGAAGATGAAAAACCAAAATTTGCAAGCATTCCTAAAAACTTATCTATCGCCACTATTACTCTAAAGGAAGCCCTAGATCAATTTAAATTACCATTCCAACTTTCTGATTATCAAGGTAAAGAAGTTAGCGTTGGTTTAGGACGTTTTGGCCCATATGTTAAATGGGGAGACTCCTTTATTTCTATACCTAAAAATGAAGATCCTTTAAGTATTAATGATGAGAGAGCAATAGCCATTATTGAAGAGAAAATCGCAATTGATGCACCTGTTGCTAGTTTTCAAGGTTTACCTGTGACTAAAGGTACAGGTAGATTTGGGCCATTTATCAAATGGAATGAACTATTTATCAATGTTCCAAAGGCTTATAATTTTGAAAACTTAAGTCAAGTTGAAATTGAAGAGTTGATTCAGAAAAAAATAGAGAAGGAAAACAATCGTTTTATTGCGCAATGGCCAGAAGAAAAAATCGCTATAGAAAACGGTCGTTGGGGTCCCTTTATTCGATTTGAAAAAGCCATGCTAAAATTGGGTAATAATCCACAAACTAAAGCTAAATACAGTGCTGAAGAAGTGGCTACTTTAAGTCTAGAAGACATAAAAAAAATCATTGTAAGTCAAGTTCCAGATGCTTTTGAACCTAAAAAGAAAGGTGCAAAAAAAGCAAAAACAACAAAAAAATAAATTATACTAGCCTTGAAAAAAGATATACCTGAACATATTGTAGAAAATGTGGCCATTGCTATCGTATTAATGGAAGAAGGCCCAGATTATAAAAGCTGGAATGTCTATTTAATTAATATGCGAGAAGATAATATTACTAATGTTATTGTTAGCGCAAAAGGCTATGGTGAATTAGAAGGAAAACCAGTTAAAACTTCATTATTAAGGCATTTTATTGGAGATGTTCAAGCTAAATCTTACAAAGCATTAGAAGCTATAGACCCCCAAGTTTTTGGTTTAACTAACGAGTATTGGTTAAGTTACTATATTGGAAAAGATATCTATGATAAAAAGTTTATTTTTCTTCCAGAGAGTATAGTTGAAGACAATCTAATTAAGATTCCTTTACTTAATAAAATGGGTATTATGATTAATCATTAGCAATTTATTCAATCTATATCTTCTATCTAACTATATATCTTCAACACGACGTTTAATTTTTCTCTCAATATTTCCCTTCACAATAAAATATTGTGCCAACATATACGTGGACATAATAAAGAGACTTGCCAATGGAACTGGACTAACAAATTTATTATATGCTAAAATAGAGTCAGAAATAACAAATAAAATTGACCCAATAAATACGGCTTTAAAGCTCAATGAATTAACTCTTCCAGAGCGACAAACAGCCAATACTCCCATCAAAGAAATCACTAAAGCATAAATAAAGACTGGTATAATTAAATTACCAAGGTGTGGAAGCAATACTAATAAAAAAATAATGATATAAAAACCATAAGCAATTAATGCGTTTTTCCTATAGCCCAGATTTACTGTTTTATTTAGACTATAATCAATATAAAATGCACGTGCATAAAACAAATGTCCGATTAAAAAGGAAATTAAGCCCGCAATAAAAAAATTCGGATTATCCTCACTAAACATCAGTAAAACATCCCCCAATAATCCAGCAATTAAACCAAAAGCTGTACTTTTTGAATACCTTCCTTTCAAATTTGTATAATAGACTAACCAAAACAATAAACTTATTGTAATCAATGGTTTACTAAAATAATGAACCCCTTCAAAAAGGAACATCTCAGTTAAAATCTCGAAGCCTGACATTAACTGCACAATAAAGATGAGTAGAAAAATGAAATTAAATCCGGGATGGTTTTTAAACATGATTATAAATTTTAGAGCGATAATTAATTAGATGGGTTATAAAGATAATATAATAAAAGAATAAGAATAAAAACACGAATGATTTCTAACCAATTTGACCATTTCTTTTGTTCTAATATGGCACCAAAACTAAATAAACTAAAAATTAAAAATAGCCCAATTAGAATTTGTTCGAATGACGTAAAAGAATAGGCCTTAAATAAAAAATAGCTCGTAAAAAGTAATATAAGAACAAATTGAAAACTAATGTAATACCAAACTCCATTAGAAACATTAGGATCATACTTTTTATAGGTTTCTGGATTGATTTCTTGTGGATATTTTGGCCCTCCCAATTCTTCCGGAAACCAACCAGGGGGGTATAAAAACATCCTCACTTTATTCAATCCCTTAGTTTGTTTAGCTGATGTCCAAATATCAACCCAATAATGAAAGTTTGCCCAAATCGGATTCCAACTAGATAAAGATTGAGTAATTCCATAATAAACGGGCTCCTCTTCCTTTTGGTAGGTGCCAAACAAAATATCCCAAATGATTAAAGTTCCTCCATGGTTCTTATCAATATACTTAGGATTAGAGCCATGATGTACGCGGTGGTGAGAAGGAGTATTGATTATATACTCTAAAAAACCTAAGTTCTTAATTGTCTGGGTATGAATCCAAAACTGATAAAGTGTATTAAATGCAGAAACAGTAATAAACATTAAAGGTGAGAATCCTAACCAAGCTAAGGGCAAATAGAAAATCCATGAGAACCAACCCTGGAACCAAGATTGACGCAAAGCCACACTTAGATTATATTCTTCAGATTGATGATGAACAATATGAGCCGCCCACAACGCATTTACTTGATGACTCATACGATGAAACCAATAATAAAAAAAATCCACCCCTAAGAATAATAGAATCCAAGTCCAAATAGTTTGAGGAAAGTCTAATACTCGCCAGTTTTCATAAATATATTGATAACCAAAGAATAACGCTGATTTGAAAAACAAACCTACAATTTGAGAACCAATTCCTAAACTTAAGTTATTGATAGAGTCGTTAAATCTGTAAATCTTAATTTTTTTATAGACTCCATAAGCAAACTCTATACCTATCAGTATAAAAAATATTGGGATAGCTAATACAATAAAATCCATGTTACTTGATTCTTTTAATTTTTAACCTCTACCTGCCATATTCACCATTCTTTCTGCTAACTCTTTACCAAGAAACCGATCTATAATTCCATGCACAATATACAATATTGGTGTCAACAAAAGTGCCACAAAAAACTTATACATATAGCCTACTAAACCAATAGCAGCTACCATCTCCCATGTCCAATTGTAAGCAGGATTTAAATAAAATGCAATAAAAATTACGACAAAACTGTCAATAAACTGAGATATAACTGTTGATCCCGTTGCTCTTAACCAAAGACTTTTTTCTCCTGTCAATTTTTTAATTTTATGAAAGACTAAAACATCCACCATTTGAGCCACTAAAAAAGCAGTAATAGAGCCGACTATAATCCACATGCCTTGTCCAAAGATAGCTTTAAATGCTAAAGACATATTTAGTTTTTCACCATCTATTTCTTGTGTTAGCCATAGATCGGCAGGTTTTAAATACATTGCTAATCCCACCACTAAAAAAGCAAAACTGATTAATATGCAAGTTAAAATAGAAAGGAATCGAACTTGCTTTACGCCAAAATATTCATTGATTATATCCGTCATAATAAATATGATAGGCCAGGTTAAAACACCTGCTGACATATTAAAAGATAGATCTTCAACGCCAAATAATTGTATACCTAAAGGCTTTACACCTAAAGTACCTTCAACAGAGAAGATTTTTACTCCAATAAACTCAGATAATATAGCATTGGCTACAAAAAAAGCACTAAGGACCAAAAGCAATCTACTCTCTTTGGTTTTAAAAGTCATAAAGCTAATTTATTTAAAATTCTTGTTATTCTACACAAAAAAAATTGAAGCCTTATAAAAAAATTACTAATATTTACTACCTTGTAAGGATACTCAATACTTGGCTTTTACGTTGCAATATATGTATAAAATTGTTTAATCTACGATTTAATAGAAAATATGGAAGCACTTCACTATCTCAATATTCCTAATTTAAAAATTACAGTATTTCAAGCTTATTTATTTTGGGAGAATATTGACAAAAACTTAAGCAATATTGCATTACGTTTAAAAAGTGGGGTTAAAGAAAAAACAGATCTCATTATATTACCAGAAATGTTCAATACAGGTTTTACAATGAATGTAGAAAATTTAGCTGAAGAAATGCAAGGTAAAACCTTGACTTGGATGGCTCATACAGCTAAATATTTTGATTGTGTGGTTTGCGGAAGTCTAATTATTAAGGAGAAACGAAAATATTACAACCGATTAATATGGATGCTTCCTGATGGAAGTTTTACTCATTACGATAAGCATCATTTATTTGGTATGGGTGATGAAGATAAGTACTTTAGTCCAGGAGAGACACCACAAACCGTGAGCTTAAAAGGTTGGAAAATCAGATTAGCCATCTGCTATGATTTACGTTTTCCTGTTTGGTTAAGAAATCAAAAATCAGATTACGATATGATTTTAATTGTAGCCAGCTGGCCAGACAAACGCTCAAATCATTGGCGCACTTTAATTCATGCTAGAGCCATAGAAAATCAATGTTATGTGGTAGGCGTAAATCGTGTCGGACATGATGGTCATCAAGTTTATCATGGAGGGCATTCTATGTGTATAGATCCTCATGGTGAAACGATCTATTACAAACCCGAAGACGAGGATCTTTATACCTTTAGCATCAACTACACTGACCTAGTAAAAATTAGAAGACAATTTCCTTTTTTAAAAGATGCTGACCAATTTAATTTTAACGCTTAATTCCTTATGATAAACCGTCGAAAGTTCTTAAAAAACACTGCTCTTACATCTGGTATTTTAACTTTATCGAATTCAGTCTTTGGCCTTAATCATTCCTTAGGAATCCCGAATGAATCTCAACATTTAGATTCGAATAACAATTTTGGAAAATCCACAAAACCCATTGTAATTTCAACATGGGATTTTGGAATTGCCGCAAACGCTGAAGCTTGGAAAGTACTAAGTAATGGAGGTAAATCTTTAGATGCAGTTGAACTAGGCGTAAAAGTTGCTGAAGCTGATGAAAAAAATCAATCTGTGGGTTACGGTGGGTTACCTGACAGAGATGGTAAAGTAACCCTTGATGCATGCATCATGGATGAAAATGGCAATATTGGTGCTGTTTTAGCCTTAGAGCACATCAAGCACCCTATTTCTGTGGCTCGTAAAGTGATGGAAAAAACACCACATGTGATGCTAGCAGGAAATGGTGCATTACAATTTGCGCTTATGGAAGGTTTTAAAAAAGAGAATCTATTAACCCCCGCGAGTGAAAAGGCCTGGAAAAAATGGTTAGAAACAGCACAATATGAACCAGTAATCAATATAGAAAATCAATTATATGAAAAAAGTGCGCCACAACGTCTTCCTGGCAATCAATTTAATCATGACACCATTGGCATGTTAGCAATTGATGCAAATGGAAATATGTCTGGCGCATGTACAACTAGTGGCATGGCATTCAAGCTACATGGAAGAGTTGGAGATAGTCCTATTATTGGAGCAGGACTCTATGTAGATAATGAGGTGGGTGGAGCCACATCTACTGGAGTTGGAGAGGAAGTGATTAGAAATGTAGGCTCATTTTTAGTTGTAGAATTGATGCGTCAGGGATATAGTCCAGACGAAGCTTGTAAAGAAGCTGTCATGCGAATAATTAAAAAAAAGCCAGAAACAGCAAAAAATATACAAATTGGATTTTTAGCCTTGAATAAAAAAGGAGAATATGGATCTTATGCCATTCAAAAGGGCTTTAGTTTTGCTGTATGCAATCAAGAAAAGCAAGATCTTTTAATTCAAGGTAAAAGTTATTACTAAGACCTAAATTCACGTATTTATGAATGTACAAACTAAAGGGATTGAAGTTTGCGCTAATTCTTTTGCCTCTGCACAAGCGGCTAATTTAGGCGGCGCGATTCGTGTTGAATTATGTGATAACCTAGCTGAAGGCGGAACAACTCCTAGTTTTGCTCAAATTAAAATGTGCATAAATAAGTTAAATCTTGAAGTATGGCCTATTTTAAGGCCTCGAGGTGGAGATTTTTTGTATTCAGATTCTGAATTTGAAATCATGAAGCTAGATCTTCTTGAAGCAAAAAAATTAGACTGTCATGGCATGGTAACTGGTATTTTAAATGCCGAAGCTGGCATAGATATACTACGATGTGCAGAATTGATTGAATTAGCTAAGCCTATGCCATTAGCTTTTCATCGTGCTTTTGATTTATGCCAAGACCTTGAAAAAGCACTAGAGGAGTTAATTCAACTAGGTTTTAAAAGAGTATTGACATCTGGTGCCGCTCAGAGTGCTTTAGAAGGCGCAACAACTATTGCCAAATTAGTAGAAAAAGCAGAAGGGCGCATTGAGATTATGCCTGGTGCTGGTATTAATCCTGACAATATTAAACAGATTCAAATTATTACTCGCTGTCAAGCATTTCATAGTACAGCCAAGAGTAAAATTTCAAGTAAAATGAAATATAGAAATATGCAGGCTAAATTAGGACAACATGAAGAACAATATACCCACGAAGAAACGTCTGTATTTGTGGTTAAACAATTAGTTGACTTGATAAAATAAATCATGAAAAAGGCCATTTTTACCTTATACTTATTTTTCTGTTGGCATTTGTTACTGGCTCAAGTTACTAAATCAAAAGAGAACTTAATTGCCTATGTTAACCCTTTTATAGGAACAGGTGGTCATGGACATACTTACCCGGGCCCATCCTACCCTTTTGGGATGATACAACCTGGGCCTGACACAAGATTAAGTGGCTGGGATGGTTGCTCAGGATATCATTTCACTGATTCCGTTGTTTATGGATTTTCGCAGACTCATTTAAGCGGAACAGGAATCGAAGATTATTGCGACTTCTTAATTATGCCTACTATAGGTAAGCCTCAATTCAAAAAAGAAGATTATGCTTCTGAATTTTCAAAAGCCAATGAAATTGCCTCTCCAGGTTATTACAGAACAGTATTAAACAAATATAATATTGAAGCTGAAATAACCACTGGCAAACGTAGTGGTCTTTATCAATTCACTTTTCCAACTTCAAAAGAAGCCAATGTAATTATTGATTTAAAACACCGCGACAAGGTTTTAGAAAGTTGGGTAGAAATAATTAATAACAGAGAAATAAAAGGTTATAGAAAATCAAACGCTTGGGCCAAAGCTCAAGAACTCTATTTTCATATTAAATTTGAAAAGCCATTCCTAGATGCTGGAATTGCTATTGACGATCAACTTATAGCAGATAAAAAAGCAAAAGGAAAAAACATCAAACTCTTTGTTCGTTTTCATACAATTAAAAAAGAAAAAATTAAAGCTCAAGTCGCTATATCTGCTGTTGACGCAGACGGAGCATTGAAAAATCTAAAAAGTGAAGAAAATGGTTTTAATTTTCAAAAAATGCTCCAAGAAGTACAAATGGCATGGAATAAAGAGCTTTCTAAAATACAGATATCAGATGAAAGTGATAGGGATAAGTTAACTGTATTTTACAGTGCACTTTATCATAGTTTTTTAAATCCTAATTTATATATGGATGTTGATCGTCGATACCGTGGTTTAGATCAACAAATTCATCTCGCAAAAGATTTTGATTACTATACCGTATTCAGTCTTTGGGACACTTTTAGAACAGAAAAACCCTTGCTTTCTTTAATAGACAAAAAAAGAACACTAGATTTTATCAAAACATTTCTAGCTATGTATAAACAGCAAAAAATGTTGCCAATTTGGCCTTTAGCTAGTGAAGAAACCTTTTGTATGATTGGAAATCATGCTATACCAGTAATTGTAGATGCCTATGCTAAAGGTATTCGCGACTTTGACTTAAATTTAGCACTAGAGGCCATGAAAACATCCGTTAATCGTAAACAATTTGGTTTAGATTATTATGCTGCTAATGGTTTAGTTACTGCTGATTTTGAACATGAAAGCGCTTCCAAAACCGTAGAGTATGCATATGACGATTGGTGTATTGCACAATTTGCCAAATATTTAGGAAAGGAAGATGATTATAATCTTTATAGTCAAAGAGCGCAATATTGGAAGAATGTTTATGATCCCATCTCAAAACATATTAGAGCTCGAAACAATGGAGGTTGGTGGAAACCATTTGATGCGACAGAAGTGAATAATAATTATACCGAAGGCAATTCTTGGCATTATTCATTTAGCACCCAACAAGATATCAATTCACATATTGAGTTCATGGGAGGAGTAATTCCATATGAAAGAAAATTAGATGAATTATTTTCTACATCAGCCCTATTAAGTGGTCGAGATCAAAGTGATATTACCGGATTAATTGGTCAGTATGCCCATGGAAATGAACCAAGTCACCATATGGCCTATTTATTTAATTTTACACATCGTCCAGATAAAACTCAATATTATGTTCAAAAAATTCTAAATGAACAATACGCAAACCGACCAGATGGATTATCTGGAAATGAAGATTGCGGTCAAATGTCGGCTTGGTTAGTTATGAGTGCAATGGGCATCTATCCTATTTCTCCAGGAAATAATATGTATAATGTAGGTTCTCCCTGGTTTAAAGAAATGCGAGTTAATTTAGAAAATGGGAAGCAGATTATATACTCAGCACCAAATTACACAAAAGATAAATACTTTATAAATGCTATTAAGATTAATGGGCAAGCGTACAAAAAATTATTTATCAACTACGAGCAAATAGAAAATGGTGCTCAAATTCAATATGATGTGCAGGAAAAGCCAGATTTAAATTCCTTACGGGCCATGGAAAAGCCAGTAATGAAAATTGCATCTTTACAAATTGTACCTAATCCCATAATTGATGGTCCGAGTGAATCTTTTAGTCAAAAAAGTTATGTAAGTATTTCGAATGCCTTACCTGACGTTAGAATATATTATACAACTGATGGAACTGAGCCTAATCAACAATCTAAACACTACCAATATCCAATAGAAATTAATGACACTTACACCATAAAAGCTATTGCTTTCGATTCAAATAACCACAGCAGTTTTATATCTACAGCGAATTTCAAAAAAATCGATAATACCTATAAAATCCAAGTGCTAAGCGAAATCAATAAAAGCTATACAGGTGGCGGACCAAATGCACTTCTTGATGGCTTAAATGGTCAACTAAATTGGCGGATTGGAAATCGTTGGCAGGGATTTTGGGGAACTGATTTCATAGCTGAATTAGATTTAGGTGCCACTATTCCTGTAAAAAGTGTTCATTTAAATTCCTTACAAGATACTCAAGCTTGGATTATTTTTCCTCCTGAAACTATATTTTATGTTGCAGGAGAAGATAAAAAATTCAGAGAAGTGAGTAGAATATTAGCTCCGGCTAAACCTGAAGATTATAACGTACAAATTCGAGAAATTATAGGAAAAATTAATTCCAAAGCACGTTTTATAAAAATTGTAGCCAAAAATTATGGGGTTTTACCTGCTTGGCATGAAGGCTCAGGGGGATTGGCACATAGCTTCTTTGATGA
Organism: uncultured Pedobacter sp.; assembly: GCA_964592575.1. Lineage (GTDB taxonomy): Bacteria > Bacteroidota > Bacteroidia > Sphingobacteriales > Sphingobacteriaceae > Pedobacter. The sequence goes on from CAZQFF010000003.1 coordinate 52,463, forward strand.
AATAAAAATCACGCGCTAATTGAGTATTAGACCTAAATTCACGGGAAAAAAGTTATCTTTGCAGCAAAATGAAGCAGATCAGAAATTTTTGCATTATCGCACATATCGATCACGGGAAAAGCACCTTAGCAGATCGTTTATTAGAATATACCAATACAATTAGTCAACGGGAAGCTCAAGCGCAACTATTAGACAATATGGATTTGGAGAGAGAGCGTGGAATTACAATTAAAAGTCACGCAATCCAAATGAATTATAGTTTAAATGGAGATCAATATATATTCAACTTAATTGATACTCCTGGTCACGTAGATTTTTCTTATGAAGTATCTCGTTCAATTGCTGCTTGTGAAGGAGCCTTGCTAATTGTTGATGCCTCTCAAGGCATTCAAGCACAAACTATTTCTAATCTTTATTTAGCTTTAGAACATGATTTAGAAATCATTCCAATTTTAAATAAAATGGATCTTCCGGGGGCAATGCCCGAAGAAGTAAAAGATCAAATAATTGATTTAATTGGCTGTAAAAGAGAAGATATTATCCCTGCTTCAGGAAAAACTGGCATGGGTATTCCTGAAATATTACAAGCTATTGTAGAAAGAGTTCCTGCTCCTGAAGGTGATCCAAAAGCTCCGCTTCAAGCACTTATTTTTGATAGTGTTTTCAATTCTTTCAGAGGCATTATAGCTTATTATAAAGTAGTTAATGGAGAAATCAAAAAAGGGGACAAAGTAAAATTTATTAATACAGGTAAACAGTATATTGCCGACGAAGTAGGTATTTTAAAATTAGATTTGGCTCCACGTGATGTCGTTAAAACAGGGGATGTAGGTTATATTATATCAGGAATTAAAGAAGCTCGTGAGGTAAAAGTTGGAGATACCATCACAACGATTGAAAATAGTGCAGCTGAAGCTATTCAAGGGTTCGAGGAAGTAAAGCCAATGGTATTTGCTGGAATTTATCCAGTAGACACTGAAGACTATGAAGAACTTAGGGAAGCCATGCATAAATTACAGCTTAATGATGCATCAATTGTATTTGAGCCCGAAAGTTCTGCTGCCTTAGGATTTGGTTTCCGTTGTGGGTTCTTAGGAATGCTTCACATGGAAATCATTCAAGAACGTTTAGAGCGGGAATTCGATATGACAGTAATTACTACTGTACCTAACGTATCTTATCTAGCACATACTACAAAAGATGAAGAAATTATTGTTAATAATCCCTCAGACTTACCTGATCCAAGTAAATTAAACTTTGTAGAAGAACCATTTATAAAAGCCAACATCATTACTAAATCTGAATTTGTAGGGCCCGTATTATCGCTGTGTATTCAAAAGCGAGGAGTCATCATTAATCAATCTTATCTAACTTCAGATCGTGTAGAACTGGTATTTGAAATGCCAATGGGTGAGATTGTATTTGATTTTTATGATAAATTAAAAACTATCTCCAAAGGTTATGCATCTTTTGACTACCATCAAATAGGTTATAGAAAATCAGATTTGGTACGTTTAGATATGTTGTTAAATGAAGAACCAGTAGATGCTCTTTCTTCTTTAATTCACAGAAGTAATGCTTATGAATTCGGCAAAAAAATCTGTGAAAAACTAAGAGAACTTATCCCTAGACAACAATTTGAGATTAAAATACAAGCTTCAATTGGTGCCAAAGTTATTGCTAGAGAAACTTTAAGTGCATTAAGAAAAGATGTTACCGCTAAATGTTATGGCGGAGATATTTCAAGAAAGCGTAAATTGTTAGAGAAGCAGAAAAAAGGAAAGAAAAGAATGCGTCAAGTAGGAAATGTTGAAATTCCGCAATCTGCCTTTATGGCCGTTTTAAAACTAGATTAATCAATTAAAAATCGACATATATGCAACTATTAGATGGTAAATACGTTTCTGAAAAAATAAAAGCCGAAATTACTTTAGAAGCAGCTGATTTTTTAGCTAAAAGTGGAAGGAAACCACATTTAGTTGCCATCTTAGTTGGAAATGATGGTGGTAGTGAAACTTATGTCGCAAGCAAAATGAAAAATTGCGAAAAGGTAGGATTTCAATCTTCATTAATACACTACCAATCCAATGTAAGCGAAGCTGAACTCATCAAAAAGATTAAAGAGATTAATCAGGATGTAAGTGTAGATGGATTAATTGTTCAATTGCCTTTACCCGCACATATCGATCCTGAGAAAATAACTGAAGCGATAGATTACAAAAAAGATGTAGATGGCTTCCATCCTATTAATTTAGGACGTATGATGCGTAACTTACCGTGTTTTATACCAGCTACCCCATATGGCATATTGCTTATGCTAGAAGCCTATAAAATTAATACAAGTGGAATGCATTGTGTAGTAGTAGGAAGAAGTAATATAGTGGGCAGTCCTATGAGTATATTAATGGCTAGAAATACAAATCCAGGCAATTGTACTGTTTCACTTACACATAGCCGAACTAAAAACCTTAAAGAGATGGTTTTACAAGGAGATATTATCATTGCTGCTATAGGTAAAAAGAACTTCATTACAGCTGATATGGTAAAACCAGGTGCCATCGTAATAGATGTAGGAATTAATAGAGAAAATTCAACCGAAACCAAATCAGGTTTCAAGCTATATGGTGATGTAGATTTCGAAAATGTCGCACCAATTTCATCTTGGATAACTCCTGTACCCGGAGGTGTAGGGTTGATGACTATCGTTGGCCTCTTAAAAAACACTTTAGCATCGGCTAAACGAGAAATTTACAGTTAATATCTATTTCATGACACATATTATTCCTGAAAACGGCACTTTGCTTCCCCTTATGGAAGAATTTTACACAATCCAAGGAGAAGGTTTTAATACAGGAAAAGCTGCATACTTTATACGATTAGGTGGTTGTGATGTAGGTTGTCACTGGTGCGATGTTAAAGAAAGTTGGAACGCAGAGTTGCATGCTTTAACTTCTACAGATGAAATTGTAGAACATGCTAAACAATATCCTGGAAAAGCTGTTGTTGTCACAGGCGGCGAACCTTTAATTTACAATTTGGATGACTTGACTAAAAAGTTAAAAGACACAGACATCTTAACTTTTATCGAAACTTCTGGAGCTTATCCACTTTCAGGAACTTGGGATTGGATTTGCCTTTCTCCAAAAAAATTCAAAGCACCTCGTCCAGAAATACTCCCACTTGCAAACGAATTAAAAGTAATAGTTTTTAATAAAAGTGACTTTCAGTGGGCTGAACAATATGCTGAGCAAGTTTCTCCTAGTTGTAAATTATATTTACAACCAGAATGGTCAAAATCTAAAGAAATGACCCCATTAATTATAGATTATGTAATGGCAAATCCTAAATGGGAAATATCCTTACAAACCCACAAGTACTTAAATATTCCGTAAGTATTCTGTAGTATTAAGGATTTTTTGCATTTTTAAAAATTAAAATAATTAAATCCTCCATCATGCAAAATTACGCTAATCACAAAAGGTATAATAAACCTTTTCATTTCTTACTCATACCCTTAATATTTATAGGTGTAATCTATCTAGGATACGCTCTATTAGAGGAATATACGCAAACTAATTTGTTTTTGTTTTTTGCCTACATTGCATTAATTATAATTGCTTTATATAGTCGGGCTTTTGCACTTAAAGCACAAGATCGTGCAATCAGGGCTGAAGAATCATTAAGATACTTTATATTAACTGGCAAACCTTTACCTAAGACACTCCGAATGAGACAAATCTTAGCATTAAGATTTGCTGAAGATGAAGAATTCGTACAATTAGTTGATCGATGTGAATTTGATAAATTAAGTTGTGACGAAATTAAAAAAGCAATTATCGATTGGCGTGCTGATAATTACAGAATTTAATTAGGTATTTAATTTATAAACATCTAGATTAAACCGTTTCATATAGAGTTCTGGTTTAGGTAATTTATTAAAACCATATTTAGTATACAACCAATCTGCTGTAGAGGTTAATAACATCCATCGTCTAAGTCCTTGTAAATTAGAAAGATTCATTACTGCATCCATAAGTTTTTTGATAGTCCTTGACCTCGAAAAGATGGCAAAATGTAAATATCAACTAAATAGGCTATAGTTGAAAAATCAGAAATTACTCTAGCAAAACCAATTTGCTGCTGATTATGAAAGAGTCCAAAATTTAATGAATTTGCAATGGAAGTTTCAACGGTATTTAAAGGAATATTATCACACCATCCTGCATGATTGGATAAGAAATTATGAATGGCCCTTACATCTAATTTTAACTTATCAGTTGATATTAAGTAGTTATCAAAAGCTTCTTCATAGATTTCCATGATTCTTAAATTATTTTATAGCTTCTCTAATTCTAATTAGCTTTACTAATAATTCTTCCAATAAATCTAAATGAAGCATATTGGCTCCATCAGATTTTGCTTCTGCTGGATTAGGATGCGTCTCAATGAACAACCCATCTGCTCCAACAGCAATCGCTGCCTTAGCTATAGTTTCAATTAAAGCCGGTTTACCTCCTGTTACTCCAGAACTCTGATTAGGTTGTTGTAAGGAATGCGTACAATCCATAACTACTGGAACACCAAAAGCTCGCATTTCCGGAATACCTCTAAAATCTACTATGAGATCCTGATAACCAAAAGTATTTCCTCGATCTGTTAATATAACATTTGGATTTCCTGATTCTTGAACTTTTTCAACAGCAAACTTCATTGAGCCTGCTGATAAAAATTGGCCCTTTTTAATATTTACCGTTTTACCCGTTTGTGCTGCTGCAATTAATAAATCTGTTTGACGACACAAAAATGCAGGAATTTGAAGCACATCAACATAAGCAGCTGCCATAGCTGCTTCTCCACTCTCATGAATGTCAGTTACTGTTGGAACACCAAAAGTTTGACTAACTTTTTGCAAAATTTTCAAGGCCTTCTCATCCCCTATACCTGTAAATGAACTGCCTTTACTTCGATTAGCCTTACGAAATGAACCTTTAAAAATATATGGAATTTGATATTTATCAGTAATTTTTACAATTCTTTCCGCAATACGCAAAGCAATATCTTCACCTTCTATTGCACATGGACCAGCCATTAAAAAAAAATTATCTTGATCTAAATATTTAATTTGGGGTATATTAAGCATAGTATTTAGTTTTAATTTCCAAATTCAGACATGAATTTGATTCGCATGATTTGTATTTCCTCACGACTATAATCTGTTTCACCTAACTCCCTCAATGCCTCATCTATTGAGTCATTTTCAGCCGATTTAAAATAGTCATAAACTTCATCTTGACGATCTTCATCTATGATCTCATCCACATAATATGTCAGATTTAACTTTGTCCCTGAATTCACAATGGCTTCCACTTCCTTTAAAATTTCATCATAAGTGATTCCCTTTGCTTTAGCTATATCTTCTAATCCAATTTGACGATCAATATTTTGAATTATAGAAACCTTAAGTGCTGACTTATTAGCTTGCGTTTTAATAACTAAATCAATTGGTCTCTCGATCTCATTATCTTCCACATACTTCTTTATAATATCTAAAAAAGGAGCACCAAACTTAAGAGCTTTTCCACTCCCCACTCCAGATATTTGTTTTAATTCATCCATGGTAATAGGATAATGCGTACACATTTCCTCTAATGATGGATCTTGAAAAACTACAAAAGGCGGAACTGATTTTTGTTTAGCTATTTTCTTTCTTAAATCTTTTAATAAAGATAAGAGTTGGGTATCCAAAGCAGATCCAGCTTGTTTTGGACCATCATCCTCTGAATCTTGTGGGGACACCATAATTTCATTTAAAATGAATTTTATAGCATAAGGATTTTCAATAAAGTCCTTACCTAAAGCCGTTAATTGTAATAAACCATAATGGTCTATATCTTTAGCTAAAAAATTGTCTAGTACCGCTTGACGGATCAATGATTTCCAAACTATTTCACCTTCATTTTTACCTAAACCAAACTCTTCTAAATTTTGATGTTCGTACGCTATAGTTTGAGCCGTAACATTTCCCATCAAAATATTCAATAAATGAGCATCATCAAACTGTTGCCCAGTCTTTTCAATTAAAATTAATAACTTATGAAGCTTTTCTTCTGCATCAAAATACTGCTTAGTTTTCTTACAGTTGTCACACATGGAATTACAGCCAGTATCATTGAAATTTTCACCAAAATAATGAAGAATTTGCTTTCTACGGCATACACTAGACTCCGCATAATCAATAACTTCTTTTAAAATCTGAGTTCCTATTTCACGTTCTGAAACAGGCTTATCTTTCATAAACTTAGCTAATTTATCAATGTCCTTTTCAGAATAAAAAGCTATGCAAACTCCTTCTCCGCCATCTCTTCCAGCACGTCCAGTTTCCTGATAATATCCCTCCATGCTCTTTGGCATATCATGGTGAATCACAAAACGTACGTCAGGTTTGTCTATTCCCATTCCAAAGGCGATAGTCGCTACAATTACTTCAACATCCTCCATTAAGAATTTGTCTTGTGTATCGGCGCGAACTTTAGGTTCTAATCCAGCATGATAAGGAAGGGCTTTGATACCATTTAAATTTAAGTTCTCAGCAATTTCTTCTACTTTTTCCTTTTTCTTTGCTTTTAGTTCTTCTAAATTA